>QOPK01000052.1 GCA_003331685.1 Halieaceae bacterium | reverse complement strand
CCCAGAGCTGGTCAGCCACGGTGGTGACGGTTTGCGCATGGGGGCTGATCCGCCCGTGACGTGCCTCTGATGCTGGTGGGTCTGTGGCAAACGCGCTGAAAGTCAGGGTCGCGGCTACAGTGACAAGCACTTTAGCCAGCAAGTGTCTTGAGGGCGTTTTGTTGCAACGAGGGGCGTGAGTCTGGCGGGACATTGTGTGCGTCATGACGGGTTCCAAAGAGCTTCCTCTGTGAATCATACGCCGCCCAAAGAAGTCCCGCATTCTCATTGTCTTTGAGCGCGCGCAGACTGCGAATCCTGGTTCATAGGGTACAACTGATCACCGATGTTGTATGGTGCGTTTCTCATTGAAACGACATTTTGTAGCAGCGGTGAACCGCTCGGGTTCGACGGCTCTACATAACAGTATCGCGAAAACTAGACCAGCAGAGAGACGCATAACAATGAACAGACAGTGGCTTTTACACGAGCGCCCCGTGGGCATGATTGGACCCGAACATTTCAAGTACGTTGAGACCGACATCCCTGAGGCCGGTGAGGGTGAAGTGTTGATCCGTAACCTCATGTTCTCCTTCGATCCTACCCAGCGCGGTTGGACCATGGATCGTGAGAGTTACCTGCCGCCTGTGCAGATCGGTGACCCCATGCGCGCAGGCTGCGTGGCCCAGGTAGTGAAGTCGAACCACCCGGATTTTTCAGCGGGTCAAATGGTACAGGCCACCAATGGTTGGCAGGATTACGCGGTGGTTGACCCAGCGCACCCGCCCTCAAGCTTGAGGCCTATGCCAGAGGGCGCGCCCCCTGAAATGATGCTCTCGGTATTGGGCGTGACAGGCCTGACCGCTTACTTTGGTCTCTTGGATCTGGGTGATCCCCAGCCCGGCGAGACCGTGCTGGTCTCGGGTGCGGCGGGTGCCACAGGCTCGGTTGCGGGGCAAATCGCCAAGATCAAAGGCTGTCGCGTGGTCGGTATTGCGGGTGGTCCTGAAAAGTGTGCCTGGCTCACCGAAGAGGCGGGTTTTGATCTCGCCATTGACTATAAGCAGGGCAATCTCGATCAGCAGATTGCCGAGGCCTGCCCCGAGAAATGGAATGTGTTCTTCGACAATGTCGGTGGCGACACTCTTGAAGCGGCGCTCAATCACTTGAATCTGCGCTCACGCGTCGTGATGTGCGGTGGTATCGCCAACTACAACGCGACCACGCCTCAGCCTGGCCCCACCAACATCATGAACCTGGTGATCATGCGCAGCCGCATGGAGGGCTTTATCGTACTCGATTATCTGCCCCGTGCAGGTGAGGCGATCAAAGACCTGCTTGGCTGGATTGGCGAAGGCAAACTCAAGTATCAGGTCGACATGCAGGAAGGGTTCGAGAACATCCCCACCACCTTGCAGCGCTTGTTTACGGGCAAAAACCTCGGCAAGCAGTTGCTGAAAGTCGCTGACCCCGAGTAAGTCCGAGCCCGCGATCACTGCAGACGTTCGTTAAAATTCTCCCATCTGAGCCGCTCTAGAGCGGTTCGGATAGACTTTTGACCACGCATAGACCGCGTTTTCACCGTTTTGCGCCGATCCGCAACCTCATGTGGCGCCGTATAGTTGCGTAATCACATGGAGACTTAGCGGATGATTCACTTCACGCTCAACGGCGAGACCGTTCAAGCCGATGTCGACCCCAGCACGCCGCTTTTATGGGTGGTGCGTGACCACTTTAAGCTTAAGGGCTCTAAGTTTGGTTGTGGTGCCGGTTTGTGCGGTGCCTGCACTATGCATGTGGATGGCGCGGCCCTCAAAACCTGCGTCACGCCTATCGAGGCGGTGGCTAACAAGGCGATCACGACTATCGAGGGCCTGGGCACGCCGGAAGATCTGCATCCTCTGCAGGCGGCGTGGCACGAACACGCAGTGCCCCAATGTGGTTACTGCCAGTCGGGCCAGATCATGGCAGCGGCGGCGCTCCTTGATGCCAAACCCAACCCCAGCAGTGACGAGATCGACGCCGCAATGGCGGGCAACATTTGCCGCTGCGGCTGCTACCCCCGTATCAAGCGCGCGATCCAGTCAGTGAGTGAGAATGCCTTGGCCTACGATGCCATGGCGCAGACGGAGGGCAGAGCATGAACACGGTCAATGTCTCGCGTCGTCGCTTCCTGCAAACCAGTGCTGTCACCGGTGGTGGTCTAGTGGTCGGCTTTGCCATTACAGGTTGCTCCAGCGCGCCGGCGCCCCTGCCAATCGCGAGCACCGAAGGAGCGTGGACTCCGAACGCCTTCTTGCAGATACTCCCCGACAACACCATTCGCTTTTATACCGCCCGCTCCGAGATGGGGCAGGGCGTCACCACTGGCCTGGCAACCTTGGTTGGTGAAGAGCTCGATGTAAACCCGCTCGATATGGAAATCCGTCTTGCCGGGGCGCACGAGGATTATGTGAACCCCGACTTCGGCATGCAGGGGACGGGGGGTAGCTCGTCAATACATGCTCACTATTTGCAACTGCGACAGGTCGGCGCCAATACGCGGGCGCTGATTCTCGAGGCCGCAGCGAAAGACCTCGGCGTCGCGACCTCCTCGCTCACTACTGATAACGGTTATGTGGTGGCAGGTGAGACGCGTTATCCCTATGCAGATTTTATTACGACCGCACAATCGCTCACCATTGAGGCGGACGCACCGCTGAAGCCCGCATCGGAGTTCCGATACATCGGTCAGGAAACCCGTCGGGTTGATGCGATCGCCAAGTCGACTGGCACGGCTCAGTTTGGCATCGACGTTGACGTGCCCGGTATGCATTACGCGGTCGTCGTGCGTGCACCGGTAGCCAGGGCCAGAGCACTGTCAGTGAATGCCGCGAGCGCCAAAAGCATGCCCGGTGTCACCGATATCTTTGAGATCGGTACCGGGGTGGCGGTGGTCGCCGAAAGCTTCTGGCAGGCCAAGCAGGCCGCGGCCAAGGTCGATGTGCAGTGGGAGTCACTGCCATTGGAGGCTGTTGATACCGCTACATTACGACGCGATTACGCGGCAGCACTCGATACAGGTAACGGCGTGGAAGGCCCAAGCGAGGGTGACATTGAGGTGGCACTGCAGTCTGCCTCAACGACCCATGAAGCCGAATATTGGGCACCGCTGTTATCGCATTCTCCCATGGAACCCGTAAATGCAGTAGTCAGTATTCAGGGCGATGAGGCGGATGTCTGGACGGGTATCCAGTTCCCGTCAGCCGTGCCCGGGCTGGTCTCACGCGTGGCAGATATCCCCGCTGAGAACGTACGCTTTCATCAGACTTACCTCGGTGGCGGCTTCGGCCGGCGCGGCACACCGTCGCATATTGTCGAAGCGACCGAGATCGCCAAAACAACCGGCAAGCCGATCCAGTTGGTCTGGACGCGTGAGGACGACATCCAACAGGGACCCTTCCGGCCTGCCTCACTCATGCGCATCAAGGCGGGCGTCGATAGTGGCGGCAACCTGATCGCTTGGGACGCCGCGCGTGCCGGTGCCGATATTTCCCCCGATACCTTCCGTTCGTTGTTGCCGGCTCTCTACTCCTGGATGGGCGACGGCATGGTCGAAGGCGTCGCTAATTTGAGTGAGTGGTACTTCGAGAAATTTGCGACCGATGAGTCGAGTACCGAGGGGTTGTTTGAAGACTACGATCACCCCAATACGCGGGTGACTCACTTGACGGTGGACCATGAACTGCCGATGACATTCTGGCGCGCCGTGGGCCACTCCTACACGGCGTTTGCCAAAGAGTCGATGATTGACGAGTTGTCTCAGGCCGCTGGCATGGATGAGGTGGCGTTTCGATTGCAAAATACGCAGAACTCGCCACGGCTCAACAATGTCATCCGCGTGGCGGGCGAGCACATGGCCAAAATGAACCCGCCGGCGGGTCATCACCTGGGATTTGCGGCACACCATTCGTTCCGTACTGATGTGGCCGAAATTGCTGAAGTCTCTGTCGAGAACGGTAAGATCCGCGTGCACAGGGTCACCTGCGTGCTCGACTGTGGTCAGGCGGTGAACCCCGACATCGTGCGCTCGCAAATGGAAGGCGGCGTGATTTACGGCCTGACGGCTGCGTTGCATGGCGGACTGAGCCTAGAGGGCGGTGCGATCAAGGAGAGTAACTTCCATGACTATCCGATGCTGCGCATGGATGAGTCTCCCGAGATCGAGGTCATTATCATCGACAGTGGCACCAAGCCCACGGGTGTTGGCGAGCCGGGGCTCCCACCCATCGCGCCCGCCGTAGCTAATGCGGTGTATAAAGCCACGGGGCAACGCCTGCGCTCACTGCCGCTGCAGTTGTCCTAAGTCACAAACGACACGAGGTGGTGGTGTGAGCCACCTCGCGTTTCACTGATTGGCCAGCAATGCAGGCCACGAGACAGGTGGCGGAACGTGTCCCAGCCGATACACTGCCTCGGATTAAATAATTCTGTCGGAGAGTGGTGAGGATGGATGTAGCAGATCGAGTAGTGTTGATTACCGGCGCCAGTTCAGGTGTGGGCGCCGCGTTGGCCACTAAGCTCGCCGAGATGGGCGCGCGGCTGGTGGTGAACTACAGCCGCTCCGCCGAGGCGGCGGAAGCCGTCGTCACGCAGATCACGGCTGCAGGCGGGCAAGCGCTCGCGGTGCAGGCAGATGTTTCGGAGGAGGCCGATTGCAAACGGCTGGTTGCCGCGACCCTCGAGCAATTCGGACAGCTCGATGCATTGGTGAACAACGCGGGCACCACGACCTTTATCCCCCACGATCAACTCGATGCACTCACTGAAGACGTCTGGCTTCGCACGTTGCGGGTGAACCTGATCGGGGCCTTCATGATGTCCCGGGAAGCGGCGCCGCACATCGAGGCTGTCGGTGGCGGTGAAATCATTATGACTTCGAGTATTGCGAGCATGACCGCCAACGGTAGCTCGATCGCCTACTGCGCCTCCAAGGCCGGTATGAACAGCTTGACCCGCACGCTCGCTAAAACACTCGGCAAGAAAAAGATCCGCGTCAACGCCGTGCTGCCGGGTTTAATTGATGGCGACTGGGCTTTCAATACCTGGGGCGGCGGCGACGCCGAGCAGTACGAGGGCCTGAAAAAAATGTTTGCGGATCAGACACCACTGGGCCACGTGGTCACACCTGAGGATGTGGCAGACACGATTTTGTCGCTGATCACAGGTTCCGATTATGTAACGGGTCAACTGGTCACGCTGGATTCTGGCTTTACTTTGTAGCGTTCACCCGTGGCGCAATAAGCCTTTTGGTTTGCAGATGGCTATTGGCTTAGCCCGGTGAAACTCAGGCAGCGTTAGCGCCGGGAATCGCGGCCAGTAACGAGCGGGTGTAGTCCTGCTGCGGCGTTTCAAATACCTGCGCGGTAGAGCCTTGTTCGACCAACTTGCCGTGATACATCACCGCAATGCGATCGGCGATTTGGCGAATGACCGCGAGATCATGCGAGATAAACAGCATGGTCAGCCCATATTCCTTGGTGAGGTCAGCGAGCAGATCAAGAATCTGTGCCTGAATGGTCACGTCGAGCGCCGAGACCGGCTCGTCAGCCACAATAAACTCAGGTCGTGTCGCGAGCGCGCGGCCAATGGCGATCCGTTGGCGCTGCCCGCCCGAGAACTCGTGCGGATACTTGCGCACAAACGTGCGTGCTAGACCTACGTTGTCCATGAGCTCGCGAATCGCTTTCTCTAGCCCCGCTTTAGTGACCAGACCATGCAGTAACAAGGGTTCGGCCAGCGTGTCATACACTGTCATGCGCGGGTTGAGCGACGCATACGGGTCTTGAAAGATCATCTGCATGCGGTGGCGGAACTGTTTAAGCGACCTGCCTTCTAGTGCCGACAGCTCAATGCCATCGAAGCTGATCTGACCGCCAGTCATCCGCACCAGTCGCAGAATCGAACGCCCGAGCGTTGATTTACCGCTACCAGATTCACCCACTAACCCCAGCACCTCACCGCGGTGAATCTCGAGGGAAACATCATCCACCGCCTTGACCGGCTCGGCACCTGCGGTGGGGGTAAACCAGGTACGAAGATGCTCTATTCGGATCAGCGGGTCCGGCGCCACCGTATCGGCTGCCTTTTGCCCGCTGGGGATCGCCGCCAACAGTTTCTGTGTGTAAGGATGCTGTGGGTTGTCAAAAATCGCTTTCGGCTGGCCGCTTTCAACGACCTTGCCTTTCTCCATGACCACGATTTGATCCGCGATATCAGAGACCACCGCAAGGTCGTGGCTGATAAATAAAACACCGATATCGCGCTTGGTCTGTAGCGCAGCAATGAGCTTGAGAATCTGCGCTTGGATCGTCACGTCCAGCGCGGTGGTCGGCTCATCAGCAATCAATAACTTGGGCTCGTTAATGAGCGCCATCGCGATCATCACTCTTTGGCGCATGCCGCCAGAGAATTCGTGGGGGAACGCACTCATTGCTGCCTGCGGGTCGCGGATGCCAACCTCATCAAGCAGCGCCATTGCCTGCTCGCGGGCCGGACCTTTGGCCAGACTCTGGTGCAGGGTGAGGGGCTCAATCAGTTGGTCGCCAATTTTCATAAACGGGTTCAGACAGGTCATGGGGTCCTGAAAGATCATGGTGATGTCGCGCCCGCGAATGGCGCGCAGCTCCGCTTCTGAGCGCGCGAGCAGATCCTGACCCTGAAAGTGTGCGCTGCCACCATCAATGCGCCCAGGTGGGCTGGGTACCAAGCCCAACATGGCGTAACAGGAGACCGATTTGCCCGAGCCGCTCTCGCCAATGATGGCGGTGATCTGACGCTGCTCGACTGAGAAGCTCACATTATCAACGGCCTTATTGGTGCCGTTGCGGGTGACAAAGCTGACAGAGAGATTATTGACGGAGAGTAAGGCCACGGTTCAGTCCTTGGAGCCGCGCACGTCAAGCGCATCGCGCAGGCCGTCGCCCAGAAAATTGAGTGAGAAAAGGGTGAGCGTTAGCGCGCAGCCCGGGAAGATCAGGAGCCACGGATATTCTTCCATGGTCTCGGCGCCGTAACTGATGAGCAGACCCCAAGAGGTCGCCGGTGGCTGGATGCCCAGGCCTAGGAAGCTCAAAAACGCCTCCAGCAGCATTACGCTCGGGATCGTTAGCGTGGTGTAAACGATGATTGGCCCCAACGCGTTGGGTACCACATGTTTACGAATAATGGCGGCTGGCGCGAGTCCCACCGAAACGGCCGCCTCAACAAACTCTTGTTGCCGCAGCGACTGCACCTGCGAACGCATGATGCGCGCCATGGTCAGCCACTCCACCGCCCCAATAGCGAGGAAGAGCAGCAAGATATTGCGTCCAAACACCACCATCAACAACACGATAAAAATCATGAAGGGCAGGGCATAGAGAATGTCGACCAAGCGCATCATTACGGCATCGACCCGGCCACCCACATAGCCTGCAATAGCGCCCCAGGTCACGCCAATCAGTAGCGCTACCGCGGTGGCAATAAAGCCAACTGCCAGTGAGATGCGCCCGCCATACATGATCTGGGTCAGTAGATCGCGACCAAAGATGTCAGTGCCCAACCAGTGCGCGGCCGAGGGAGGCGTTGCGCCAAGGTCGAGGTTTTGTGCCTCATAGCTATAGGGTGCGAGCCACGGTGTCAGCAGCGCCACGACCACCATAAAGAGCAATACGCCGCCGCCAAATACGGCGAGTTTGTTCTTGCGCAGTCGCAACCAGGCATCGTGCCAGAGTGAGGAGCCTTTTTCGGCGTCTTCGAATACCTGCGTGGCGGTATTCATGAGCCGCTCCCACTCAGCTGGTGCCGGAGTCGTGGGTTGAGCCAGGCTGCGATAATGTCACTCACTAAATTGAAGAACACAATGAGTGAAGATAAGAATACGGTGGTACCCAAAATCATGGTGTAGTCGCGATTAAAAGCGGCCTGCACATAGAAGCGTCCGAGACCGGGAATTTGGAAGATGGTCTCAACCACAAACGAGCCCGCCAATAAGCCCGCAAAAGCCGGGCCGAGAAAGGCAATCACCGGAATTAGCCCACCGCGCAGCGCGTGCTGCGTGACCACGCGCCACTCTGGTAATCCTTTGGCGCGCGCAGTGCGAATGTAATCCTGAGACAGAATCTCCAGCATGCCAGCGCGACTCAAGCGTGCAATATAAGCGGCATAGGCTGAGCCCAAGGTCAGTGCCGGCAAAATCTTGTCACCGGGAATATCGCCCCAGCCCGTGATCGGTAGCCAGTCTAACCAGATGCCAAATACCAGCACCAACAGCGGCCCTAATAAAAATGACGGCATACAGATGCCGATCATGGCCAGACTCATGGGGACGTAATCTTGTGCGGTGTTGGGTCGTAGCGATGCAAATACGCCGGCAGTCACACCTATTATCAGCGCGACCATCAGTGCATATAGACCGAGCTCAGCGGTCACCGGTAGCCCGGAGAACAGGATTTCATTCACGCTCCGGCCAGGGTACTTGAACGAGGGGCCGAGGTCTCCCTGGGCGAGATCGCCAAGGTAGGCGAAGTACTGCTCATGTAGGGGCAGGTCGAGCCGATACTGCGCCTCGAGTGCTTTTTTGACCTCTGGAATGACCACTTTTTCCTGATCAAACGGGCCGCCGGGAGCAGAGCGCACCAAAAAGAAGGTGGCGGTGATCACGACAAAGATCACAGGCAGTGCTTGCAAAACGCGCATCAGTATAAAGCGCAGCATCAGCGCAGCTCCTCGGGCAATGATCGACCCGGGATCAGCTTCACATATTTGAGATTCAGTGAGTCCATAAGATTGGCGTAAATGCCCTCTACGCTCGGATGAATCAGATGCTTACTGGTGTAGGTATAAAGCGGAATGATCGGCATCTGTTCCATCAGCATGGTCTCGGCTTCGGTGAACAGTGCGTAGCGCTCCTCGCGCGTGGCAGCCTTGGGAGCTTTGTAAAGGATCAGGTCATCGTAGACAGGGTCGGCGAATTGGGTGTTGTTGTTACCGCCGCCGGTAATAAACATATCGAGGAAGTTATTGGCGTCGACGTAGTCGCCAATCCAGCCTCGGCGGGCGACCTGAAAGTCGATTTGGCTCACCGCGTCCAGATACACCTTCCACTCCTGATTGGAGATGGTGACATCGATACCCAGCTCGGACTTCCACATTTGCTGAATAGCCACTGCAATCTTGCGATGTGCTTCCTGCGTGTTGTAAAGAATCTCAATGCCGGGCCAGCCTTCGCCATTGGGGTAGCCCGCTTCGGCTAACAGTGCGCGGGCTTGTTCGGGGTCATAGTCGAAGAGTTTGGGTGGGTAGTACCCCAGTGTATCTGGCGGCGTGATGGAGTACGCCGGCACGGCGGTCTCTTGCAACACTGTCCGCACAAGCTTGTCGCGATCAACAGCCATGGACAGTGCCTTGCGCACCCGCACGTCGTCGACCGGTGGTCGCTTGGTGTTAATTAAGTAGTAGTAAGTGCCGAGGTAGGGCGCCTGCACATAAGGGCTGTCAGGCATCTCGCGATACACGGGGATCTTGTCCAGCGGCGCAACCTGGGTGTAATGCAATTGCTCGGCGCGGAACATGCGCTCCTCGCTTACGACATTTTCAGTAGGGTAAAACACCACTTTATTGAGCGAGACATTGTCGCGGTCCCAGTACAGGTCGCTTTTCTCTACGATGATTCGGCGGTTCAGCGACCACTCGGTCAATTTAAACGCGCCGTTACTCACGATATTCGCGACCCGGGTCCAGGGCGTATAGCGGTCAGTCATCTCTCCGAACTGAAGCAACGTTTCAGGGTGCACCGCAAAGGTACTGTAGTGATCCATGAGCTGAATAAAGTAAGGGGTGGGCGCGTTCAGCGTGACTTCTAAAGTCGTGTCGTCGAGGGCCTTCACGCCCACCTCGTTAAAGTCGGTGACCTCGCCCTTCAGATACGCCTCGGCGTTGACCACCGGGAACAGCATGTAGGAGTACTCGTTACCCGTCATTGGGTGTAACGCGCGGTTCCAACTCCAGACGTAGTCGCCTGCGGTAACCTGCTCGCCGTTGGACCATTTGGCGTCAGGGTTGAGGTGGAACGTGATCACCCTGCCTTCATCGCTGAACTCCCAGCGCTCGGCGACACCCGGCTCGGGCTCCAGCGTGATCGGGTTTTTGACCGCCAGACCTTCAAACAGAGCCCGGATAATATGGTTCTCGGGTACGCCGGTCACCACATGGGGGTCGAGGCCTTGGGGCTCTGCTCCGTTGCCATAGTGCAACACACCATCGCGGTTGCCGGTGACTACGTTACTTTCACCGCCGCCGCAGCCCGTTAAGAGGAGTAGCAAGGCACAGCACAGCGCCGAGAGGCCTGAAAAGAGTGAAGGAGGGGTGTTGGATCGCCGCGACACCATCGCATGGCGTACCGTCCTGGCCGCGCCTGATTGGGGGTGTTTCAAAACTGAGTCCCTGCCCACAGAGTGGCCCCATGCTACCGGAGTTTGGGGGTAGATGAGAGTGCGAATATTGCGCGCCATCCATGCCAATGAGAGGGCTGGCCTTTGGTAAACTTTACGCCGGAGAGTCGCACATCGCCGACTCACAATACATAGCTGTGACCGCCCGAATACGCCCATGACAGTCAGAACTCGCGTCGCTCCCTCGCCAACCGGTGATCCCCATGTGGGGACCGCCTACATGGCGCTATTCAACCGGTGCTTTGCCCACGCCCATGGTGGGCAGTTTGTGCTACGCATTGAGGACACGGATCAGGCGCGGAGCACGCCCGAGGCTGAGGCGAAGATTTTTGAGTCATTACGCTGGCTGGGTCTCGACTGGGACGAAGGGCCCGATGTGGGTGGCCCGATGGGCCCCTATCGGCAGAGTGAGCGCGCCGATATTTACAGTGGCTATGCCTGGGATTTAGTCGAAAGAGGCCACGCCTTTGTGTGCTACCGCACGCCTGTCGAGCTCGACGCGCTGCGGGAGGCGCGCCGTGAGGCGGGCAGGTCAACTGCTTTGAAGCCCTCCGACCTGCTCTTGCCTGAAGATGAGCAGGCGGCGCGCAAGGAAGCGGGCGATGCCTATGTGATTCGCATGATGGTGCCTGAGGAGGAGGGAGTCTGCGCCATCGAGGATATGCTGCGTGGCACCATCGAGCTCGACTGGGGCATGGTGGATGCGCAGATCCTGTTGAAGTCAGATGGTTTGCCCACTTACCACCTCGCCAACGTGGTCGATGACCATCTGATGGAGATCACCCATGTGATCCGTGGTGAAGAGTGGATCAACTCGGCGCCCAAACATCATTTGCTTTACGACTATTTTGGCTGGGACATGCCGGTGCTGTGTCATTTACCGCTGCTGCGCAATCCCGACAAATCCAAGCTGAGCAAACGAAAGAACCCCACCAGCATCCTTTATTACCAGCGCATGGGTTATCTGCCCGAGGCCGTCGTCAATTATCTGGGCCGCATGGGCTGGTCAATGCCCAACGAGGAAGAAAAGTTCACGCTGGATGAAATGCAGGCCGCATTCGATATCAGCCGAGTATCGCTGGGCGGCCCTGTGTTCGATGTCGAGAAGCTCAAGTGGCTGAATGGTTTGTGGATAAGGGAGTCGCTAACTGCTGACGAGTTAGTCAAACGGTTGCGCGATTGGGCACTGAACCGCGAGACGCTGAACAAGATTCTGCCCCACGCGCAGGGTCGTATCGAGGTGCTCTCCGACTTCATCCCTCAGGCCGCATATCTCGTGTCTGGCGACGTGGCATTGGATGTCGAGGCGTTTGGTGATGAGGGTGAGGCTCGCGAGAACGCAATAATGCAGATGCAGTTTGTACTGTGGCGATTGGAGGCGCAGCAGGACTGGCGCCGCGACGCGCTGTTTGCTGCACTCAAAGAGTTGGCCGAAGTTATGGGCCTCAAGCCCAAAGTGCTGTTTGCACCGCTGTTTGTGGCGCTGTCAGGCGAGAAAGTGGCCTACTCGATACCCGATTCGATGGCGATTCTCGGGCCCGATATCACCCGGGCCCGCTTGAGGGCCGCCATCGAGGCCTGTGGTGGTGTCTCGAAGAAAGCCGCCAAGCGGCTCGACAAGGCTTACGCCGACCTGAACCTATCACTGCCTGACGCCTAGTTCTGATTTTCTCTGTTCAGCAGGCACAATCCTGCGAGCAGAGCGCAGGTTGCCTCGAACAACAGCGCATACCAGGTGTAACTGCTGAAATCCGAACTCATCGCCACGTCGGCTGCGCCTTGGACGGTCTGAATGGTCAGATCAAAGTTGCCGAAAGCCACGCTGCCGCGCGCTGCTGCCAGTCCGCCCATCACCATCATTAACAGCCACAGTCCGGGACGCAGATAACCTTTGAGGATGCCCGACAGTAAGATGATGGATCCCAGGCAAACTTGCAGCCCGCCGTACATTGCTGCAAGTTCTGCCAGCCCATTATGATGCGCTACCCACAGACCTGCGTTCTCGGCAGGCAATTCAGGGTTGTACCAGCACATGGCGCCGTAAACGATAAATAGGGCGCCGGGTATGATAAGGACGGCTTTGGAAAACGCGAGGACGGATGTGGCAAACATGTTGAACACCTCTCAGTTAGAGCGCAGCATTTTACTACCGATAGCGGGGTAGTGAAGC
>QOPK01000051.1 GCA_003331685.1 Halieaceae bacterium | reverse complement strand
ATAAAGTCCATGACCACGAGGAAATAACCGGGGAAGCCCATCTGGTTGATGGTATTGAGCTCAAACTCAAGACGCTGACGATACGGTTCCAACTGCTGTTCGTTCCATTCGGGAAAACGCCGCTGCAACCCCTCATGAGATAGTCGACTCAGGAAAGCCTCAATCGTCTCTTCTTTAGGTACCGGATAGTTTGGTAGAAAAGGCTGGCCCAGCGTCAGAGACACCGTACATCGTCTGGCAATTTCGACAGAGTTCTCGAGTGCTTCAGGGATATCAGAGAACAACTCAGCCATTTCCTCGGCGGAGCGAAGGTACTGTTGATCCGAATAAGCGCGTATTCGTCGCGGGTCATCCAGCGTCCGCCCATCACCGATGCATACCCGAGCCTCGTGGGCTTCAAACTCCCCCGCCTCTAGAAAACGTACGTCATTGGTTGCTACCACCGGGCAGTGATGCTCTGCCGCCAGCGCTACGGCTGCGTGGATATAGTCTTCTTCGCCTGATCGGCCTGTTCGTTGTAACTCCAAATAGAACCGGTCTGGGAAGCAGGCCTGCCAGTCATGCAGCGCGGCGCGTGCATCAACCTCGCGGCCATTCAACAATGCTTGACCGATATCCCCCTGCCGACCACCCGATAGAGCGATGACACCCTCGGCGTACTCCTGAATCCATGCCCGGTGGACCCTCGGCCTGCCCAAGTATTGCCCTTGCTGGTATGAGCGTGACAGTAGCAGCATCAGATTGCGATAGCCCGTCTCGTTCTGAGCGAGGAGACAAATCTCATGGTGCCGATCCTCATCATGAGGATCTACGACATGCAAGTCTGCCCCGACAATGAGTTTCACCCCCAGACTCTCAGCCGCCTTGTAGGCCTTCACCAACCCAAAGAAATTGTGGTGATCGGTAATCGCCACCGCCGGCATATCGAGCTCTGCGACTCGATCCAGCGTGGGACCAATGCGGAGCAAACCATCAATCAGGGAATATTCGCTATGGAGCCGGAGGTGAACAAACGAGGTCATGACTGAACGCTATCCCACCTAGGGTCCCGCCAGCAAGCGTCTGACGGGGCCAAAGCTTTTTCTGTGTGCGGGAGACACACCCAGTTGTCTAAGCGCTGCCAAATGGGCCTTCGTGGGGTAGCCTTTGTGACGGTCGAATCCGTATCCAGGGTACTGCTGATTGAGCGCTATCATCTCGCCGTCACGCTGCACTTTAGCCAGGATAGATGCGGCACCAATGCTGGGTTCGGTCAAGTCGCCTTTGATGATGGCACGCGCCTCATAGGGCCACGTGGGCAAGCGATTACCGTCTACCAGCACCAGTGACGGTTGTATTGGTAAGGCCTCGACCGCCCGACGCATTGCCAACAGCGACGCCTGCAAGATATTCAGCTCATCAATCTCAGCCACGGTGGCGCGTCCGAGCGCCCAGCTGACTGCCTCGTCCCGGATACGCTCGGCTAATACTTCGCGTCGCTCAGCAGTCAGCATTTTGGAGTCTGTGACGCCATCAAGGTGAGATTCGGCGAGAATCACGGCCGCCGCCACGACATCGCCAGCCAGTGGCCCTCGACCCACCTCATCGACACCTGCTACGAGGTGACACGCTATACCGTCGAAGAGATCAGCGGGTGTCATCACTGCTTAACCAACGGCAACAGCGCATCGATACTGCGCTCGGCAAAGTTGCCGCCGATCAGCCCAGCCAATTCGTCGAATCGCCCTACCTGCCTCTCCCCATCACCCTCCAAGAGCCCCGAGACTGCGTCGGCAAGTCGCGAGGCAGTGGCATGGTGCTGCAGGAGTTCTGGGACAATCTCTTCGCCGGCCAACACGTTGGGCAAACCAACATGCGGAGTCTTCACTAGGCGCGACAGGATGCCCCAAGACAGCGATGCCATGCGGTAACTAATGACCATTGGTTTGCGCAACAGCATCGCTTCCAATGTCGCGGTGCCTGAGGCGATCATGATTGCATCGCTACATCGCATGACCTCGCGCCCCTGACCGCGAATCAGGCTCACCGGTAGCGCAGCCGGTTGGAGCACCGACTCAATCTGATTGTGTCGCTCGGCATTGGCTGCCGGAATCACAAAGTGCAGGTTGGTATGTCGTGCCTGCAGCAACTGCATGGCGTCGGCAAAGACGGGCATCAAATGCCGCACCTCTCCCTCCCGACTGCCCGGCAGCACGGCCAACAAGGTTTTGTTGGACGGGAGCCCCATGGAGGCCCGCAGCTCTTCTACTGCGGGTAACTGCTGGAGCTCATCCACCAACGGGTGGCCCACACACATCGCGTCAATGCCGGCCTCTTTATAGATATCCACCTCGAAGGGCAACAAGCACAGCATGCGATCGACCGACTCCCGGATACTTCGGAGTCGACCCCGGCGCCAGGCCCATACGGATGGGCTGACCAGATGAGCGGTGGGAATCCCCAACGCGCGCAGGCGGCGCTCGATCGGCAGATTGAAATCGGGACTATCTACGCCGACAAAGAGGTCCGGCGCCACGCGCCGCTGCTGCGCGATGAGCCGCCGGCGGATGCCCAGCAGTTCCGGCAATCTTTTTAACGGCTCTACCAGACCCATCACGGCCAACCGGTCTATGGCGCAAAGTGACTCAAGACCCTGGGCCTGCATCTGATCCCCGCCAATGCCTGTTATGTCGAGTGAAGTGCCGCGTTGCTGCCAGGCCCGCAAGATCGAGCCTGCGAGTAGATCGCCAGACGCTTCACCCGCGCAAAGACCGAGGCGCAGCGACTCCTGTGACACTAACGAACGATGCCCCGTTGGGATTGTTTTAGTGAGTCGATCAGTACCTGGATGCTGGGGGTCTCGGCTACCATGCTTTCTAGTCGTTCTAGGGCAGCATCGAGCGTCAGACCTTGTCGATAGAGGATTTTGAACGCTCTTCTCAATTCTGAAATCTCAGTGCTCTCGAAACCGCGTCGGCGCAATCCCTCGGCATTGATCGTTTTCGCCTCAGCCGGGCTCCCTGCGACCGTGACGAATGCCGGCACGTCTTTGCCAATCGAGGTACCCATGCCACTGAAGCTGTGCGCCCCGATCTTGCAGAATTGATGAACCAGCGTATAACCCGAGAGAATCGCCCAATCGCCAATTTCAACGTGACCGGCCAGCGCAGTGTTGTTCACTAAAATGGTGTCGTTACCCACCAGACTGTCGTGGCCAATATGGACGTAAGCCATGATGAGATTGCGATGACCCACCGAAGTCACGGAGCGATCCTGTACGGTACCCCGATGGATGGTCACGTTTTCTCTGATCACATTGTCATCACCAATGTGCAGTTCGGTTGGTTCATCCCGATACTTCAGGTCGGGTGTCGCCTCCCCCACCGTCGAGAACTGGTAAATGTGATTTCGAGCGCCAATGCGTGTGGGCCCTTTGATGACCACATGGGATTCGATCTTGGTGCCCTCACCAATCTCAACCTTGGGCCCGATCAATGACCAGGGACCCACCTCCACGGATTCATGGAGGCGAGCGCCCGGGTCAACAATGGCGGTCTCGTGGATCACGGATCAACGATCGGCACAGAGGATGGTGCCTGACGCCGCCAACTCTTCATCGACGCGAGCCTCGACTTCAAACTTCCAGATACCGCGTCTCTCGCTCAAAATACTGGCATACAGCATGACCTGATCCCCTGGCACGCAGGGTCGCTTAAAGCGCAGATTATCGGCGCCCACGAAGTAGTAGATCGAGCCGTCTGCTGGGGTTTTGTCCATTGTGACAAAGCCCAGAATACCGGCCGCCTGAGCCATAGCCTCAAGGAGCAGCACTCCCGGGAACACGGGCTTACCGGGGAAATGACCGTCAAAAAATGGCTCATTGATGCTGAGATTTTTGTAAGCTTCAATGCGCTCGCCCGGCTCTACCGACACTACCCGGTCAACCAACAAGAAGGGATAGCGGTGGGGAAGTCGATTGCGGATTTCTTCAATGTCGAATATCACGCCTTGTCATCCTCTTGCTGATCGAGACCGGTGGCTTTCTCCAGTTCCGCGATACGCTTAGCCATCTGGTCTAATTGAGTAAATCTTGAGGCGCTTCTCAGCCAAGACCTGAGAGGTTGAATGGGCGTACCGGATGAATAGTGCCCCGCTTCGGTCACCGAGCTCGCCACTCTGCCTTGACCGCCAATATGCACGTCGTCGGCGATCACTAGGTGTCCCGCTAAGCCGGCCTGCCCCGCGATCACACATCGGGCGCCAATTTTTGTGCTGCCCGAGACGCCCACTTGCGAGACAATCACCGTCTGACGGCCGACTCGCACCCCGTGCCCGAGTTGCACGAGGTTATCGATGATCACGCCATCTTCCACCACGGTGTCTTCGAGTGCACCACGATCAACCGTCGAGTTGGACCCGATTTCAACATCGTCGCCAATCACAACCGTCGCGAGCTGTTCGATTTTCACCCACCCCTCTTCGCTACGCGCGTAGCCAAAACCATCTGCACCGATCGTCGCGTTGGGGTGAATCGTGCACCGCTGGCCGATTTTCACGGCGTGACAGATAACGGCACCGGGCTTGATCACGGTATCAGCACCAATACTTGCTCCGTGGCCGATGTAAGCGCCTGCGCCAATCCAGACTCGGTCTCCCAGCACTACATTCGCCTCTACGCGCGCGCGCGCATCAATGGTGGCATCAGCACCAATGCGCGCACTGTCTGCAACGGAGGCATGCTCATGGATCTGCCCGCTGCTGGGCGGATGGTTATCAAAGATCCGGGTCGCTTTGGCAAAAGCCACATAGGGCGCAGTACTCAGTAACGCACAACCAGGCCATGCCTCGACCCAATCAGGGTGCAAGATGAGT
Organism: Halieaceae bacterium; assembly: GCA_003331685.1. The sequence goes on along the minus strand of QOPK01000051.1, from coordinate 7,801 downwards.
GCGCCCGCATTGGTGTCGGAAACCTTGTGAAGATGTTTTTTTTCCGAGACGAAGCTCAGGTCACCAGCGGTGGCGGACTCTAGTGCCGCTATGTTGGCGATAGAACGTGCTGGATCCCCCCGGAGCTCGAGCTCCAAGACTTTGGCGAGCTCCCCGAGGGTGGTCATGGTGCCTACTCTGCGCCCAGTTGGTTCATCTTGTCCGAAACTTTCGCCGTGATGTTGTAACCCAGGTCGGCGTGGATGACCGCTTGCTGCTGGAGCAGGAGGCCAATCTGATCGGTCTCAATGATCTCGCGCAGCACCTCTTGCGCCTGCGGCGCCAGTTCCTGCATCACGCGCTGCGCATTCTGGGTCTGCAGCGTTTGCAATTTCTTGGCGACGTACTCGAGATCAGATTGTTTGCTGGCCATCTTTTGCCGGGCCGCGACCTGATCTTCCTCACTCATCGCCGCCTGGTCGCGTTGGAAATCTTTGACCAGTTGATCCAACTCGGCACGCAACGCATCAAACTGTGACTTATCCGAGGCAAAGTCCTCGTTGCTCTCAAACTCCTCCAGTCGCTGTTGCGCCACATCGGTTTGCAAGATCGCCTGCTCCAGATTGACGACCGCAATTCGGCCCTGCGCCAAAACGATTGATGGCAAAACGGCCATCAGCAGGCCTGCCAGCCACACACGTGCGTTCATTGAACTTTCTCCATTTTTTCTCACATCAGAAGCCACGACCCAGAGTGAACTGGAAGACTTCCCTCTCATCGACTGGGCTGGCGTTCAGCGGTTTGGCCAGACTGAAGGTCAGCGGGCCAAAACCGGACAGCCACGTTACGCCAATGCCGACAGAGTAACGTAATTCACCTGCGTCGATACCAAAACAATTCACCTGATTTTCACGGCAATTTGTATTGAAAACGTTGCCTACATCGAAGAACAGCGCCGATCTCAACGAACTCCGATCTTTGATAAATGGCATGGGGAACAGCACTTCAGCGCTGCCCTCAAACAGTACGTTTCCGCCGAAGGGGTCCGGTTCGTTATAGAACTGCTGTACCGGTATCTTGCCGGTTTCGGGATCAACGGTGTAACCATAGCCGCGACCATCAGGCCCGCCAAGCTGGGTGGGGCGGCCATTCTCGTCGATGGCGGTGACCGCGGTATTGGCGCTATAGACCGACGGCGGTGTTGAGCGAGGGCCGAGCGTGTTGGCCTCGTAGCCCCTGACTGACCCGAAGCCACCGGCGAAGAAATGCTCGTAGAAGGGCAATTCGGTGGTGTCACCATAACCATCGCCGTAGCCCAACTCGCCGCGCAGATGCAACGTGAACTCACCAAACAGCGGAAAATAAACCTCGCCGCGGTAGTTCAGCTTATAAAACTCCAGATCGGACAATGGCACTGCGATTTCCAGCGATACCGACTGCGACGCACCGCGGGTTGCCAACTGCCCGCGGTTCAGTGTCGACTGCAACCAGCTACCAGTGAGGCTCCAGTTCAGATACTTGTCCCCGTTCAGATCCAAAAAGCCCTCGTTCTCCGGCGGTGAGAGTGCTGAAAAAGGCAGTGTGTCAATGGGTTCCAGCACTTCGGCGGCGGCGTAGGTACCGTCAGCCTGTATCGTTGAGTAGTACCAGTACTCAATTTCGGGGGCGAGCCGTGGACTGGCCGAAATCTCCTGTACCGCGTACTGACCCGATGTGATCTTGGTGTCAGTAACCCCCAACGAGAAACCGAGCCGCTGCGTCTCGCTAATGGGGTAGCCAAAGTTCATACTGCCCCCCCAGGTATCCGTGGTGTAACTCGCCACGTTGATCTTAGAGAGGTCGGTTTTGCGGTAAAAGATGCCGAATCCTCGACTGACACCGTCTTCAGTGAAGTAGGGATTGGTGTAGTTGAAGCTGATCACGTCCTGGTAGCGAGAGGAATTCAGCGAGACCCCGACTCGACGGCCGGTTCCCAGAAAGTTGTTCTGCTGAAGATTCAGTCCGAGAATCAGGCCCGCGTCCTGCGCGTAACCCAAGCTGCCGCCAATCGAGCCAAAGGACTGCTCCTCAACTGCAAAATCAACGTCAATCATGTCGTCTGAGCCCGGCACCTCGTTGGTCTCCACTGTCGCCGTTTTGAAGAAGCCGAGCCGCTCCAGTCGGATACGGGACTGCTCGATGGCCGCGGAAGAAGCAGGGGCTGACTCCATCTGACGCATTTCCCTACGCAGGACATCATCTATCGTGGTCATGTTGCCCGCGAAACTGATGCGCCGAACGTAGGTGCGCTTACCGGGATCAATGAAGAACTTCATGACCACAGTACTGTTTTCTTCATCGATCTCGGGCATGCCCGTGACCTTGGCAAAATTGTAGCCTTCGTTACCCAGACGGCGAGTCAGGTAATCCTCAGTGGCGGTCACCAGTTGCTGGGAATAGATCTGCTCAGGCTGCACGATAAGGAAACGATTGAGATCTTCCTCTGGCAGCACCAAATCGCCGCTTAACCCCACCTCGCTGACAGTGAACTTGGCACCTTCAGTAACGTTCGCGGTGATGTAGACCTCTTCCTTATTGGGAGAGACCGCCACCTGCGTAGAATCGATATTGAACTGCAGATAACCGCGGTCCAGATAATATGAAGATAGCGCCTCCAAATCAGACGTCAGCTTTTCTTTGGAATATTTGTTGTCGCTGGTAAAAAACGAAAACCATCCGCCGGTCTTGAGCTCGAACAGATCGATCAGGTCATCGTCCGAGAAAATAGTGTTGCCAACCACATTGATATGTTGAATCGTGGCCACCGTCCCCTCGTTCACGTCGATCGCGATCGACACACGATTGCGGGGCTCAGCAATGACCTCGGAGTCAATGGTGGCGTCGTATCGTCCTTGCAACACATACTGGCGCTGCAGCTCGAGTTGCATCCCCTCAAGCGTAGAACGCTGGAAGACCTGTCCTACGGAGAGGCCTGCTCCCTTGAGTCCATCCAAAAGCGCTTCGGTCTCTATGGCCTTGTTGCCGTCGATGGTGATCTCACTGATGCTTGGACGCTCCGCCACGACCACCACCAACACGCCACCGTCCCGCGCAATCGAGATGTCATCGAAATTGCCCGAGGCAAACAAACTCTTGGCCGCTGCGCGCACGGCATAGGTATCCACAGTATCGCCAACGCCAACCGGCAGCGCCGCAAACACACTCCCCGGCGAGATCCTCTGCAGGCCTTCTACGCGGATATCCTGAATGACAAAGGGCTCGGTCTGAGCCAGCGCTAACTGCCCGCCAGCAAAAGAAGCCAGCAGCGTGACCAGCAGCGTAAGAAGTGCACCGAGGCGAGTGCCTCGCTGCGTATGGCTATGTGTTAGCTGCATAGGGGTTTTCTGTGAAACCTGTTCGCACAGCGCAAAGCATCACGCCAGATCGCGCGCTTGGAGCGCCCGGGCGAGCGTCGGTGGTTGTGAAACAGCCTGTCATCCTGCGCCGTCAGAACTTCGAAAAATCATTATACAGGGCAAACACCATGATGCTTAGCACCAATACCAGCCCGACCTGATAGGCCGCCATCTGAAGCCGATCCGGCAACGGCTTGCCCAAAATCGCCTCAAATCCGTAAAACACCAGGTGTCCACCATCTAAAACCGGTATTGGTAAAAGATTCATAGCACCCAGGGACACGCTGAGTAGCGCCAAAAACCCTAGCCAGGCCACCCATCCCGCCTCCGCCGTCGAGGCCGCGACCTTGGCAATAGTAATGGGCCCCGAGAGATTACTGGGCGAAATCAGTCCCTGAAGCATTCGACCAATGGACTTGAAGGTAAACACCACCAACTCACCGGTTCGCTTCACCGAAGCCACCAGCGCCTCTGCGGGCCCCCGGTCAAAGCGACGTTGCTGCGCATCCGGAATCACTGGTAACGCCACAGACATGCCGACCGCGCCGATACGTTCACCCTCCGCAACAGCGGCTGCCGGCGTCACGGACAGACTCTGCCGGGAGCCCAGCCGTTCAAGCTCCACAGTGATAGCTTGATCGGGTCTGGCGCGAACATAGGTCACCCAATCTATCCACAGCGGGATCGCCTCCCCATCTGCACTGATGATGAGATCGCCCTCCAGAAAGCCTGCCTGCGAGGCGGTCCCATTCTCCATCAGCCCGCCCACCACGGGGAGCACTGGCGGCATGCGAATCGTCACGCCGAGCGCCCCAAGAAGATCGGGTTCTTCTTCACCTTTAAGCCACTGGTTAATGCGCGCTTCAGATTCGTTCACCACATCTGACCCCGGATAGCGAGTAGCCAATATCAGGGTGCCCGAATCCCCAAGCCGCTCTAGCAAGGCGAAATTGACCGTGGCTACGGTCGGCGTTTCCCGGCCATCAATCGCAATAATTTCCTGACCGGCCTGCAGTCCCGCTGCCTCGGCAAGGGAGTTCGGCGCCACCGTAGCTATTTCAGGCACGATGCCGACTTCCCCCCTTAGAAAAAGCCCCCACAGCACCAAAATGGCCAGTAGGAAATTGGCAATCGGGCCGGCGGCGGCGATCGCAATGCGCTTGGTCACGGGTTGGCGGTTATGCGCGCGGGGAAGATCTGCCTCGTCGATCTCGCCATCGCGCTCATCTGCCATGCGCACGTAACCCCCCAGAGGAATAGCGGCGATCACATATTCAGTGTCGTCCTTCCCTTGCCACCGAAATAGGGGCCGACCGAAGCCGATCGAAAACCGCAAGACTTTCACTCCCGCGCGGCGCGCCATCCAGAAATGGCCGTATTCATGGAACGCCACAACGATGGCAAAGGTTGCCAGCGCGATAAAAGTGGTTTGTAGGGTATCGAGCACCGCCTCGTCCTAGGATCCTGAGCGAGTGAGCGCACTCGCTATCCATTGCTGCGCGGCCTCCCGCGCTTTTTGATCAAGTGCTTGGACCGCGTCAAGGCTGTCAGGTTCCGCCAAATCAGTCGTTTTCAATGCGGCGTCAATGACTCTGTGGATGTCTGTAAAACGGATCTCGCCGGATAGGAACGCTGCCACGGCGACTTCATTGGCAGCGCTGAAGACACACATACCGCCAGGCTGGGTAATCGCCCATTGCGCCAACGCGAGACAGGGGAACGCTTCCAGATCGGGCGCCTCGAAATCCAGACGGCCTGCGCTGACGATATCGAGTGCGTCCACGCCCGCATCGACTCGCTCAGGCCAGGCGAGACAATAGGCGATGGGCGTGCGCATATCCGGTTGGCCCAACTGCGCCAAGACCGAGCCATCGCGATAACGGATCATCGAGTGCACGATGCTCTGGGGATGCACCACAATCTCGATCTCATCCGGGTTCCGATCATACAACCAACATGCTTCGGCCAACTCCAGCCCCTTGTTAGCCAGCGTAGCGGAATCGACTGAAATCTTCTGGCCCATCGACCAATTGGGATGGGCGCAGGCCTCCGCGGGCGTGACAGCGTCCAGAGACAACCTGGATCGACCGCGGAACGGTCCTCCTGACGCCGTTAGTACTATTTTCTCAACATCGGTCATATCAGGGCGACCGTCAGAGGCGACCGGCAAACACTGATGCATGGCATTGTGCTCACTGTCTACTGGCAACAAGGTGGCCCCACCTTGGCGGACCGTTTCCATGAACAGGCCCCCAGCACTCACCAACGCCTCCTTGTTGGCGAGCAAAATCGTTTTGCCGGCTCTGGCAGCACTCAGCGTTGGGCGCAGCCCGGCAAAACCCACGATACCGGCGACAACGGAGTCAACATTGGGCTCGGCCACCAACTCATCCAGGACCGCCGCGCCAGACTTGACCGTTACCGCCGACAGATCGGTAAGCCTCTCGGCGAGTGCCGCCGCGGCGCTCGGGTCCCCCATCACCGCATGGGTTGGCTCATGGGATCGGCACAGCGCCTCCATATCGTCCACCGAGCGGTGAGCAGATAGCAGCGTGACCTGATAGCGATCGGGGTGTCGCTGAATCACATCGAGGGTAGACCGCCCTATCGACCCCGTCGCACCCAATACCGCTATCCGACGCATCGATCAGTAACCGATCAACAAAAGGCCAAGAGCAAAAACAGGCGCGGCGCCGCAGATACTGTCGAGGCGATCCAACAGACCACCGTGGCCCGGCAGTAACGACCCGGAGTCTTTCAAGCCCACTTCACGTTTAAGTAGGCTCACAGTCAGATCCCCGACCACCGAGGCCCCTGCCGTGGCCAGTCCCAGCACCATGAGTGAGCCCCAACCCAGGTGGAGTTGTGACAGGGGCAGGTTTTGCCAGATCAAGGTGGCGAGTAGCCCCACGCACAGCATGCCCCCCCAGAAACCTTCCCAGGTTTTGGCCGGACTGATCTCTGCAGCCAGTGCATGCTGCCCGAAGCGCCGGCCGGTAAAATAGGCACCGATGTCGGCCGCGGCGACAGTCAGTATCAAGAGGAACACGATAAAAGGCCCGTTGATCAGCGTTAAACACACCGCCACAGCAAGCCAAGTTGCAGTGAGCATCAGCCACCCCATCACCGCGCGCACCCACGCCTGACCCCACACACCGCGGCCAGCGGAGTAGTACTTGAGCCCCACCAGCATGGCAGACCACAAGAGCGCTGTAGCGGCCAACCAGGGCCGAGCATTAAGCGACGCTTCAGGGCCATCAAGCGCCAAGCCTATCCACAGCGCACCGCAAAGTAACGGTATCATGGCAGCATAGACCGCTCGGGAGAACGCTCCCTTCGCACCCACCAGAGCCGCCCATTCCCAGCCACCGGCGGCGGCCACTAGCGCGAAAAGAGTCGCCTGCATGGGATACGGGGCAGATAACAGGGTCACAATGAGTGCCCCCGCGAGAATCAGTGCTGTGATCACCCTCTGGCGGAGCATCCGTTTTTCTCCAGAGCACCGTTAGTAGCGATGCAACAGCGGGCGCAAGCCAAAGCGCCGCTCCCGCACCGCGTAATCAGCCAAGGCAAGGTCCAACACGGTCTCATCGAAATCGGGCCACAGGACTTCGGTAAACCAGAATTCGGCGTAAGCGAACTGCCAGAGCAGAAAATTGGAAACGCGTGTCTCGCCCGCCGTGCGGATACAGAGATCCGGGTCGGGCAATTCAGCCGTGGCGAGTCTCTGTGAGATCGTGTCTTCATTGATGTCATCGGGTAACATCTTACCCGAGGCCACATCACAGGCGATGGATTGGGTCACTTGAGTCACATCCCAGCGACCGCCATAGTCAAGCGCGAGAGTGAGCGTCGCGCGATCCCCTGTTGCCGTCGTTTCCTCGGCCTTAGCCATCAATCGCTGCAGGCGAGGACTGAACCGGTCTCGTCTTCCAATCACCCGCAGTCGCACCCCGTCCGAGGCCAACTTGGCGACTTCATTGCGCAGGTAACGTGAAAGTAGCGCAAGTAGCGCACGCACTTCTGCTCTCGACCGACCCCAGTTTTCACTGGAGAACGCGAATAGAGTGAGGTACCTGATACCCCGGGACTCGCAGGCCGAGACGATCTCTCGGACCACTTCAGCTCCCGCCCGATGCCCAGCCACGCCCGGGTAGCCCTCCCGGCGCGCCCAACGGTTGTTCCCGTCCATAATGATGGCGAGATGGCGAGGTACAGTGCGGGGCTGAATATCAGATGCTTGCACGGGCGCTTTGTCTCGGGCCTCAGATGGCCATGAGGTCAGTTTCTTTCTCGCCCAAAGCGGACTCGACCTTGGCCACATAGTCGTCGGTCAGCTTTTGAATGACCTCCTGGCCGCGGCGCTCCTCGTCCTCGGAGATCTCTTTTTCCTTGAGCAACTCCTTCAGCATGCCGAGACCATCTCG
>QOPK01000050.1 GCA_003331685.1 Halieaceae bacterium | reverse complement strand
CTCAGAGGCCTGCGTGCCGTCGCTGATTTTGAGTATGAGTTTCAGTTAGCCAACATGAATCGCGCCATGGATCCTGAATTTGAGAGCGTTTTTTTGACGCCCAGTGCCGAACTGTCCTACATCTCTTCGTCACTGGTGAGAGAAATCGCCGGTCTTGGCGGCGACGTCAGCGGCTTTGTGCCAGCAAACGTGGCGGAGGCGCTGCAAAGCAAGCTGGGATAAATGAGCGCCGAATCATCGGGGCTTAGTGGACTGTCACGTTATACGCGCGCTCGTTTAACGCTGACATTGAGCGCACAGCACCGTACTCCGTCCTCCCTGCCTAATTTCCTTCAACTGGCTCTGACAAACCCGGCATGGCTGACCGTCGCGGCCATATACCCTCAGCTGCTGCGCAAAATATCCGGGAGACCCGTCCCCCCCGACAAAATCCCTGAGCGTCGTGCCGCCTTGCTCGATCGCGTCACCCAGCACCTGCTTAATAGTGCTCGCTAACCGCTCGTAACGGGCCACCGCGATCCGGCCGGCCCCTCGCGCCGGATGAATACCCGCCATGAAAAGCGCCTCGTTGGCGTAGATGTTGCCGACCCCCACCACGACTTTGCCGTCCATGATGAACTGCTTTACGTGTATGCGGCGCGCACGTGATCGCTCATAGAGATAAACCCCATTGAACGCGTCTGACAGCGGCTCAGGACCCAAATGATCCAACAGAGGGTGTTGCTCTGATTCAAGCCAGTGGAAACTGCCAAAGCGTCTTGGGTCGTGATACCGAAGGCAGCGGCCATCATCTAGCACCACATCGATGTGGTCGTGGAACAGGGGCGGGGTGTCAGCAGGCATGATCCTCAGGCTTCCTGACATGCCCAGATGCACCATCAAAATGCCGCGCTCAGTAGTCACTAATAAATATTTTGCCCGCCGACTGACAGACAGAAATCGCGCGCCTGACATCAGCTGATTCAATTCGGTGGGCACAGGCCAACGCAAACGTGGCTCCCTCACAATCACCTCGCGCACAGTGCGCCCCACAATATGGGGCGCGATACCGCGGCAAGTGGTTTCAACTTCAGGTAATTCTGGCATGGGCGTCCGCTGCTACTGCGACTCGAGATAGCGCACAGGCTATCTGATCACACACCCTGACAGGAGGCCAGTAAGCGGGTGTGCGGAACTCAGAAACAAAAACCCCGGCTTAGGGCCGGGGTTTTTCGGTGATTGAGCTGGCGATTACTTGATCTTCGCTTCCTTATAGACAACGTGCTTGCGCGCCACCGGATCGTACTTCTTCATCTCAAGCTTGTCAGGCATGGTGCGCTTGTTTTTATCCGTCGTATAAAAATGGCCTGTGCCAGCCGTGGAGTTCATTCTGATCTTTTCACGCATGGTTCAATCCTCAGACCTTCTCGCCGCGAGCACGAAGCTCTTCTAAAACTGTCTCTATACCGCGCTTATCGATGATACGCATTCCCTTGGAGGATACGCGCAGAGAAACAAAGCGCTTCTCGGACTCTATCCAAAAACGATGGTTGTGCAAGTTCGGCAAGAAACGACGCTTAGTGCGGTTCTTGGCGTGCGAAACATTGTTACCGGTTGCGGGCCGCTTACCCGTAACCTGACAGACACGTGACATGGGAGTCCCCATCGAGATCTACAAAGGGCGCGTTTTATACCAGAGGGGCTGTGGGGGCGCAAGCGAGGCCGGAGAACAATAACGTCAAGTGTGCAAAAACCCCCGCAAATGCTAGGGTTCGCTCGATCTCATGTAGGGTAAGGGGCCTATGGGCCAGTTAAACCAGCGCCACATTCTTGTGGCCATCTCCGGCGGTATCGCAGCCTATAAAGGTGCGGAGCTGGTGCGACTCCTGAAAAAGCAGGGCGCGCTGGTGCGTGTGGTGCTGTCCCGGGGCGCGACGGAATTCATCACCCCTCTCACCATGCAGGCGCTGTCTGGAGAGCCCACCCATACCGAGCTCCTCGACGAGACGGCGGAGGCGGGTATGGGGCATATTGAACTGGCGCGCTGGGCAGACGTGATGATCATTGCGCCAGCCACTGCGGACGTGATCGCGCGGCTCGCGCAAGGCCGCGCCGACGACCTTTTGACCACCGTAGCGCTTGCGACGCCCGCGCCTGTCGCCGTGGCACCGGCGATGAATCAGCAGATGTGGGCCCATGCTGCGACCCAAGAAAACATTCAGATGCTCACCTCGCGGGACATTCAAATTATCGGCCCCGATGCAGGAGAACAAGCTTGTGGTGATGTGGGGCCAGGCCGACTGCTGGAGCCTGAGGCCATCGTGGCAGCCGTCAAAGCGCGTTTTGAAAGCCGGCTGCTGGAAGGGCGCCGGGTGGTGATCACCGCGGGCCCAACCGTGGAGGCTATCGACCCGGTTCGATACCTGAGCAATCACAGCTCAGGGAAAATGGGCTTTGCGTTAGCAGGGGCCTGCGCAGAGGCCGGTGCTCAGGTTGAATTGATTTCCGGGCCAGTGCATTTGAACGCGCCCGATCGGGTCACGCTGCATCACGTCACTTCGGCAACCGAGATGTGCGAGCAGGCACTGGCGCTCTCTGCCGGTGCTGATGTGTTCATTGGCGCAGCGGCAGTCGCTGACTACCGGCCACAGTCCACATCAGCCGAGAAGATCAAAAAAGCAGACGGCGCCCCTCTGGTCCTCACGCTGATCGAGAACCCCGACATCATCGCCCGCGTTGCACAATCAGCGAGTCGGCCTTCTATGGTGGTGGGTTTTGCCGCCGAAACCGCATCCCTGATGGAGCATGCTCGGGAAAAGCGACAAAGAAAGGGGCTCGATATGGTTATTGCCAATGATGTCAGCGACCCTGATACGACTTTCGGCTCTGAGCAAAATGCGGTACGTCTCATCACCGAAACTCAGGAATACAGCCTGCCCTTAGCCAGCAAAAGGGTGATCGCGGAGCAAATTGTTGCCGCGCTCGCCGCGAAACTCGATCGGTAATTCTCGAGATTCAAATAGGCCTGCGATAGACCTGACACAGGATGAGCGCTCAGTGCGTCCTGCGGCATCTTCACATTGCCTTTGGGCGCGCGGCGGATCATTCTCTGCGCTGTATTTGCGCCGGATTAAACACCATGTCGCTCAATCAGGGTGAGGCTGGGAATTTTGCCCGGATCCTGACCGAATCACTGCCCTACATACAACGGTTCACAGGGAAAACCTTCGTCGTTAAATTTGGTGGTAACGCCATGACGGATCCCGAGCTACAGGAGAGCTTTGCCCGCGATGTGGTGCTGATGAAGCTGGTGGGCATGAACCCCATTGTGGTCCATGGCGGAGGGCCACAAATCGGCCGGCTGCTTGAGCGGCTCAATATTGAAACCGAATTTGTCGACGGCATGCGCGTCACTGACGAACACACGATGGATGTGGTCGAAATGGTGCTGGGCGCCTCAGTGAACAAGGAGATTGTCGACAGCATCCATCGCAACGGTGGGCGTGCCATTGGCATCACAGGCAAAGACGGGCAACTGATACAGGCAAGAAAGCTCGCCGGCGATTGGGAGGCGGAAGGGGCACAAGACATTGGTCAGGTAGGAGAAGTCGCCAGCATCGATACAGATATTCTGACCATGCTAATCGACAGCGACTACATTCCAGTGATTGCCCCCGTTGCGGGCAGCACGGATGGCAAAACTTACAACATCAATGCCGACCTAGTCGCCGGTAAGTTGGCCGAGGTCCTGCAAGCAGAGAAGCTGATGCTCCTGACTAATGTGGCCGGGCTACTGGATGCGGAGGGCAACATTCTGACCGGGCTCAATACCCAGCAGGTCGAGGAGCTGATTGGGCAAGGCGTCATTCACGGCGGCATGTTGCCCAAGATTCACTGTGCACTTGAGGCCGTACAAAGTGGCGTGTCCAGCGCCCACATCATCGACGGCCGCGTGGCACACGCAGCCTTACTAGAAATTTTCTCGGACGAGGGTATCGGGACTCAAATCAGCTCTCGACGCTGAGCAATTTGCACCCAAGCCACGCTCTGATTAGCATCGTCTCATACCCCGGACGTTCGAGGGCTCATGCAGGACAACGCACCTACCGCTCAGATCGACCGTAAGCAACAGATTCTCATGGCGCTCGCGGAGATGCTGGAGGAAGCACCCGATATCCGCATCACAACAGCTCGAATCGCAGCGGCTGTGGGGGTCTCGGAGGCCGCCTTATACCGCCACTTTCCGTCCAAACGTACCATGTATGCCGCACTCTTGGAGTTTGCTGAAGACACTTTGTTTGGCCTGATTGGCCGCATTCCCGGAGAGCAGGCAGGCGCACTGGAGCAGTGTCATAGACTGCTGTGTATCTATCTGGAATTCTGCGATAAAAACCCTGGTATCACACGATTGCTCACAGGACGGGCCCTGACTGGAGAGTCGTTGCGACTTCATCAACAGGTTGAACAGCTATACCACCGTCTCGAGACTCAGCTCAAACAGTATCTGCGGGAGGCTGAGATCCGAGAGCAATATCGCACCCGCATACCGGTGGCGACTGCAGCCAATCTATTCATGGCCGCGGCAGAAGGTAGGGTGTCGCAATTCTGTCGCAGCGACTTCAGGCGCAGCCCGTTGGAAGGATGGGTGGATCAATGGGCACATCTGTCCGGCGGCTTGATGAAACCTACCGCCACGGACAGCCCGTGAGTGCCATCACTACCGCGCTAGAGCGAGGGGGTGGTCACGCTCATCTGACGACGCAGCGCGACGATGTCCTCCAGCTCAGCAAAGCGCGCAATATCGCGGCTGTAGGCCTCAGCCAGTGCCGCGGCCTGTTGTTACCTGCCCTCTGTCGCCTCATCAACGCTTTGGATTTCCGCTTTGAGCGCAGCCACTGTCTCTTCTTCGTACTGAGGCGTGGCTGAACCGGACTGCTCTGTGGCGCCGAGGGCAGACTGATGCCGAGCGAGTTGCTGCGATAACGTGTCACGTTGGCCGCTCAGAATAACAATGCGAATGTCGAGCTCTCTCAGTGAACGATCCCGCACGGCCTCGATATCCTGAATCGTGCTGTAACGAAGTAGCAGAAAAGTGTCGCGCTCCAACTGTGCTGCCTGAGCAGCAACTTCGGCTTCTTGCGCACGCGCAGAGGCGGCGTCCCGCTCAAGCTCGGTATCGGTCTTCGCTGGGGGCACAACATGAACAATCTGGCCTGACTCATTGAGCACGTCATATCCACTGCCTACATAAGCAGCGGGGATCGCCCAATCAACCACCGTAATACCTGCTTCATTCTAATAGCGGTAGAGTTCAGCGGCGGTCGCGCCAGCCGTGCAGGCGCCGAGTAACGTCGTGGCGGGGAGGCATTTACGCCACACCGTAACGCTCCCGATACCGCTCCAAGGCCTCTCGGTGTTGCGCCATAGCGGGGTTACTTTCTACCCAAGCGATAATGTCGTGCAGGGAGACCACGCTCACCACCATGAGCCCCCAGTCCTGCTCAACTTGTTGCACGGCCGAGCGCTCACCGTCACCCCGCTCGCAACGATCCAGCCCAATCACCACGCCCGCACCCCGAGCGCCCGACTCATTGAGTATGGCCATGGACTCGCGAATGGCCGTCCCCGCAGTCATGACATCATCAATCACCACCACATCGCCGGCGAGCGGCGCGCCGACGATATTACCGCCCTCGCCGTGGCTCTTGGCTTCCTTGCGGTTGAAGGCAAACGGCAGATCGACACCGTGTTGTTCTGACAATGCCATCGCAGTCGTGGAAACCAGAGGAATCCCCTTGTAAGCAGGGCCAAACAGCATATCGGCTTGGACACCCGAGGCGTGCAAGGCGGCGGCATAACAGCGCCCTAAACGCGCCAGCGCGCCGCCTGTTGAGAACTTTCCGGCGTTGAAGAAATAGGGGCTGATCCGCCCGGACTTGAGCTCAAATTCACCGAATTGCAGCACCTCGCACTCGAGTGCCAATTCGATGAAATCCTGCTGGAAACGCTGCGTGGTCGTGTTCACACCTTACTCCATGGCGTTTTGTTGTCCAGGATGCGATTAACAGCCCCGAATTCGCGCCTGGCCGCAGTCTGGCTCCTGAGTTTCACCGTATCATATGAGATCAAAACAGGTAGGACTAGCAATGAGGGTCATCAGCCTCGTCATCGAGGGGCTAGAGCAGGCGGCCGACAGAGGCTGCCTTGCGTGGTTGTTTGAGCAAGACGCAGACATCATATGCCTACAGGACACCCGTTGCGCAGAGCACAACTTATCGGGAGAGACGTTCTTCCCTGCGAACTACCATCCGTATTTTCTGGACCACTACGAGAACCCTCGATTAAACGGGGTAGCCATCTACACTAAGCATCTTCCCAAAGCCATCATTTGGGGGCTTGGTTTCGAGGCGTATGACACCCAGGGTTTATACATTCAGGCGGATTTTGACGAGATCAGCGTGGGGTCAGTGCTGGTGCCCAGCAGCGCGGGCGGCCCTGAGGCCATGGCCAGCAAGCTGAACTTTCTTTCACAGCTTAGCAGCCACCTCGAGAAAGTGCGCCACAAACGCCGGGGATACATTCTTTGTGGTGGCTGGGAGCTCATGGCGCATCATGCTGATGCAGAAGACGCCGGTAACAATCAGGTACTGCCGGGGTTATCGCCTTTAGAGCGCGGTTGGTTGCTGGACCTTTACGACAGTGGCTATGCCGACGCTTACTCCCTGGCTGATAAAGAGCCCGGAGCCTATACCTGGTGGCCTGACGGCGACGATGCAGGAGGTCTGCGCACCGATACGCAAATCATCTCCGAGCTACTGATTAGCCGAGTTGAGCGAGGAACCATTTTTGACGAGCAAGCATTTTCGCATCACGCGCCTGTGATCATGGATTATGACCTGGGCCTCTAGCCTGCGCTGAGCGCGGCCCGTTGCGCGGCCGCAATGGTCTCTCCGGCGGAAAAAGCCAGAGCGAGGAGGCCCGTCAGTTCCTCCTGACTAAAGGTAGCGCCCTCCGCGGTGCCCTGCACCTCGATCAGACCACCCTGCTCCGTCATCACCACATTCATGTCGCTGTCCGCCGTGGAATCCTCAGCATAGTCAAGGTCTGCTACCGGCACGCCATTCCAGACACCAACAGAGACTGCTGAGATCAAATGCTTCAGCGGGTCGGCGCCCAGCTCGCCAGCGCGCTGAAGGTGGTTCAACGCGTCAACCACTGCCACACAAGCTCCAGAGATCGCCGCAGTGCGGGTGCCGCCATCTGCCTGAATCACATCGCAATCCACAGTGATCGTGCGCTCTCCCAACAGTTTGAAATCCAACGCTGCACGCAACGAGCGACCAATCAGTCGCTGAATCTCAACGGTTCTCCCGCCTTGTTTGCCCCGCGCCGCCTCCCGATCCATCCGGGAACCTGTAGAGCGCGGCAGCATGCCGTACTCTGCAGTCAACCAACCCTCGCCCTTTCCCCGCAGAAAACCGGGTACGCCCGCGCTTACACTCGCTGTGCAAATCACCTTTGTCTGCCCAAAAGAAACCAACACTGAGCCCTCAGCATGACAGGTGTATCCCCGTTCAAAGTGAATGGCGCGCATGGCGTCAGGGGCTCGACCACTGGGTCGGTCGGGTATGGCATCCATAACAGTTCTCCTGCTGTAGGTAACGTTCCGTCCGAGTGACTGCTGTTACACTTAGCAGCGCGCTTGGTCGAGGAATGACGATGACTCAGAGCATGACGGGCTTTGCCCGCGGGAGTGTAACAACGGGGGCCCTGACGGTCACCGTCGAGTGCCGCTCCGTCAACAATCGTTACCTAGACCTGCAGTGTAGGATGCCGGACACACTGAGAAGTGTTGAAGGTAGCTTGCGCGAGCAGGCAGGGACGTTTTTTGCTCGCGGGAAGCTCGAGCTGCTGGTGCGCGTCTCTGACGGCGGCTCAGGCTCCCCCGCTACGCTAAATAGCGAGCGGCTCTCGTCACTGAAGGCCGCTCTGTCAGAGGTCGCAGACGTATTTCCCAATGCCGCCGCACCCGACCAGCTGGCGCTCTTGCTCTCGCCCGGCGTGCTGAGCGAAGCCGAAACCGATCTAGAGGAACTCCAGAGTGCGACAACCAATGCCGCCAGACAGTGCTTCGAAGGACTGCGCGAGCAACGGCAGCAGGAAGGCGCAAAGCTGGCCTCCCTGATTCAGCAACGATCCGATGCGATGCGGGGGCAGCTCGCCACGCTACGGAAACAGCTGCCGGAGCTGCAGACTGCGCATAGACAGCGCCTGCTCGACCGACTGCAATCGCTCGACATCGAAGCAGAACCGATGCGGCTGGAAGAAGAGATTGTATATGTATTGCAGCGGGCCGATGTGGAAGAAGAAATGGATCGTCTGGACGCGCACCTTGATGCCATTGAGTCAGCTCTGCAAAGCACCGCGCCGGTCGGCAGGCGACTGGATTTTCTGATGCAGGAGCTCAACCGCGAGGCCAATACGCTGGGCTCAAAATCTACCGCGCTCAGCACCACTAATGTCTCGGTGGAGTTCAAAGTGTTAATTGAGCAGATGCGCGAGCAAATCCAGAACATTGAGTAGACTTTGAGTGTGAATGCGACTAGAGGACAACTGTTAATCGTGTCTGCGCCCAGCGGCGCCGGCAAGACTTCGCTGATCAAAGCATTAATGGAACAGGATGAGCGGGTTGAAGTTTCCGTGTCGCACACAACCCGACCACAACGGCCCGGCGAAGCTGAGGGCGTCAATTACTTCTTTATTTCGACGGAAGCCTTCCATGAAATGCGCGAAGCCGGCGCATTCTTCGAATCAGCCGAGGTCTTCGGTCATTTGTATGGCACAAGCCTGGTGCAACTGGAATCCAGGCTATCCGATGGGGCTGACGTCATTTTAGAGATCGATTGGCAAGGTGCTCAGCAAGTGAGAAGGCTGTTACCAGACAGCGCTTGGCTCTTCATCCTGCCACCCTCACTTGATGCCCTCAAAGCGAGACTGCATGCGCGAGGTCAAGACGAGGAAGACACCATCGATTTTCGAATGAGTGCCGCGCGGGATGAGATGTCACACTGGGATGAGGCCGACTATTTGATCATCAATGACCAATTCGATGCGGCGCTGGAAGCCCTGCAGGCGCTGGTCCGCTCTTTACGGCTTCGCACTGGCCAGCAGCAGTCGGCGCTTCAGGGTCTTATCGAGGATCTACTCACCTAATTTGGTCGTGGGGGAAGGGCGCTCGGCATTATTGACGTTGTCGGGGAGGTGAAAACCCCTTTCCTACGCTATACTACGCGGCCGCATTGACCTGCGGTGAGCAATAAGGAGACTACGCTGTCATGGCGAGAATTACTGTTGAAGACTGTCTGGACAATGTCGATAACCGATTTGAGTTGGTCATGTTGGCTGCCAAACGCGCGCGGCAAATCGCAACCGGCGGTCGCGACCCGCTCGTTGAGGACGAGTCAGACAAGGCCACGGTTATCGCGCTGCGAGAAATCGCCGAAGGGCTGATTACTCCGGAAGTGCTTGCGCGACAGAGCGAAGTCGAAGCAGAGGAAGAATTAGCGGCCAGCTTCGAGACGCCCATCCTCTGATATTGTGGTCCGCTGAAGGTGGTGGCAACAACACTCCAAGCTCTCAGCGGATCTCTCCCCGGCATTGGCACCCGACTGGGGCAAGAACCCACTGTACATTCCATTCCCCACAAGGGGCATCTCGCTAATAGCTCGCTCGCCGCTTTCGAGCAGCTGATTGCTGACTATTTGCCACTGGAACAGGCGCAACTTGTTCGGCGAGCGTACTACTACTCTGAGCAAGCTCACTACGGTCAAATCCGGCGCAGTGGAGAACCCTACGTCACTCACCCCTTGGCGGTAGCCAGCATCCTCGCTCGCATGCACATGGATGCACAGAGTCTGATGGCCGCACTGCTTCACGACGTGATCGAAGATACAGGTGTTAACAAAGAAGACATTAGCGCACAGTTCGGCGAAGAAGTTGCGGAGCTAGTCGATGGTGTCAGCAAGCTGACCCACGTGGAGTTTGACTCGGTAGAGCTTCGGCAAGCCGAGAACTTCCAGAAAATGACGTTGGCCATGGCGAAAGACATTCGCGTCATTCTGGTCAAGCTGGCGGATCGCCTGCACAACATGCGCACACTGGGTGTACTGAATCGAGAGAAGATCAAGCGCATTGCCAGTGAGACGCTGGATATTTACGCCCCTATCGCCATGCGTCTGGGTATGAACGAAGTGCGCATGGAGTTCGAAGACTTAGGCCTAAAGGCGCTGTACCCCATGCGCGCCAGACGGCTCGACGCCGCGCGAAGATCGGCGAGTGGCAATAGGAAGCATCTGGTTGACCAGATTCGCAACCAGTTGAGCCAGACCCTGAATCGCGAGGGTCTCAATGCCACCGTCGTAGGACGGGAAAAGCACCTTTACAGCATCTACAACAAGATGAAAGCCAAGCGTAAATCCTTCTCTCAGGTAATGGATATTTTTGCCTTCCGCCTGATCGTCGACTCTGTCGATGACTGCTACCGCGCGCTAGGCATGGTGCACAGCCTCTATAAGCCGGTACCCGGGGAGTTCAAGGACTACATCGCTATTCCCAAGGCAAACGGTTACCAGTCTTTGCACACCGTGCTGAAAGGCATGCACGGTGTGCCCGTTGAAATCCAGATCCGAACACACGAAATGGAAGATATGGCCAACAACGGCATCGCCGCCCATTGGCTTTATAAGAGCGAGGAAACAGGGGCGAGCATCTCCCACACTCGCGCCCGAGAGTGGGTTCAAGGCCTTTTAGAAATGCAGCAGCGCGCCGGAGACTCGCTGGAGTTCATCGAGAACGTCAAAATCGATCTTTTCCCCGACGAGGTATACGTCTTCACGCCACGGGGAGACATTCTCGAGCTCCCAAAAGGGTCCTGCGCGCTCGATTTTGCCTACGCCGTACACAGCGATATTGGCAATCACTGTGTCGCCGCGCGGGTCAGCAATCAGCTGGTGCCACTGTCAGAGCCTCTTGAAAGCGGCGCAACGATCGAGATCGTGACTGCACCAACCGGTAGACCGAGTCCGTCGTGGCTGAACTGGGTGGTGACCGCCCGCGCCAGAACCCACATTCGGCATTTTCTAAAAGATCAGCGCCGCGAGGACTCACTTGCACTGGGTCGCAATCTTTTGGATCGGGCGTTGATGGCCTATGGCTCGCGGCTGAATGGCATCGAAGAAGAGACCATGCAGTCTGCCCTCTCTGCGCTGGGTAAAGCCGATATCGAGACGTTGCTAGTGGATGTGGCACTGGGCAATACGCTACCGCACATTGCTGTCGCCCATCTCACCAGTACCAGTGGCGACTCCGCCGTTGGCGGCGAAGCGGCCACACTGGGCATCCGCGGCACCGAAGGCGTGGGTGTCACCTATGCCAAATGTTGCTGCCCGCTGCCGGGCGACCCAATTCAAGGCTACCTTGGGCAAGAAAAGGGGCTGATGGTGCACCGTGATAGCTGTCGCAACCTGCTGGAGATGCGAGAGCAGCCTGACCGGATAATTTCACTCCACTGGGACGAAATGGTGGAGCGAAATTATCCGGTCGGCCTCAGAGTACAGGTGGAAAATCGCCGCGGCATGATTGCCGTTCTGGCGACAAGACTCAGCGCCATTGGCCTCAATATCGAGCGCATTGCCACACAAAACAAGGATGTCGAATTCACCTTTGTCGATCTGGAGCTGCAGGTCAGCAGCCGCACCCATCTAGCACATGTCATGAAGCGACTGCGTAACGTCGAGGGCGTGCTCAGAGTGGTGCGCAGCGCCCGCCGATAACCGATTCTTGGATTTGAAAACCCGCCGCCGTGGCTTTGTAATCGGCCTTGCAGCCCTCATCAGTCCGTTATTCAATAAGGCGCTTCGCGCGCATCCAGAGGAGATCGTTGTGTCTAACAGAG
The DNA here is from genome assembly GCA_003331685.1 of Halieaceae bacterium. The sequence goes on along the minus strand of QOPK01000050.1, from coordinate 1,199 downwards.
CCGTCATTGCTACCCAAGCTGCGCCTCAGGCGATCGGACCCTATTCTCAGGGCATCAAGGTGGGGAATACCGTCTGGATATCAGGGCAGATACCGCTCGACCCCGCATCCATGACGATGGTTGAAGGTGATATCAGCGCAGAGGCAGAGCAGGTTTTTAGTAATCTGAGCGCTGTCGCAGAAGCAGCGGGTGGCACACTAGATAATGCCGTGAAAATCAATATCTCCCTGACCGATCTTGTTGACTTCGATGCCGTCAACGCGGTTATGTCACGCCACCTTGAAGAGCCGTATCCGGCGAGAGCCTGCGTTCAGGTCGCGGCGCTGCCCAAGGGCGCGCGAATTGAAGTCGAGGCTATCTTGTCTCTGTAACGCCCGTGGGGACTGCTTCGCTTATGTATCAGCCGACGCATCCAGTGCCGCACGGTAGCCCTCGCGCCACGTAGGGTACAACAACGTAAATGCGATCCTCTCCAGAAGGGAGTTTCGACAGCGGCGATGGGAGCGGGAATACGACGAATCTGGCGGCCTGCTCAGGGTGACCCCAATCTGATCCGCCAACCAGCGCTCAATCTCATGGGTCGGAGTCTGATCATGATCGGCACCGACCACCGTCGGCGGCACCGACTCGCCGGCGTGATCACGTTCCAAACAATGAACAATCAGTCTCGACAGGTCCACACGGTGGATCCGGTTGCCATAGAGTGCACCTGTCGCGCCACCCTCGCCTGCCCGAACCCGCCTTATCAGCATGCCTTCCGGATCGCCATACACCCCCGCCGGGCGGATAATCGTCGTGGTCGAAGCACGGCGAATCGCCGCTTCCCCGGCAATCATTGAACTGGCTTGCGGCTCATCAAGATTCAGCGGCGAGTGTTCGTCTACCCAGCCACCGTCTGATTCACTATAGACCCGGGTAGAAGACACCCAAATTACCCGGCGGCACCGCGCGATCCACTTCTGACTCGCGAGCTTCTTAGCTACCCCGGTGAAACCCGCCTGATACCCCTCAGGGTCGTAGGATTGTGGCGTCGGGGTCACCACCACATAGTCTGGCACTACAGTATTTAGCCCGGCGAAGCTTGCTGAATCCATCAGATTGACTTTGTAGCGGTCAAATTGATCGGGCAACCGATCTGGGTTGCGTCGCGCCGCCGCAACGCACCAATCCCGTTCAAGCAGAGACAAACCCACGCGCGT
>QOPK01000005.1 GCA_003331685.1 Halieaceae bacterium | reverse complement strand
CCTGCTCGGGGCCCATGACATGCACAATACCCTGCCGCACATCGTTCAGCGGAATTTCCACCACGTCGAAGGCCTCGCAATTATCGTCGAGGGTCTGTAGTTGGATACGAGACACAGCATCGGGCAACGCCTCTAAACCCGCCTCTCGCTCACTTTTGAGTGTCGAAACATTATGATCGGGCACCGCAAGGTTGGCGCTACGCCGCCACAGGACTCTGTTGGCCAGCGTGAGCCCCTCAAAGGCTTGGGGCGAAGTCACTTCGTGTAACAGATGGCGATCGATGTATATCAGTGCCGTCCCGTCATCGCGCTCCTCGACCAGATGAGCGTCCCAAAGTTTGTCGTAGAGCGTTTGCGCCATGAACTGTGATCCCGAAAGCCAATAAACGCAGAGGCCCCCAACCCAACAGACGGATTTCGGCAGCGGCTGCGCCTAAAAAAGGCGCGGAGTATAGCATCGAAGTAAGGCCAATAAAGGCGCTACGGCCACCACGGCTGCTTGCCTTGACGCCCCCGATTCATCGTTTCAGGCGCGCTTTTCGTCAGGCTGTCAGCTGTGGGTCAGGCGCCAGCAGGCATGAATGCGCAGATTACGGGAGAAATCTTCCGGGATTGAACCCTGCGTGACGTCTTGCACCTGCCATGTCTGCTGCACCGCCGGGTCCAATACGAATTTGCGATGGTTGGTTGAAAAGTAGAGCACCCCATCACCACTGAGGCGTGCCATCGCCAGCTCCAGCAGGGAAAGGTGATCTCGCTGCACGTCGAAATCGGCTTGACCCTTTGAGTTGGAAAAAGATGGGGGGTCTACCATGATCAAATCGTACGTCCTCGTCTCTTCTGACAGCCAGTCCCTGACATCGGCACGGACACCGCGGTGCTGGCGGTCCGATAAGCCATTGAGCGCCAGATTGGCGTTAAACCAGTCCAGGTAGGTGGCGGAGCTGTCGATACTGGTACTGGTGGTCGCGCCGCCCAGCGCCGCATGCAGTGTGGCAACCCCGGTGTAGCTGAACAAATTGAGGAAGTGCCCGCCACTGGCTTCTCTGCCCAGCCACGCGCGGAGCGGCCGGTGGTCTAGAAACAGACCGGTATCCAGATAATCGTGCAAATTGACCAGCACCTTGACCCTGCCCTCCCGGACAACAATCCGCTCATGGGTCGTCTCCAGCCGCTGATACTGGTCCCGCCCCCTCTGGCGCAGTCTCTGCTTGACCGCGACCTCCTCCCCGGCACCGACCTCGAAGACTTCGCGCGCGCCCTCCACCAGCTGCGCAAAACGCTCTGCCGCCTTCTGCTCGGGAATTTCTTTAGGCGCCGCATACTCGGCAATGTGTAATCGGCCTTCGTACACATCAATCGCCGCGGCATACTCAGGGATATCCGCGTCATACACCCGATAACAGGTAACGTCCTCCCGTCTGAGCCAGGGCGTGAGGCGCTTCAGATTTTTTCGCAGACGGTTGGCGACCATCTGACCACCTTGAGACAGCACCCGGGGCACAGTGGACTGTCCTTCTGAGCCACGCTCGGCTCCCTGCTGCAATGACCGGAATCGATTTTCAGCGCCGAGCTGAAATTGCAGGCAGTGCAAATCGCATCGCCCATTGTGAAAGCGATGACGTTTGTTGGCGCGCAGACCCACGGCCTTGCCCAGCGACAACTCAGAGGTCAGCACCACGGCCAGCCAGTTATCGAATTCCACACTGATTCGTTCACCCAAGGCGTTATAGAGGTGCGGCAGCGCATCCTTTTGTCCCATGCGCTCCCCCCAAGGCGGGTTAGTGACCAGCACGCCCCTCGAGAAATCCCGGTGTGTAGGTCGGCTTACTAAAGCGAGGTCTTTGCAGCGGATACGCACGATGTCTTCGAGACCAAGACGCCCGATATTGTCCTGACATCGCCGAACTGCCTGCATGTCGCCGTCATAGCCCCTGATCTCTAACTCATCTGGCGGCGGCATCGCGGCGCGTTCAGCTGCATTTGAGAGAACAGCGCGCCACTGGTCCTCGTCATGACCCGCCCAGCCGTTAAAGCCGAACCGCTTCCGATTCAATCCTGGCGCTCGGTCCAGCGCCATGAGAGCGCCTTCCAGCAAGAGCGTGGCGGAACCACACATCGGATCCAGCAAGGCCTCTCCCTGCCGGCTTCTTTCCGGCCAGCCCGCGGCCCAGAGTGCTGCCGCGGCAATATTTTCCCGCAGTGGCGCCACACCCCCGTCTAGTCTGTAACCGCGACGGTGGAGGCTTTCGCCACTGAGATCGATGCCGAGGATAAAACGGCCCTTGCTGAGTCGAGCAAATATCCGAACATCTGGTTGCTGGAGGTCGACCGAGGGACGTCCCAAGCCTTTCTCGCGGAACTGATCGACAATCGCGTCCTTGATGCGCTGCGCGCCGAACTGTGCGTTCCGCACATCGGCGCTTCTCCCGGCAAAGTCGACCAAAAGAGAACCGGTGGCTGCAAGATGCGCTGTCCAGTCTATCTGCCGCGTCGCTTCATAGAGTTCGTCAGCAGAGTCTGCCTGCGCCGCACCCAGCTGAAGGATGATGCGATTCGCCATGCGGCTCCAGAGGCAGGCCCGATACGCCAACCCCAGCCCACCTTCAAAGGAGACACCCACGGGCCGCTCCACGATTTGCTGCGCCCCGAGACCCTCAAGCTCCTGCGCCAGATAAACCCCGACACCCGCGGGACAGGTCGCGAGGAATGCGTGGCTCACAGCGTCTGGCCCCCGGTTTCTATCAAGTAAATATCGCGCAACAAGCCGCGCCACGTGTCGTACTGCGTATCAAGGGTCCCCTCCAAACGAAACACTTGATCCTGTGTTCGAATCACCGTGGGCCGCGCCTCGCCGTCAAAGGCCTCTGCCAATTCAAACAGCGCCTGTTCTTGAATCCGAAACGACCGATAGGCCGCATACTCCGCCTGCATCCGAGTGAAGTCACTGTCGCCAGCGCTGCCTGTGCGCGCCGCTGCGCGCTTCTGATAGCGCTCCAGCCACTCGGTCTGCTCCAGCGTGGCCGCCCGCCATAGACGATAGGTGGGACCCACCCGGTCCACCATGTCAACGTACTGCTCATCAATGGTGTCGCAAAACAGGTACTCCTGATTCCGAATCCTCTCGATACGCGCCAGCATCGGATCATCCTCAGCCGGCAGCCGGATAACCCGCCAGTCAGTCTCCGAGCGCTGAATCATTCCTGAGAACGCCTCGGGCGCCAACGCCTCCGCGTAGGCGATGTCTGCCCCCTGAAGCAACGCGTATCGCTCATCACGATCTTTGCCCTGCCAAACTGACAGCAAACGGTTAGCCAAGGCGTTGAAGATACCCTCCAAGCCATCTTCACCGGCAGACTGCTGACGGTAAGCCACCGTGTCCTCAAACCAGAGCGCACCCATCGCATCTTTGACGACCACATTGAGGACCAGATCGCGTCCATCGGACACCACAATACCCGTCCGGATCGAGACCGGCGTTAACGACGAGGCCGAGGGCAAAAGCCTCACAACACCCCATTGGTTGCTGCGGACCAACGTCTCTCGCAACTCGCCCGCCAAGAGCTGCGACTCCAGGCGCCTCACCGCAGCCAACGGAGACCGGTCCTCTTCAGATATTCCGGGATTAAATAGTTCAACGGCGATATCCAGAGCGGGGGCTATTGGAGATACCGCGATCAGCAACGGCTCGGCGGTGTCCCACTCCCTGATCGCATCCTCGGGCGACTCATAGGGTGCGATATCACCCAGCGTGCTCGCGCAGCTACTCAATGCACAGAAGCCGACCAGCAAAAGCAGTCGGGGTAGCACTTGCCAATCACTCATCGAGCCCGGCCTGCTCAGTGGTACAAACGCGGCCGCGAGTGAGCGTCTCCGTGCAACGGTACCCCCTTTCTGTCGGGTCATAGCGTGAGAAGATTCTGACCACTTCCATATCCTGGGCAAGTCCGGGCGCAGTCAACGCGGTCCGTTGCGACAAAGAAAAACCATCCGCCGAGCGCACGAACCGATGCTTGATCAGCAAGCCGTCCGGCAGCAGCACCCGGAAATGCAGTTGATGTCCATCCCACCAGCACTGCTCTGCACCGAGCAGACTGGGAACCGATTGCGCTCCAACAAGGTCGCAACTCAGGGCAAAGCTATTTTCCCGTTCCACGCGTATGCGTCGAACATCTTGATATACCTCAAGCAATTCTGGCTCAGTGACCAACTCAGCCATTTTGGCCACCGCCACCAACGTATCCAAATCGCCCACTGGCGGACCCTGATAGTTTGTACCGCGCTCTGCCGCCTCGCGTCGGCGCCGAAGCTCCCGCTGGACCTGGCGAAAAGAGCCATTGAGTTGAGTTTGCACGCTATCGCTGCGGGCATAATCCACCTCCCAGTGACCTGACAGATCAGGAACTGGAGCTTCGTCATGGGTAGTCGGAATCGACGCTGGCTCGCTCGCGCAGCCAAAGAGACAGAAAGCGAGGGCGCTAAGAGCAAACCTGAGTGCGACACTCCCCAATCGGTCTCTCAGCGTTCTCAGCACTCTCGCTGAGCACTGCCCCAGACGTTGTACCCTGCGATGCGCGGCGTGCCCGGCAGGTACATCTGATCGACCGCTTGGATACCGAAGCCCGCCTTGCTGATCCACTCCACAATCGGCCGATTCAGATTGCAGCCCCCCAACAATCGCTTCCATATGGGATTGACGCGTGCTTGCCACTGGGCGACGGATTCATCAGGCGCCTCGCCGTGCTCGCAAAATACGAGCCTTCCTTCGGGCTTTAACACGCGACGTATTTCCTGCAACGCCGAATGCCCATCGGGAATAGTGCAGAGACTGAACGTCATCAGCACCGTGTCGAATGATTCGCTTTGCAGCGGCATGTCCTCTGCTGAGCCCTGAATAAACTCGAGCGGCACCCCCAACTGCGAGGCTCTGTTTTGAGCCAGCCCCCAGCTAGTGGCGCAAGGGTCAATGCCAACCACGGCGTCGACCCGCTGAGCGTCGTAATAAGGCAAGTTATGTCCTGCCCCCATCCCAATCTCCAACACCTTGCCTTGAGCCAGCGGCACCACCTTCTCACGCTGCTTAAGGACTGGCTTGGTGCCGCAGGCGCAGGTGACGAGCCTCGGCACAATCGTGTCGCTATAAAATCCCATCACTGACCTCCCCTTCTTACTCGCAGTTTACACCCGCCCGATAGCGAATGACGTCGCTGCACGCGTCATCGCTCGATCGATTCAGTTCATGCACTGTCATCGTGCAGCCCACTTTGAGCGGCTCGCGCGGCGGCGGCCTGCTCTTCAAGTGCCGCTCTGAGAGTGGCCTCCTGCTGCATCGGGTCCGGCGGCCGCTCTGATTCGGGATAAGCTTCTGGATCAATGCGGCGCATCTCTTCCTCTATCCAGCCAGACACTCTTTCCATCAAGTCGGCTGCGCTCTCGCCAAGTGACGGCGCAATCGGCGGCCCAAACGAGACGGCTACAGTTCCGGGTATAAAGGTAAAGCTCTTGCGCGGCCAACATCTCGCTGACGCGACCGCTATCGGCACAATGCTCGCGCCGGTCGCGATGGCAAGTCTGGCGGCACCATTCTTGTAAACCCCCTGTGCTCCGCGCTCGGAGCGCGTGCCCTCAGGAAACATGATGACCCACTTGCCGCGGTCCATGAGCATTTCGCCCATCGACGCAACCTTACTCCATGCGTCCCCTCTAGCGCTTCGATCAATGTGAATCATATTGAGGCATGCCATCGCCCAGCCAAAGAACGGGATGTAAAGTAATTCGCGCTTGAAGACATAAGCCAAGGGATGGGACATCCGACTGGCGAAGAAAAACGTTTCCCAAGTCGACTGGTGTTTCGGGCAGAGAATGATGCGCTGATTATCCTCCGCTGTGGGCAGGCCCTGCTCGCCCTCAACCGAGTAATGAATTCCGCCCACCAATCGCACTGCTTCCACCGCACCGCTGAGCCAGGGCCGAGCCAGATACCACCATCTGGCGTCAGGCCCCACAAACGGGACCATCAGAATAATCGCCAGCGCGAAGGGAATGACTGTTACCGCCATCCAGAAAAACACCAGCAATGAGCGCAGGATTCCCATCAGTCGATCCTCTGGCGCCTTCTATACTCGGACGTATCGGGAATAAGTCGGGGGGGTGTTTGCATGAAATCGGGGCACCTCGGACCCTATCGGGGTGGCATTAAACCAGAAACCACAGGGCACGGTCAGCCCGTAGATTGGTGCGGAGGGGCTACCTATTTATAATGCTGGCCCCGGAGATTGCCGTATGAAAAAACCGCCTTCCAAGTCCGACTTGCGGGATCGCCTACAACGGCAAACCGCGGCATTTTTGTCGTCTGGCGGTAAGGTGAAGGAATTTCGGGCCGGCGAAAGCGCTTACGATCGCAACGACACCCCACCCCCCGCACCGCTATTTGAAACCCGCCGCGCAGAGCGCACACCGCTCACTGACGTAATCGCCGCACTGGATGCACGACGAGAGGCAAAACGGGTCCGGACTAAGGTGGTGCGCCGACGCACCCCAAAAAGGCGCCGACAGGTTGTCTACGATGATTTTGGGGAGCCTCTCAGGGTTATCTGGATAGAGGAATAGACCAGCATGTCCGGCCGTTCGGCCCACCGATGAGACGAGCCACGTGAACTGGGCAGCGACCAACGGCGTAACTTAAGCACCTCCAAGCGCTGCAGATACACATGATTACCCTCACCGAAACGATCGAGGTACCGCGGTCGGTAGTAAGCTGCTTTCGCTACGTAGCCGACTTCAGAACCACCGTTGAGTGGGACGCCACGGCCGTCGAAGCGAATAAGCTCACTACGGGACCGATCGACCAGGGCACCCTATTCTCCGTGCGCTGCAAAGCGGGTCGTGGGCACTTCAATCTGGCCTACGAGATAACGGAATTTACACCTTGGCAGTGTCTGACCCTCGAGGGTCGTGGGCGCTGGTTTACCGCTAAAGATGTGATCACGTTTGAATCCCTCGGGGATGACCTAACGCGCATACATTATGTCGCAGAGTTCACGTTTCGGAGAGGTTTGCAGCGCCTGGCAAAACGCCTTGAGCCGGGTTTCAAGAAAATGGGGCGAGCAAGCCTGAAGGGCCTTGCCAGAGCGCTGACGGACGAAAATCCCCCGCCCGAGGCCTCACGGGATACGCAAAGAAGAGACAGCAAGCTGGCCACGGCACTCACCTGCTTCACTCGCTATGGGTACCGCAGGGGGCAAAAAACCTGGCGACCCATGACCGCTGATATGGCCGGCAAGCATGTTGTCCTGACCGGGGCTAATGCCGGACTGGGTTTCGCGACCGCAGTATCTCTACTGGAAGCTGGAGCAGCACTCACCGTGGTCATCCGCGACCCCACCAAAGCAGCAGCCATGCAGCACGCATTAAAAGCAGAGACTGGCAGGGAGGCAGATCACGTCGAGCTCGCTGATTTAAGTTTGCTAACCGAGGTCTCAGCGTTGTGTGAAAGATTGCATGCACGAGGCCAATCCATTGACGTGCTGATTAACAACGCCGGCGCACTGTTCAACGACTACGCAGAAACGGAAGAAGGTATTGAACGCAGCGCTGCCCTATTGCTGCTGTCGCCCTGGAAACTCACCGAATCACTGCTCCCCCTTTTGCGGGACCACGCGGGAACGGCCCGCGTCATCAACGTAGTCTCGGGAGGCATGTATACCCAGAAGCTGCGATGCGATGAACTGATCATGACAGCAGACAAATACACCGGCAGCGTGGCCTATGCGCGGGCCAAGCGGGCCCTCACTGTGCTGACTGAACTCTGGGCCGGGGCATGGGCAGAGCACAATATTGCGGTCAACAGCATGCATCCGGGCTGGGCCGATACGCCAGGTGTGCAATCAGCACTTCCCGGATTCCGACGCGTGACGAAACGTGTGCTTCGGTCGCCGGCCGAGGGTGCAGACACCATGGTCTGGCTGGCCAGAGCCACCGAGGCCGGCAAGGTGAGTGGCAAACTCTTCCTAGACCGCGAGCCACGCACCACACATTTGCGAAACCGCACAAAAGAAAGGCCCGCGGAGAGAGCTCGGTTGCTTGACTGGCTGACCGAGACCTATAGCGGATTGAATTTAAACGACAAGGCTTGAGCGCGCACATTTGAGCCGTTAGTGTCGCAGGCGAATCTTCGCAGACGCAGATCCGCACGGGACGCACCATGAATAACGCAATTGAACGCTTTGAGCCCAAATTTGAAGACGCAGCGATAAAAGATGCCATTCAACGGCTGACGCAAACGCGCTTCCCCAACCCGGAAACCGTGGAGGATTGGCAGCAAGGGGTACCACTCAGCTACTGCCAGGAGCTAGTGCGCTATTGGCGTGATGATTATGACTGGCAGCGGGTCCCGTCCCTACTGAATCAGCACGACAACTTCATTACTGAAATTGACGGACACAAAATCCATTTCCTTCACATCAGGAGCCCCCATACGCAGGCCCAGCCCCTGCTCATCACCCATGGCTGGCCCGGATCGGTGCTGGAGTTTCTCGACATCATTGGCCCACTCTCTGACCCGGCTCAGTACGGTGGTGATGCAACGGATGCTTTCCATCTGGTCATTCCCAGCCTGCCAGGCTTTGGCTTTTCTAGTCAGCCAGCAGCTCCAGGGGTAGGAGTAGAGCGCATTGCCGCTCTCTGGGATCAATTGATGCTCCGACTGGGCTACGAGCGCTACGTTGCCCAAGGGGGTGACTGGGGCTCATTGGTAACCCATGCCGTGTTACTGCATCCAGATACCCACTGCCTAGCCGGTCACGTTAATTTACCGATGGTAGTACCGGATGAGCACACCATGAGTGGCACCGACCCCGCCGAACAACCCACGCTCGCCGCCGCAATGCACTACCAGGAGCATGAGGCTGGCTACTCCAAACAGCAGAGTACCCGCCCGCAAACGCTTGCCTATAGTCTCGCTGACTCTCCGGCAGGACAAATGGCCTGGATCATCGAGAAATACGCGACCTGGACCGACTGCGTGCGGGACGGCCTCCGCCACCCGGAGAACGCCATCGAAAGAAATGCCCTGCTGGACATTGTTACCCACTACTGGATGACCAACACCGGGGGGAGTAGCGCAAAACTCTATTGGGAGAGTTTCACCGAAGCGGACTACCGCCCTATCGCACTACCCATCGGCATATCGATATTTCCCAAGGAGCTGTTTGTGTGCACTGAGCGCTTGGCACGCACGCGTTACCAACAGCTGGTGACGTTCAACGATCAACATGCGGCAGGTGGCCACTTCGCATCTTTGGAGCAACCCGAAGCACTCGTCAGTGACATCCGCGCATGGCGATCCGCCTTGCAGGAGCAGGAGCTAATCTGACATGGCTACCGCAACCAGCCCCTATGAGCCTGACTCACACGAAGCAACCTACTGGCAGGCCCGGCATCGTCTCGCGGCCGCTGCACGGGCGCTTAACGAAAAATTGGTCAGCAGCGACATCGATCCGGAATTTGCCACTGCGCTCACAGAGAAAATTGACGCCCTGACGGCGGAACTGAGCCAAGCCAAACAGCTTAACGGCCTAGTCGATATGGCGAAACACGGCGAGCGAGGCACCATCGATAATGTCATGGGCGAGTTAGTCGCCATGGCAGGCAGAAGCCACCCCTGCTCCCCAGAGCTGCTCTGGCAGGAAGAGCCAAACCGCATCACCGGCACTGTGACGTTCGGCCAAGCCTTTGAGGGCCCACCCGGGCACGTGCACGGTGGCTGGGTAGCCGGCGTCCTCGATCACCTTATGGGCATGACCCACGTGCGAACAGGCTACCCGGGAATGACAGGAGGCCTCTCGGTCAGATACCTCAAACCCACACCGCTGAATCAAGTGATAGAGGTCAGCGCTGAGGCAACGGAGCTCGATGAAAAACGCACCGAGGTAAAGGCGGCCATGCGCTGTGGGGATACCAATACCGCGACGGCAGAGGCCATCTTCGTTCGGGTCGACAGGGCGAAGTTCGGGTTCGACGGACCCTAAGTATCTATAGCCGGGCGTAAACCGTGGCACCGTCAATCACGGTGCGATCGACTTTGATATCCCGAATATCGTCAGCCGTCAGCGGGTTCTCTGAAAGCACCACCAGATCCGCGCGCTTGCCAGGCTCAATGGAGCCGATCTCGCCGTCCATAAAGACTTGCCACGCCGCGTCAATCGTTACGGCGCGCAGAGCTGGCATCCGCCCAATGCGCTGCGCCGGACCAATCACGACGCCTCCCGTGCTCTCCCTTTCCACCTGACTCCATATCGCCTGTAAAGGCAGCATAGGAGTCACCGGTGTGTCCAGATGGGAGCTAAATGGAACGCCTGCATCTAGCGCCCACCGTGCCGGGCTCATATTGGCGGCCCGCTCCGGCCCCATGAAAATGGAGGCGTGACGATCACCCCAGTAGTAGGTATGGGCGGAAAAAAAGCTGGGCGTCACCCCGAGCTCGGCCATGCGATCGATTTGATCCTTTCGCGTCATTTGCGCGTGGATAATCAACGGCCGGGCCTCTGGCCAAGGATGGGCGGCCATAGCCGCCTCAATCGCATCAAGCCCGTCGTCTATCGAGGCATCGCCATTGCAGTGAATAGCAACCGGAATCCGCCTCTCATATAGCGCTTCGACCTGACGGAGCAATTCGTCACGCAGCACCGAAGGGTAACCCCGGTAGCTGGCGTCACCCTTGAACGGCACGTAGTAAGGCTCGCTAAGGTAACCGGTATAACCCTGAATACTACCATCAGCGATGATCTTTACCCGCGGCACCGTCACTCTTCCTCCTGCAAAATCGGCGAGCTTGCGCTCCCCGCTTAGCAGACTCTCGCCCACCTCCTCAAACAGCGGAAACAGGGCAACGCGCTGGGAGAATTGATTCAGGCCGCTTAAAAACCCCAGCAGGTCGGCCACCGCTGAAGGCATGCCGCCCGCCGAGGCCGTCGTCACGCCCACTGCCAAATATTCTTTCGCCGCCAGAGTCGTCATGCGCAGGCCATCTATTATCCCAAGATCGAGGGTGTGGTTCCAAACGGCGCGCGCGGCGGTCTCCTCCAACACGCCATTCGGCCTCCGTCCGTCAGCCGAAGCGGGGTCACGTACGATCACACCCCCCTCAGGATCCGGGGTCGATTCATCGATGCCCAATACCTCCAATGCGGCTGTGTTGACCACCGCGAGGTGACCTGACACATGCACCACAGCGACGGGCCGGTCCCGACTGACCCGGTCCAGATCATCGCGGGTCGGGTGGCGCTTTTCCCGCAACAGCGTGTCGTCATAGCCGTGACCCACAACCCACCCGTCTGCTCGCTTCAATGCGAAATCGCTCAGCCGCGCCAGCAGTTGATCGATATCCGTGACGTCGCCAATGGGCGGACTGTTGAGGTCGACTGAAAATACGGTCTGCCCCGAACCTGGGAAATGCCCATGAGCGTCGACAAAGCCAGGCATGAGGGTCCTGCCGCGCAAATTAACCACCTGCGTGTCATCAGTGGCTTTGGCCAGCATGGCCTCTGAGCCCCCTACCGCCTCTATGACCCCGTCGCGAACACTCACGGCCTCAGCGATGGTGTTATCCGAATCCATAGTCAAGACCGTGCCATTGACATAGATCTCGTGGTGCGGCGCCGTAATGGGACGCGTGACAATCGCGAATAGTACAGAGAAACCGCCCACTAAAGTTATAAAAATCAGTATACTTACGCGCCAATTCATAGGTTGTTTCTCATAATATTTGGTAATGGCTCAGTAATGCGGAGGGAGCGGATCGCTGGCCTCTGGGGCCACCTCATCAAGGCGGGTGCCTTGGTCCTTGAGCTGCTGCTCAAGGCGATCGATCTGCCGCTCCAAACGCAGTATGTGTTGCTGCTGGGCAGTCAACGCCTCATCTAGCGCCCGCACCGTGTCTTCGACAAAGGCGATCTGCGACTCAAGTGCTGATGCGTCACCCATTAATTCCCCTCCCAAGCAGACAACCTACGAGTGCTAGTATAAAACGAGCGCAGCGCCTTCAGGAGCGGCGCAGCTCAGAAACATCGCCGTTAAGGAGAGCCCTTTGGCCCGAGTTCACGACAGTCAACCGGTTTACAGCACAGACGGGGGCCGCTTGTGCCCACAATGCAAGCGCCAGTTGGTCAAATGTGTCTGCGGCAATGCGAGACCCCGCGCAGTCGGCGACGGCGTGGTGCGGATCAGGCGAGAGACCAAGGGTCGGGGTGGCAAGGCCGTAACGGTCATTTCAGGGATTCCCGAGCACCCTGACACCCTCAAAACCATCTGCAAACAGCTCAAGCAACGATGCGGTGTAGGCGGCGCGTTGAAAGGCGACACCCTTGAGATTCAGGGTGATCAGCGCACCGGCTGCCAGGAGCACCTTCGGAAGATGGGCTACGAGGTAAGGCTGTCAGGAGGCTGACTCGGCCATTCGCAGAAGGGTTTTTTGACCTGTCCTGCGCGCCCCATAGTCTTTGACCGCCTCCACGGTGATCGCATCGGCCAGGCTGATTCGAGCAGAGTATTGGCTGACAAAAGTGGTATCAATCTCGTCCCGCACACGCTTCTGCATTCGCGCAACGACCTCAGGCCCTGCCCGCTTCATAAACGGTGTCAACAGCCACCCGCTCACAGACCACACCCACCCATAGCCTCGAGTCAGCTCGGTCGCGCCCAAATCTAGCTGACCGTATATATAGGCCTGCTTCGGCTCCTCAGAACCATATCGCGACCACGGCCCGGTCTGTGCCGCGGCAATTTCCATCGCGGTAAGAATACGATTCACACCTCGTCCACCGCCGATGGCATCGAAGGCGAGTGTAGCCCCCGTCGCCACCAGCGCTGCGATCAAATCCGTCATGAAGGCTTCCGCCTGACTATTTAACACCCACTCCGCCCCCATGGACTTCAACAGCTCGACCTGCTCATCGGAGCGCACAATGTTTACCAGCGGCACATCATCGGACTGACACAACCGCAACAGCATTTGCCCCAGATTGGATGCTGCGGCGGTGTGCACTATTGCCTGCTGACCTTCCATCAACCGCGTTTCCATGAATCCCAAAGCGGTCATCGGGTTGACGAAGCTGGAGGCTGCCTGCTCTGAAGAGATGCGGTCAGGGAAGGCCATGCATTGTGCTGCGGGCAAGCAGCGATGGCCAGCATACATCTCGCCTCCAAACATGCCGACACGCTGCCCCATGAGCGCCTGCGAGGCGTCACTTCCACCTGCGGCGATGACGCGCCCACTGCCCTCGTTACCCACGGCCATCCATTGGCCAACTCTCGGGGCCATTGCGCGCATCGCGGCGTCGGGAACATCCAACAGCACCGCGGGCTGACCATCCCGCTCTACCGCGCGCACAGTGCTCAAGTCTGCCGCACCGAACATCAGGCCAAGATCCGATGGATTAATGGGCGCCGCCTCAATCTCGACAACCACCTCGTCAGGACCGGGTTCGGGTAACTCTACCTCAACCAGAGTGCACTCGACTGTGCCATTGTCGTGAACACAGGATTGCATTTGTATCGTTTTCATCAGTCTCTCCTCACCCGATCATCTTTACCGTAACCCGGCTCAGCATACTGGCTTAAAAAATCGGCTCATCACGGCCGTCAGTAGAGCGACTCGCGCTCAGCTACTGTCAGTAAGCTGACCGGCTGTTCCGCTCTCGTCCGATAAATCACCAGATAAGCCAATACGGCCTGAACATACTCCCGCGTCTCGCCGAAGGGTATCGAGTCCACCCACTGGTCAACCGCCATATCTTTCTCCGACCAACGCACCACCCGACTCGGACCCGCATTGTAGGCCGCAAGTGCCATGACGCGATTACCCTCAAAGCGCGAAAGCAAATCCACGTAATACGCCGCTCCCAGCGCAATGTTGGTTGCGGGATCGTAGAGCGAGCTAGCATCGCCGTAAACTTCTTTACGATCATTGGCCACACTGCGCGCAGTCGCCGGCATCAGCTGCATCAAACCCCGCGCGCCCACTGCAGAGCGTGCCCTCGGATACAACCCGCTCTCTCGGCGCGCCACAGACAAGAGCTCATAGGGATCGACCCCCAGATCGTCAGCCACTGACTGGAAGGTTTGCCAGTAACTGTGCGGGAAACGCAGGTCAAGGCGATCCCAGGAGGCACCCGCATTGGCCGCATCAGTGGCCAGATCCGGCCACCCCCTCTGCAGAGCGATTTCTCCGAGTTTTTCCCTCTCCGCTCGTGGCATCTGATTGAGGGTATGACGCCATTGCTCTTTGGCCTGCCGCCTATCATCCAGGACCATGAACTCCTGCGCCCGCCCCACGCCCAGTCGGACCGGCGCAGTGAACACAGGTAGCGGCGGAGCGGGTAATGCCGCATTGAGTTGGTAGTCAAGCGATAGGCGATCAGCCGCCAGAAATCCGTGAAAGCTCCTCGAAGTGGCCAGACGCTCCCAGAGCGGCTGCGTATCGCTTCCACCGAGCGAATCGAGGCTGCGCGCCGACCAATAACGCCATCGATCTTGGATGCGGAGGTCGGACGACAGCCACTCGAGCCCCGTTTGCACTGCCTTCCACTCACTATTGGCAATCGCGCTTCTGAGCCAGATAACCGTCAGATCATCTTCGCGCAGTGCCGCGACCTGCGCATCTACCCACTCTGGCGGCGCCGGTGAGCGCTCGGCGAACAAACTGTGTCGTGCGATGGCAGACGTGATTGCCCGCGAATGGGTTTCGGTGAAAGCAGCACCCTCGCGCAGGCTGCGAAAAGTCTGGTAGGCCCGCGCGGGACTCAGTTGTGCAAGGCGCACGACGCCGGCGACAAGGATATCAGCGTGGCGCCCAGTCTCTTGATGGTGGTCACCCTCGACCCGCGAGGGGCGTCGGTACACCGCCGCCAGCTCATCCAGATCTCGCTGCAGTGGCACACTGGCGAAGCGCTTGACGTAACGGATCAGGTGTCCATTTTTGGCGTCAAATGCTTTCAGCGCCCGGGACCACACGATATTGTCATCGAGGCCTTGCGATGCGATCCACCGATCAAATAAGGGGTCACAAGCATCGTCCTGTGAAAAGCCGACATCCCAGAGCTTCTCGGCTCCTTGAAAAGCCACCTCACGGTCGCCCGTAGCCAGCTTTGCCAGATAGTAATAACACTGTAGTTCGGGCATTTCAGGTACATCGTCCAGCACGCCCAAAAAGGACTGCCACCGTCTGTCTTGGGCCTTGTGCCGGAGATACGCAACCAGAAATCGGCTGGCGAGAGGCGTGCCCTGAGCTGAAGCCATGAACAGACGCGCCTCTTCGGCGGTCATGTCGTGAAGCTGACCCAGCTTGACTGAAAAATCGAGGTCAACCTCGAGTGGGTAATCTGTCAGCTTAGCCCGCAAATCCTGATAGCGTTTCCCGGCGCCGGAATCGAGCTCTGCAGACGCTTTTTGATACAGCGCGCGCTGCTCCGCCCACTGCTCGGAAGTTGGCAGCCAGTCGATTTCCGCCGCCGTCCTCGTTGGCATGACAAATGACAGCAGCACAGCGGAGAGCATGAAGACGATACGGGACGAGACGGCGCCATACAGCGGCATTGACGGTAACGATTTCACGGGCGCAAGAATGGTACGGAACGCTCTCCTTTTCAATCATAAACGGTTAGCATTCAGCGGAGTTCGATGTAGCGACCAAAAGCATGACGGCAGAAGGCATTCGCCTTACCCAATACAGTCACGGAGCAGGATGCGGCTGCAAGATCGCGCCGGACGTGCTGTCGCGGATTCTGGCAGATACCAGTGGCGGAGCCCCTCACGACACGTTTCCGTCATTACTGGTAGGCCACCAGTCGAGAGACGATGCCGCAGCGGTCATTCTCGACGAAGACCGAGCGGTGCTCTCCACGACTGATTTTTTCATGCCGATCGTGGACGACCCCTATGATTTTGGCCGCATCGCGGCCACCAATGCCATATCGGACATTTACGCGATGGGCGGCACCCCTCAAGTGGCGATCGCCATTCTGGGATGGCCGATCGATAAATTAGCACCAGAAATTGCGAACCGGGTTGTGCAAGGAGGCCGGGATGTTTGCGCGCAACTGGGGTTCCCGCTAGCTGGTGGTCACAGTATCGATACCCCCGAGCCGATTTTCGGCCTCGCCGTTACCGGCACGGTGAAGCGCACGCACCTCAAGCAAAACAGTGGCGCCTGCGCTGGCGATCTTTTGATCCTGACCAAACCACTTGGGATCGGCATACACACCACCGCAGAAAAACAGGGCAAATTAGAGGCAGCCCATCGAGGTCTCGCAACCGAGCTGATGTGCCAAGCCAATCGGGTGGGGGCACTACTGGCTAGACTGGAAGGCGTGAATGCGCTCACTGACGTGACGGGTTTCGGACTGGCGGGTCACCTAATGGAAATGTGCAGCGGCGCGATCCTCTCCGCAGTTATTGACTCCACCGACATACCGGAATTACCAGGGCTGGATGACTATATCGCCCGAGGCTGTGTACCCGGCGGTACACAGCGAAACTATGAAGCTTTGAGCCATGCTCTCCCTGCCCTCACCCCTCGGGAATTGGCAGTGTTGTGCGACCCCCAGACTAGCGGGGGCCTACTGGTTGCTGTGTCGCCCGGCGCACTCAGAGACGTGCAACAGTTACTTCATGAGCAAAAACTGCCGAGCGCCGTAGTGGGATCACTGACACCCAGCGAGAACGGCAAGCCGGTCATCCGTTTACAGACAGGATGACCGGGATAGACGATCTCGAAACTTTGTTACGAGATGACACGCCGCTCATCGACACTCGTTCGCCAGTTGAATTTGCCAAGGGCAGTCTCCCTACAGCCATCAATCTGCCTCTATTGACTGACGAGGAGAGAGAAACCGTCGGCACCTGCTACAAAGAACAAGGCCAAGACGCTGCGGTTCGTCTGGGTCACGAGTTGGTTGCCGGAGACCTGAAGGAGCAGCGCGTTGAGACTTGGAAAGCATTTGTAGCGCAGCATCCAGAAGGTGCGCTGTTTTGCTTTCGAGGGGGCATGCGGTCGGAAATCGCCCAGAGATGGCTCAAGGATGCGGGCGTGGACTATCCCCGAGTCAAGGGGGGCTATAAGGCGATGCGGCGTTGGTTGAGTGAATACACGGATCAGCTTATCGAGCAGACATCGCTGCTATTACTCGGGGGCCCAACTGGGGCCGCTAAAACGCGCATCCTCAACGAGGGCGATGGAGGAGGCCCCATCCCGGGCAGCGTCGATCTAGAGGGGTTGGCCAACCATCGCGGCTCTGCCTTTGGCCGTCGAGTGACTGAGCAGCCCACGCAAATCGGCTTCGAGCTGGCACTTGGGGTACAGCTGCTCAAGCATCGCCACGCTGGCCATCAAAAATTGCTCTTGGAGGACGAGGGCCGGTTGATCGGGCGCTGCGCCCTGCCCCTCTCGCTGCAAGCAGCTCGTCAGGACGCCGACTGGATACAACTCGATGCCAGCGTTGATGCGCGGGTAGAGCATTCCTATGAGAACTACATCCTTCAGAATCTCGACGAGCTGATGATTCAGGACGCAGCCCGGGGCTTTGAACAATTTGCCACAGGCTTACTCGAATCCCTTGAGCGCATTCAAAAGCGGCTTGGCGGGCAACGTTATGCGGAACTCAAGGCCATCATGCAGGACGCGCTGGCGGCACATGAGCGCGGGAATCCCGAGACACACAAAACGTGGATCAGCGAGCTACTGACCGGCTACTACGACCCCATGTATGACTACCAAATGAATAATAGAATTAAGCCGCCCCTTTTCAGAGGCACCGAGAAAGAGGTGGTCGAATACCTTTTACAGTCCGAGGCCACCTCACTCGTAGGCCAAGGACCGCATTGAGTAGCGCCGCAAGCACTTTAGGATAAAATGAAGCGTTCTCCCTGTAGTTAAACAGGATATAACTACCGCCTCCTAAGCGGTGATTCCAGGTTCGAGTCCTGGCGGGGAGGCCATCAGTTCTGCCCTACTCCAATCCCTAGAGCGATCGCAAATTCCTATGATCAAACTTGTTTATTGCCTCAGAAAACGTGACGACATCGATAGCGACAGCTTCTATCGCTATTGGCTGGAGGAACATGGACCGCTGGTTAAGTCTGTCGCCGATGCGATCGGCGCGAGTCGCTACGTGCAGAGTCATACTGTTATGCCAGAGCTGAATGAGCTCATGGTTGAAAGCCGCGGCTTGCAACCGCCCTATGACGGAGTGACCGAGGTGTGGTGGGAGACAATGGCCGCGCTTGAACTGGGCATGTCCTCACCGACGGGCGCCGAGGCACAAACAAAACTGATTGAAGACGAGGCACGGTTTATCGACTTCAGCCAGTCACGGGTTTTTATGACTGAAGAGCATCAGGTTTTTTAGGCATCAGGCTGATGCCTAAAAAAAGATCCGCACAAATTAGAGCACTTCACTCGTAAGCCCCTGTGAAACGTCACGGTATGTGGGGCGAGGAGACATCCGAAGATAGGTGAAGACGGTATATAGGGCCTGATATGACCTTTCTTGGGCACTGCCGTTTCGACCATGACTGACACGCTGACACTTCACCACCTCGAATACTCCCAGTCCTTTCGCGTCTTATGGATGCTGGAGGAGCTACAGGTCCCCTATGACCTGGTGGTTTACGATCGCGACGCGCGGACGATGGCGGCCCCCGACGCTTACAAAACACTGTCCCCGCTTGGCACCGCTCCTGTCATGACTTGCGGAGACTTAGCACTCGCTGAAAGCAGCGCCATCATGGAATTTATTCTCGACAGGACGCCGGCGCAAAACCTAAGACCTGGGCCCGACTCGCCAGATCGCACGCGCTATCTGTTCTGGTGGCACGTAGCACAAGGGTCTATGATGCCATTGCAACTGATGAAAACGGTCACCACGATTTCGCAGAAACGCCTGCCCTTTTTCATGAAACCCTTCGTCAAGCTTTACATCAAGGGTCTGGATGATTTGTTCATTCAACCGCGCATGAACCGGATACTGGCGACGGCGGAGAAAGATCTCACCGCTGCGCCCTGGTTTGGCGGTCAGCATCTGTCAGCCGCAGACTTCTTGATCGCATACAACATGATCGTCGGCGCAGAGCGCGATATGATTACTGAGGCTAATTATCCACGGTGTGTGGAGTGGGTCGCGCGAATGAAGGCCCTACCCAGCTTTGCACGAGCTACCGAAAAGGATGGGCGCGAGAGCATGGCACTCGCCTACTGAGCTAGGTAACCTCGGAGTGCATTCGCGAGGCGGCGCTAATCCGATCACACACCTTAGTAGGGGGTCAATCTCCCGCTGCCAAATACTTCGCTAGCGTCTCGTGGAAATGACGAATACGCAATTCCTGATAACTGGCAGTAATCGCCTGTCGGCTCTTAGACGCCATCAACCCTCGCTGCACCTCCGGTAAGTTACCGGCATCCTGATCAAACAGCGCGCCCAGCAACCCCAGCCCATCAGCGTCGGCGTACTTTTGGTCGTAGTCGAGCCGAATGGTTTTGGCATCCGCCGGCCTTGGTTGATCGGCCGCAAAGCCGTCTAGCAAGTAAATATCCATGATGCAGCCATCCGGATTCATCCCATCCGGGCGATAGCGGTAGGTGATCTGACTCTGAAAACCACCCCATGGCGCAAAGTTAGGAAAAACCAGATAAAGAATGGAATCCATCGTCTCGGCATCGGTCACGGTTGCCAGCATCTCCGGGCTCATAAACGCAGCGAACTCATCTCTGCGCACCGCTCCAATGGCCTGCCGCGACGTGATGGTATCTGCGTCCAATCCCGTCAACTCCTGCGCCCGCTCAAAGCCGCCCGGACCCGTCATCGCCTCGACCGATTCCCGCACGCTGTACCGATCGGCCTGCCCGGGGTTAGGGATGCCCTGAGCGGTAATGGTGCGGCTCAGGTGGTCGCCAAATACGTCGTACTGGGAGTTATCACCGCCGGTAAAGGACAAAATCTGTGGATGCGTCTGAATGGCGTGGTAGGACTCGATGAAGGCCTCCATCGCGATCTTCCAGTTGCAGGCAATCTTCTTCTCGACGTGGAGCGATACGTAACGATCTTCAGGGGTCCATCGCTGAAAGTGTTCGCTCAACACTGAGGCGTATTCATCAAAGGGCGGGGCATCCAGATCCATATTGACGAGGACCCAGCCGCCCCAGATGGTCACCTGCACCTCCGGCAGCGTCAGCTCCGCCAGCTGCGCCTGATCAAATTCCCAATCGCAGTAGGCTTCTTTAAAGGTGCCGTCAAGATGCCAACAGAAACCGTGGTAAGGGCACCGCAACTCGCGACTGGTTCCCTTACCTGACTTCAGCGCGCGACCTCGATGCAGGCAGGAATTGTGAAACCCTTTCAGTGCGCCCGATTCAGTGCGAACCAGCAAGATGGAATAGCGCGCAATGTCATAGACATAGTAGTCACCGGCCTTCTGCAACGCGGTCTCGCGGCAGACCATCTGCCACACTTTCGGCCACAGATGCTCGACCTCCTTCTCAAATACCCCACGGTCAGTCCAAACGTCCGTGGCAATAATGTCGTTCGCGATGTTGGGCTGGGTATCCAGACGCAAAGCGTCCGGCACGCTGACGGCCTCCTCATTCAGCAGTTCCTGGTAGCTAGGAAAAACAGGCTTGTTCATGGGTCACTCCACGGCACGACACTTCGTTTGCTTCACGCCACTTTATCAAACGAAATGTGTAGATCCATCAGGCCACGCAGCAACACATTCGGGTGGTGCTTGAGAGAGTTTTTCCCCTCCACCAAAGCCCAGTTATCGGTGCGTCGCAACAAACTGCTCATGGCAATCTGCAGCTCGGTTCTCGCCAGCTGCGCACCGAGACAAAAGTGAGTCCCCTGGCCAAACGCCAAATGATTATCAGCATTCTCCCGATCAACCTGCATGGACCCACTACAAGGAAAGATGGATTCATCGCGATTCCCTGCAGCAAAACGCACCATGAGGAAAGACCCCTCAGGAATAGACACGCCATCGATTTCCGTGTCCTCCGTCGCGCGCCGCCACATACCCGAGGTCGGCGTCTCCAGTCTCAGGATTTCCTCAACAGCGGTAGGTATCAGGTCGGGACTAGCCCGCAATTTCGCCTGCTCCTCAGGGCTCTCAATCAGCAACACAACACCCCCGGCGATGGCATTAGTAGAGGTCTCATTGCCCGCCACCAGTATCTGCTGAATCATCCCCAACGCTTCCGGCTTCGTCAGCAAACGGCCCTCATCAATCGTGTTGTTGGCGAGATCAGAAATGATGTTGTCTTCCGGGTGATCTCGCATGCGGTCAATGAGGTCCGCGAAATAATGTTGGAATTCCACAATGTCTCTGGCGTTCTGCACCTGTTGCTCCTCATCAGCCAAGCGGCCCAGCCTCGATGTGGAGGCATCTGACCACTTTTTAAGCAAAGCCATCTCGGAACGCGGCACACCTAACTGGTCTGCTATGACGTAAATTGGCAATGGCACACAGAGCCGGTTAAGCAAGTCCACCTCTGCGTCATCAATCCATTCGTCAATCAGCTGATCGGCTATGGCCTGAATATCTCCACGCATGCCCTCGATTCGCTTATTGGAGAACACCTTGTTCACCAGATTGCGGTATACCCGATGCCTCGGAGGATCTTGGGTCAGTAGCGTCTCGACCATCTCATACCCCTGCTCATAGATGGCGGTGACATCGTCGTTGGAGGAACCAGCATTGAGCAGCGCACTGAATGAGCTGGAGAACCGGGCAGGATCGCGAATAATCTCCCGAATGTCGTTGTATCGGGTTACAACAAACACATTGGTTCCGGGCATTTGCCATACCGGGGCTTCGTCCTGTAACTGGCGATAAACACTGAACGGACACTCTTGGACTTCCGGGCTGAAAAAATCCAGCTCTGCAAGATCAACACGGCTCATGACAGCGCCTCCTTTAAAATCAAGTCTGCAGTGGGGAAAGCATCCTCAGTCAGCGCATTGCGCTTCGCCTCAACAAACGCGGCAAAATCTCCCGCCACTACCTGCCACACAAAATAGCGCTCTTCCCCCTCAATCTCTATAGCAAACGGCGTAAAACCCATCGGAACGTACGTGAAGGCATCGCCTGTTGCGGGGAAGAGATGCTCGCGCTGAAAAGCCCGCACCGAATCGACCTGCGCCACCGGCACCATATCGAAAAACGCGACCGCAGGCTGGTTTATGGCCAGGCGTCGCAAAAATTCAGCGGGGAAAAGACCCCCTGTCCAGCGGGCATTGATCTCGGTCACGATCAGCTCATCGCCAGATACGAAGTAGTCGATGCCGCAGTTAACTCCTTCCTGAGCGACATGACCATGATCTCGCGCGTAAGCGCCCACCTGCATCAACACTGCCCTATGAGCCTCCGGCACCTCCAGCTCAGGTGAGATGAAGTTACCCACCCACTTTCCGCCAGCAAACAAAATTTGGCGCACGTTACTAATGGTGATTTCCTGCGGGGTGATCGTCAGATCCACCGTCATCTCCCGCCATTTTTCGATGTCGAGCTTTTCCTGCAGAAGGATCTGCGCGTCGTCGTCATATTCCGCAATCTGATCGAGGCAGTCTTCGACGGAATCCACTGCAAAGACATTGCGAGATCCCGCGAGCCCCAACAACTTGACCATGACGCCGTTCGGCAAGTCTAAAAATAAATGGTCGGCCCCCCTTTCTCGAATTACTCGCTTGGAATAGACCTCAGTTCGCGGCACTGGAAGGCCAGCCAGAGGCGCATGCTCGGCAAAGTGAAGCTTGGAATTGACGTTTCGGCTTACCGCAAGTGCCTCAGGATCCTGATGCAGCGGCTCGTTGCTACCACTGATCATGTAGAGGTTGGTCAAATCGACGTCCGGCAAGGAAGCGGCAACGCTCTCGTAGTAGCCATCAAGGGGGTGAAATTGCCACTGATCCTCAGGCACCGAATCGAGACCCATGGCGGAGAACATCTCACTGTAGTGGCTCAGAGTTTCGCGCCATAATGGATCCGTAAATGGGGTGCCTAAAGCGATATGGTCCTTCTTTTTACCGAGGCCGACGAGTGCGACCTGCAATGCGCAGGTGAGCACCTGATTTTCCTGATGATCAACCTGCTGCTTTGGCGTCAGCCTAGACAGGTCGTGATGCAACGAACAGTCGTCACCGGCCATCGCATACAGTGTTGACTCAGACTGCTCGGGTATGAAGCTTCCTACTTTCATGTTCCGGTCCCTGAATTGATAATTGTTATTGTCATCGGGCTATTTAAACATTTGTCAGATTCAGTTGGGCCGGCCCAGCTTCAAAAATTTACACCAGCTCGCCCACAGCAGAGAAGCACTCCGCCGGGTAATACATCTGCCATCTGCCCCACCTTAGCGCCCTCAAGATCCACCGGCCCGGTCAGACTGGTATCGTCTTAGCGCGTGTCACCGAGACCCATTGCGACAGGGCGCATCGCACCAAGAAATTGCCACAGAGTGTAACGAGACCTCCAGCGTTGGCAATTCTTCAGACGATTCTCGCCGTTGAGACACAAATCAAGGTGCCGCTCGTCTAGTAGCGCGGTCGCTTTCTGGTGAACTTCGGAAAATGTCTCGATCGCCACTCGGGTGACCGACGCGCAGTTATGAGACTCAGGAAGCGCTAATCGACAAGACACACCGCTCATCCGAGAGAAGATCGGCAACGGCATGGTGATCCGTGAACGATGACTTGTAATCGGTCATAAACGCCACACCCTCCTCCCGGATTCGGCGCCGCTGTAGTGCGCTACAAAAGCGGCGGACATCCTCCTCGCTTTCAAGGATCAGTGGCGGCACTTCGGCCGTGGAGCCGTCTGCATCCTTTGCCACCATAGTGAAGTAGCAGGTATTCGTGTGCTTACTTACCCCCTCCTGCAAATTCTCGGCGACCACCTTGATTCCCACGACGAGCGATTTTTTACCGACGTAATTGATCGACCCCATCAGCGATACCACTTCGCCCACCTCCACCGGTCGGAGAAACTGAACGTTATCGACTGAAACGGTAACGCAGTAGTTACCGGCGTGCTTGCTGGCGCAGACATAAGCCAACTTATCCATCAACGACATCAACGTACCGCCGTGCACCTTGCCACCAAAGTTGGTGTAACTCGGCACCATCAGTTCGGTGATCACGCTTCGCGAATACGCAACGGGATGCCCTTTCATACCAAAACTCCTCGATTCAGCACGCTATACGCGCCAAAACACCTCGGGGATTAGCTATCGGCTCCATCACTTCTGTGCTCAGATCAGCCAGTGCAGGGCCAAAGATGACAGAAACTGGGTTCATAGACGGTGATGTCCGCCGACAGCCATTTGTTTATATACCCTCTGGGGGTATACTGGGCTCAGCGCTTAATACCCCCACTGGGTATTTGGACGGCCGATCAGGGACAGGATGAATGAGAGACAAAACACAGCGAAAGGCGGATGCTCGACTGGCTCGCATAGAGGGCCAAATCAGGGCGGTGCGCAAGATGGTGACCGAGGATCGATACTGCATCGACGTGGTAAGGCAGGTCCAGGCCGCACGCTCTGCTCTGAGCAGCCTGGAGACACTGATTATCGATGACCATGTCGATACCTGCGTGCAACACGCTCTAGAAGCCGGCGAGACAGGCGAGCGCAGGGAAAAGGTGACCGAACTTGTCTCCATCCTCACAGGAAAGAAAAAGTGATAGCCGTGCGGTCGGCACTCATCTTGACTTTAGGCTGTATGGCGACCATGGCAGCAGTTGGTCGTCCAGTCTCCTATGTGGGCGGCTGGACCGTGATAGAGGAGTCGGATCGACAATCGAGCTCGGCCCTGGTGCACTACACCCCGGCGCCGAGCCTGTCATTAGGCATTAAAACAGAGATTAATCGCGACTCAGATTTTGCCATCCATAGCGCTCATCCCACCTTTTTAGCTAAACGGTGGTTTGGCGCGGATTATCAGGGCAATTTGTACTTCCACGGAGGTCTTGGGATTGCCTCCGGGATCAATGACAACCCGGGATCTGATCAGATGGCGATCTACGGGGGCGTGATGGCCGACTGGGAGACGCGCTCACTTTTCGTCGGCTATCGGAACCGCTATCTGGAGGCCGGCGACTATGCCAGCCAGTTCATGCAGGCATTCCGCACCGGATTCGCGCCGTATGTGGGTGCCAGTGGTGACCTTCACACTTGGCTGATGCTGGAAATTGATCATCGCCCCTCCGACCCGGACTCGGTGACCGCGACCCCCTTAGTGCGCTTTTTCAAGGGACCACTGCTGGTGGAAGCCGGCTACAACCTCACCGTCAATCAACCGCTGTTTAATTTCACCTACCGCTTTTGAGAAGGAGCGTTGCGATGAACTTACTGATAAAAACCATGGTCATGATCACAGCTCTTTGCCTCTGCCTGTTTACCAATGCGCAGGAGTACGACCACGAGGACCATGCGACACACGACATGCATGAGCATCATGATCACCAAGAGGCTGACTCAGGCCAAGCTGCTGACGCTGGGCACGGCGCTACTGATGGGCCCATCCTGACCCGCACCCAGGACATAGACTCTGCGTTAGCACAAGGCGGAGAACCCATCGTGGCAGACGTCTTGGGCGTCGTCTGTGACTTCTGCGCGCTGGCCATGAATAAGATCTTCAGCAAACGAGAGGAAGTCGCCGCGATCTACGTCGACCTCGATACCAAAGCACTCAACTTGGTGCTGGTTCCCGGCGCTTCCATGAGTGATCAGACGATTGCCGATCTTGCCGTGCAGGCGGGCTACCGGATCGCTGATGTGCGTCGCGGTGACGAGGCACTTGGCACCGCTACATGAGGGGCGATTGGCGAGACAGCATTGCACCATCACTGGCGCTTTTCGGTAGCGCCTCGACGCTACTGTGCTGCGCACTGCCCGCACTGCTCATTTCGATCGGCGCCGGCGCAGTGATGGCGGGACTCACCACAGCAATACCGGGCATTATGTGGTTATCAGCCCACAAAGACATTCTGTTCGTCCTATCGGGCGGACTGATGACTGTCAGCACCCTTCTATGGTGGCAACAGCGCCATGCGCCCTGCCCTATAGACCCGATCAAAGCGGCTGCCTGTGCCCGGCTGCGCCGGCTCAATGTCTGGCTACTGTCAGGTGCCTGGGCGACGTATCTTACCGGCCTGTTCTTCGCTTACATCTGGGTGCGCGTATTCTATTGAGAAGTCCGGCGGCCGCGGGTGTGGAGGAACAACCACAATCCCAACACCGCGGTTGCCAGCGCTAGCAATGAGAAAATCCTGAGCAGCCACGTCCCGATCGTATCCCGATCCTCGTAGCTCATGATGTGTAGCGACCATAAGAAGTCCCACCAGCGCCACGCGTCGTGGCGCACCACTGTCACTTCACCCGACATGACATCAACGTAGGCGACTCGGTCAGGATCTTCTGCTCTCCACAGTCGCCACAGCGGCAAGGGCGCGCCCCGATACTCACTGCCAGGCACGTCAGTGTCGACCCTCTCAAATCGATCAGGCTTGATCACCGTCCTTTCAGCGCCCAGTCTTAACGCTTGCTCGCCAGAGAGCGCAGCGATCGGCGCTCCCTGCTCATCCAGCCATTGTACTCCGTCATCTGTCTGCACACCGACTATGAGCTCGCCAGCAAGGCGCTCCTGAATCACGACCTTGTTGGCCGATACCAATCCTGCCTTCAACTGCGACAAGTCCAGCTGAGCCGGTGGGCTACTCCGCTTGAACTGGTGGCCACGCACATAATCGATATCAATGAATGCGAAATACAGGCCGCTCAGGGTCCAGAGCAACAGCTGACACGACGTCACCAGCGCGACAAGACGATGCCATTGCCTCAGCCGGCGCTGCCTTCTCAGCGGATGATTGTTAGGTATCTCAGTCACTACTTATTCCTGTGGAAAGCGGTGGGTATTGGATAACAAATGCGCATGGGCAGCCCTACTTCATCAAAGTCCTGCTTGCCCAGCGGCAGGCAGCCCCGCCCTGAGGCATCAAGGCGCGCTACAACACCACAGACTAGCGCATCTAACATATCGTCCCTCGCACACTGCGCACGCGGCACTGACGCCATCAAGCTCCGGAGCAGCCGGTCAATGGTTCGAGCCGGTATATGACGAGCCAAAACAATTGTGCGCTCGCGAAACCCAGCCTCGGTCTTCTTATTGTCTTCCATCGGCACGGCCCCATTAAAGCTGCTAAAACAAAGTTCCGGATGTGTTTCCAGCCAGTCCAAGCCATCGCTGCTGGGTGAACGCAAGAGCGCCTCGGCCTCCCGGATCTTGGGCAAAAGATAAAACGCCTGCTTGCTGATGCCCTTGCCACATTGCCCCTTACTCGCGAGATTAAGCTCCTCATAAGACAGGGGTGACAGCGCCAATCTTGGCGGCACGGGAAACACGCTACTCCTGCGCTTGCCGAGTAACTGCCTCGCAGCGCGGTCGCAGGCACGAAATCCGTCGCTAGAGAGTCCTATGGGGATGTCGACACAGACGGTTGCCTGCGGCGCCAGCAGCGGCATGATCGAATCTAGGGTCGGCAGACAATCCAAAGACCAGTCCTCACCATCCCAGCCAGCGCAAACCCACCCACTCCGACACCCATCGATACCGGCAGCAATCAAAGATCGACTGACAGATGATGCGGTCACAATTGAGGTGTCATACTAGCGGCTGAGCGGCTCTGCGAGCCGGTCCTTCAGGCTTTTTCTTTACTAGGGAAATCTGAGCCGGCTCAGGACTGAAATCGCGTGACCTTGACCGGCAGCTCGGTAAACCCTCTGATGAAAAGATTGCAGGTACGCTTTGGCTCACCGACGACCTCTATGGTTTCAAAGCGCTGCAATGCTTCTTCCCATAGGATGCGCAGTTGCATCTCTGCCAATCGATTGCCCATGCAGCGGTGAATACCGGCACCGAAGGAAAGGTGGTTGCGCACACTCGGACGGTCAATCCAAAAGTCATTTGGCCGCTCAATCACCGCATCATCGTAATTGCCCGATACAAACCAGAGCACCACTTTTTCGCCTTTCGCGATTTTTTGACCATTGAGCTCTACATCACGAGTCGTGGTGCGGCGCATATGAGGTAACGGTGTCTGATAACGAATGATCTCAGAGACCATCGACGGTATGAGATCCGGATTCTGCCGCACCTTGGCCATTTCATCCGGGAACTGATTCAGGAACACCACGCCGCCCGACATAGAGTTACGGGTCGTGTCATTACCCCCCACAATCAAGAGCATGATGTTGCCCATGTAGGTCAGCGGGTCATCCACCATGTTTTCGGTATTGGGATCAGCCTGAAGCATGCGAATGAGGTCAAACGCCTCTTTACCGTCACCTTTGCGTTCGTGCCACAGCTCAGTGAAACGCTGCAGGCACGCGGTGATGTGCTCAATGATGACCTCGCGGGTCGACCCTTCACCGGCGGTGATTCGGACGTCGGAGGTAAACATGTCTGACCATTCTGTAAGCTTATTGCGCTCCTCCCATGGAAAATCAAACAGCGTGGCCAGCATTTTTGTTGTGAGGTCTCGGCTGACGAGCTTGACCCAGTCGAATGGCTCATTTTCCGGGAGCGAATCCAGCACTTCGATGGTGCGTTCGCGGATCAGCGTCTCAAACTCCTGAAGATTGCGCGGCGCCACCACGTGATGAACTGCCCGGCGTTGATCATCATGCTCCGGGGGGTCCATCGCAATGAACATCCTCAGAATCATGTCCGGTTCGGGATCGATAATCGCGATAGAGGGCTCCGAAGAAAAAGTTTCGGTATCGCGCTCGATTGCAACGATGTCCTCGTATCGGGTGATGGACCAGAAAGGGCCCGCGGGACTGTCGGGCTGATAGTGGACCGGGCATTCCTCTCGGAGTCGAGCAAAAAGTTCGTGCCAATAGTCGTACTGGAACATGCGTGGGTCAGAAACATCCAGAGTCTCGAGCGGCATTGCACGATAATCTGGTGTTGAAACACCCGCTGGCATATTCATATTGTGAGCCTTTCCGATATCCTATCGATGACTTCTTAAGCCGTTTGCACTACATTTGAAACTCAGGCAACCGCACCGTAATGTCCGCCATACCTTCTGACACCACGATTTGGCAGGCCAGTCGAGAATTGTCTGCCCGATCAGGTCTGAGCCCCAGCATCGCAGTTTCTTGTGAGTCAGGCGCAGGTATAGCGCCCGAGATCTCGACAAAACAGTGACAGGTGCCGCAAATGGCACCTCCCCCGCAGTCCGCATCAATCCCCGGCACGTCGTGCTTAAGCGCAGTCTCCATCAAAGACAAACCTACGTCACCGTCGACCATTCGCTCCGACCCATCATGCTGAATAAACGTGATTACCGTCATGGACCGCTCTTTCCCTCTCTATTAATTGACGCCAGGCGTTCCGCCATACTGCATCTTGCCGGCGTGAGGCTATCACCGCCGCACTTAACCCGCCACTGCCTGTTCAGCTTCAAAAGCCTCGTGAAACGCTGCCAACATGCTTTGCTCATGACTCTGCGCCTCTGAGGTGTCGAGCGGTCGCTCCAGCTTGGCCCAGTCGATATCACCGTCATCGGCCATCGAT
Organism: Halieaceae bacterium; assembly: GCA_003331685.1. Next base: position 90 of record QOPK01000005.1, on the reverse strand, counting down.
TCGTAGTCAAGAATACCCAGCTCCTCAAATCGAGGGCGCACCGCGTCAGTGAGCAAACCGATTCTCCTCAGATTGGGCACGACTCTTTGG
>QOPK01000049.1 GCA_003331685.1 Halieaceae bacterium | reverse complement strand
GGCAGGGAGTTATTCATCCCATCCAGCACGCCAGCCAGCACAATCAATGCATGAGCGAACGCTATCCACGACAGCACGATAAATACCCGGTCTTTCATAGCTACCCCCTGTAATGCTTGTCCCTGATTTTAGCCGCGGATAACGCTGGGGTCAGCAGCAGGTGACCGTAACCTGCAAGCCCGCTCCCCTGATACTTCCCTGACCCTTGAGAGGCCGGCGGCGAAAACAGATGTGTTAGGGCACGAAGCCCAGCCAGATAATCGTTTGCGTAGCGAGGTACAGTGCGACGCCCGCCCAGATAACGAAAACAATCACCCCGACGATGCCGTCCTTTAACCAGTTAGGCCACCGAACATTGAGTTTTGTCAGAATGATCCAGGGTCCTGCGATAAACGCCACGGCAATCACGACATCAATGATCAAAAAGAAAAATTGGAGCATCAGGGGGCCTAATCAGAGCAGGGCAGAGTTATGAGAGCTGATAACGCGTCGTCAACCATGCGATCGTTGAGTGATGCGATTGAAAGCTGTGCCCAGCTAGTCATTGGGCTGGCAGGTGGCGCAGGTGTAGATCCGCCTAGCGTTGGCGGATGAGCGCTGAATTTTGGTTTTGCATACACGGCATGGCTGGTTGGCACGGCTGAAAACAAAGAAGCGTGCCTTGCCGTAGCTGGCCCCTTTATTCTTCAACGCTTTGTATTGTCGGTCTGGGATTGTCACGCCCCTCTGCGCATAGCTGCGTTGGCTGATATCCAGAGTGGCGCGCGCCAGCTTGCCTATCTCACCCTTGCTTAGCTCGCGCGCTTTTTTCGCCGGATGAATCCCTGCGACAAATAAAATCTCGCTTCTCAGGTAGTTGCCCAGTCCAGCCAGAAACGCTTGATCCAGATAGACGGAGTTCAAGGCTCTGCCGGAAAACGCCTTGCTTTGCAGTCGTTCGGCGATTTCCCGCCAGGTGAGGTTGGGATTGAGAATGTCGGGCCCAATACGCTGCAGAAACGGATGCTCCTCTATTTTCTCAGTCTTCCAAACGCTGATGTCTGATGCGCTATAGAGGAGGGCGCTATGCTGTTCGGTATGAATGGCGAGTCGCAGCTGCCGGTTGGTTTTAGGCACCTTGTCGCGCTTCACGACTCGCCATACGCCGTAGAGCTGATTATGGGAGTAGATGGTATAGCCCGAGTTGAAATGCGTGAGCAGTGCCTTGCCCCGGGTTTCCAGAGACAGGACCGTGCTGCCGGTAAGAGATTTGGTAAACCTTTTGAGTGGCGCAAGACCAAACTCAACGCGCTCGGCCGGTTTGTCTTTCAGCACTGCTTCAATTTTGTCAGCGGCAAGGCGGATTTCGGGGCCCTCAGGCATTGGTAACTCGTTTCATACCATGAATGACAGCAGGGCCCCAAGTCGGCGTCTCAGTCTTCGTCTTTTTCTTCTGCCGCTTTGTCTTGGTGCTCTTTCAGCTTTTGCTGGTACTCCTCTTCTGTGAGGTTGTGCCAGCCAATGCATTGCCCTGTTGGGCTTCGTCCGCATCCACATTCAGCCATGGTTTTCTCCTTTCGGTGATTGAGTTTTGTAGTGATCTCTGAAAGGCCGTCAAGAGCCCGGTTGTATCTTACTCAATATAGTAGCAACGTCGGGCTTATGCTGAGCAATCTCCTCGGGTGTTAGACCTTGTAGTTCGTAAGGCAACACTAGCCAATCCTCGGTGGTGTGCAAAAAGTAATCGGGTTTGCGGCCACTCATATTTTTACTGGGTTTGTAATAAGGGACGGCCACGCGGAGCTCTTCGGGCATATTCCGCCGGCACTTTGCTTGGAGTCGGGTGATCACGGCCTCTACGTTGTAGCCCGAGCTGAGAACGTCGTCGACGATGAGCAGCTTGTCACTGCGATTCAGTTTTTCAAACAGGTACTGCAGGCCATGCACCCGGATGCTCTCGGGGTTATCTACTAGCTTGCCGTAACTCGGCTGGCCGCGATATGAGGTTCTGATTGAGATGTGGTCGGTTTTAACGCCCAAATACTGCAGACACTCTTGAACGTAGATGCCAACCGTGGAGCCACCTCGCCAGATGCCCACGATAAAATCTGGCCGAAAGCCGCTGTCAAAGATAGTGACTGCGAGCTTGAAGGCCTCCTCGAGCAGTTGCTCCTCTTCAATAAATTGCTTTTTCACGTTAACGTCTTGCACGGGCCGCCTGATCAACCTTTGCGGTGACTATACCCTCTCTGCGGTGAGAATCTCGACACAATGAGCGACAAGCAGTATCTCTCGGCCGACCAACTGTTAGTGGACTCGTTCCGTTTGGCAGAGCGCGTTTTCTCGAGCGGATTTACGCCGACCATGATTATCGCGATCTGGCGGGGTGGGGTACCCATAGGTATTGCCGTGCAGGAGTTTCTCGCCTACTGCGGTATCGAGACTGATCACATCGCGATTCGCACGTCGTCTTACAATGCGGGCATCGATCAACGCCTGGGCGGTATTCGGGTGCACGGCCTCAATTACCTGATCAAGAACGTTACGGCGGAAGACAAGCTATTAATTGTAGATGATGTATTTGATACGGGCCGCACGGTCGATGCGGTGATTGAACGACTGACTTCTCTCGCGCGGCTCAACACGCCGTCCGATGTTCGGGTTGCGGTGCCGTACTACAAGCCAAGCCGCCGTGAGGTAGATCGTGTGCCCGAGTACTTCCTCGAAGAGACCGATGCTTGGCTGATGTATCCGCACTCGCTGGAAGGCCTCTCGGTGGAGGAAATCCGCGAGCACAGACCCGCTCTATACGACATCATCAAGGACCGTATCGCATCCTAGTGGCAGTCCGTTTTCGGTTTGGCCCTCTTGTATCAAGAAGTCTGTCTGCGCCGGTATGGCTTGTGACCACGCGCTGGGCGCCGCGTCACACAAAGGCAAATCGTGCCGCAAAAATCAGTGCCATCACCCAAGCGGCGGCACTGACATCAGACGCTTTCCCGGCAATCACCTTTAACAGCACGTAGCTTAAAAAGCCTGCCGCGATGCCGTTTGCGATTGAGAAAGACAGCGGCACCATAATGATGGTGAGCAGTGCTGGCAGTAGCTCAGTGGTGTCAGACCAGGTGAGGTGCTGCATGCCCGACATCATCAGGAGCGCCACGTAGAGCAAAGCCCCTGCGGTAGCAAAGGGCGGAATCATGCTGGCTAAGGGCGCAAAAAAGATCATCGCTAAAAAGAGCATGCCCACCGCACAAGCCGTGAGACCGGTTTTCCCGCCTGCGGCGACGCCCGCGGCACTCTCCACATAGGAGGTGACCGGCGCGCAGCCGACCAATGCCCCGGCCACACTGCTCGTACTGTCTGCTTTGAGCGCACGATCAAGATTTTCAATGGTGCCGTCTGTTTTGGTAAGCCCTGCCTGGGTCGCCACGCCCACCAGCGTGCCGGCCGTATCAAATAGATTCACAAACAGGATGGAGGCGATGGCGCTGATCATGGCAACGTCCAATGCGGCAGCGATATCCAACTGGCCCAGCACAGGAGCAATAGAAGGCGGCGCCGATACAATGCCCTGGTACTGCACCGTTCCCACCCCCAAACCGATGACCGTGACCAGCAGAATGCCGAGCAGGATCGCACCGGGAAAGCGTCGCGTGGCCAGTCCCGTGATGATGAGAAAGCCCAGTGCGGCCAGCAGCGTCTCGGTGGTCTGGAAATTACCGAGCGAGAGCAGCGTGGCCGGGTGGTCGACAATCAGTCCGCCATTACGGAGCCCAATCATGCCCACGAAAAGTCCGATGCCTGCTCCCATCGCGATGCGCAGGTTCCAGGGGATGCTGATGAGCATCCACTCTCTGAGTCTAGTGACGGTCAAGATCACAAACAGGATGCCAGCAATGAACACAGCACCCAGTGCGGTCTGCCACGGATAGCCCATATCCCCGACGATGGTGTAGGTGAAGAAAGCATTCAGTCCCATGCCCGGGGCGAGACCCACCGGCCAGTTGGCATAGAGCCCCATAAAAAAACAGGCCAAGGCCGCGGCCAGACAGGTGGCGACAAACGCAGCGCCTTGGTCCATGCCTGCTGAGGCCATCATTTGCGGGTTCACAAAGGCGATGTAGGCCATGGCCATGAAGGTGGTGAGCCCCGCGCTCAGCTCAATACCAATAGTGGTGTTTGACTGAGAGAGTTTGAAGAACCGTTCCACGATGTGTCCCTTTATTGAATCACTCTTGGGTCAGGCCCTACTGCAGGGGCGACTATGCAGTGTACCCGCAGGTTGTCGTGATTGCTGTTGTGACACGAGGTCAGGCGCCAATAAATAACTGAGCTGCCCGCATGACCGCGGGCCATAGCGACCTGGCTGGCCGCTGTTCGATGCAGGCCCTGGGGCCTCGCCGAACGCTTTAAATCTGGTGGGCGCTCACATCTACCGAGAGGGTCTGCCCCGGGCTAGAAGAGCCCGGGGGCCATGCTCAGAAATCGATGCCGACGCGAGCCATCAGCTGACGCGGTGGGATGAACTGATCACCCGTGGCGCCAACACCAAATACGTCGGTAAAGCGCGCATTAATGCCGTCCTCGTCTGTCAGGTTCTTGCCAATCAGCTCGACCCGCCAGTTGGCGTTGGTCGGTGAGAAGCGCAGCAACAAGTCGAAGGTGTCGTAACCGTCGACTTCATCAGTAGTGGGGTTATTAAAAATACGGTGCCTGAAGTCACCGCGGTGGGTGTAACTCAGCGTGCCCTCGAAATCACCCAAGCTCCCTATCGTGTTGGTGTAGGTCAGCGCCAGGTTCGCGGTGAAGCCCGGTGTCTTGGCCAATTCGTTACCTTTGACGTCGGCAATTTGGCCCGCCCGGGCAATCTCTACCTCGGGGCTGAATAGACTGATGCCCTGTGCGAGCAGTGCATTGGTCGCGGCTTCTGATTCGACGTTATCGAGCGCCCGATGGCTGGCGGTGATTTCGGTGTCCAGCCAGGCGAGACGGGCATCGAATATCAGTGAGTCGGTGACAAACGCGCCGAGTTCCAGCTCAGCACCCATGATCTCTGATTCAGGAATGTTGCCCACGCCGCCCTGGAACACCTCGGGGTCAGTCGCCTGATACTGGAGGTTGTCGTAGGTGTAGAAGAACGCTGCACCGTTGAGTCGAACCCGGCCATCCGCGAGGTCGGTTTTGACGCCGACTTCATAGGCATCAATCGTTTCTTCTTCAAAAACGGGCAGCACCACGATCGGCGAGACAACGTCCTCGCGGCCGAAGGTCAGGTTTGAGCCGCCTGGCTTAAAGCCGCGCGTGTAGGAGGCATAGGCCATGGTGGCGTCACTGAGGTCGACTTCCAGAGCTAGTCGCCCGGTTACCTTCTCACTCTCGATCTCGAGAATCTCTGTGCCCTCGCGGCCGTAAAAATTGGTGACAGCGCTGTAGACCTCATCCTCGGTGTAACGCAGACCGGCGATCATGCGCGCGCTGTCTGTGAAAGACCAGGTTCCCTGACCATAAACCGAGATCGACTCGCGCTCCGGTTTTGAATCCGAGATGAAGCCGACGTCACCCCCGTAGGCATAGATGTCGTCGAGGGTGAAGTCGTCGAACACGCCGTCAAAGCCGAAGTCGAGACGCTCAAGAATGCTGATGTCGACCTCGGTGTCGAGGTAGAACACGCCCGCCACCCAATCGAGGCGACCAAAAGCTGGTTCGTTCGAGATCAGGTTGAATTCCTGTGTCGTGGTTTTCTGCTCATTAGTTTCAGGATCAAAGTAGCTTTGCAGCAAAAAGAAGGGCGGTAACGTTCGGTAGTCGTGGCGGTCGTTGTCGCGTTGGATCGCGATGTCGTCGTTTTGGTAACTCGTTAAAGACTTAAGCGTTACGCCACCAAGGTCCCACTCCAGCGTCATGCTATACAGCTGGGACTCGAGTTCGTAGCTTGAGAGCGAATCCTGCGCGAGTTTTCGGGCACCGGGCGTCGGGTCATAAATGCCTTTCTGGGCCTGACCATTCACCTCTTCATCAAATAGCTGCGCCGTAAATGTGGCCGAGAACGTGTCGCTGGGCTGTATCAACAGTTTTGCGCGGGCGGAGATGCTGTCAGCGTCGTCGAGGTCTTGCCCGTTGCCAACGTTATCGGTGAAGCCGTCATGCTTGTTACTCATAACAGACACTCGCGCTGCCACTGATTCGCTGAAGGGGATGTTCATCGCAGCGCGAGCCTTCACCAAACTGTATTCCCCCAGGGTCAGATCAGCGGTACCCGAGAACTCGTCGAAGGTGGGTGCCTTGGTGATCACGTTGATACCGCCGCCGGTGGAGTTTTGACCGAAAAGCGTGCCCTGAGGTCCCCTCAGCACCTCGATACGCTCCAGATCAAGAAAGTCTGTTTGTAACGCAAAAGGCGAGGCTACATAGACGCCATCGAGATGGTAGGAGACCGACGGGTTGGCGATTGCGTTCTGGTTCGCTTCGTTGCCGATGCCGCGAATGGTAATAACGGTCTTAAAACCCTCGTTCTTGGCGACGTTAACGCCAGGCGCGATCGCACTGAGGTCAACAAAGGAGTTTAGTTGCCGACTTTCCACGTCCTCCGCACTGAGTGCAGTCACCGCCTGAGACAGGTTCTGCAGGCTCTCTGTTCGCTTCTCCGCGGTCACTAATACTTCCTCAAACACAGGTGTTTCCTGCGCCCAACTTTCTACCGATATTGCAATAAAAAGTGGACTGGCCACCGCGGTCAGTAAACGACGATTCTTCAACTCAGGCTCCTTGATGATTGACTGGCTACATCGACGGGAAACACGCAAGCTGCATGCCAATTCTGGAAATACAGCTAGCACGCAAAGCTATACACTGCCGATGTCTACGGGGTCTGAACAGCAACCGGCGAATCCCGAATTTTTTGCACTGATTCAGTGCCTAGGATGGATCAAAACGGGGCGATGGTTGCGCTCAGTTCATACGTTGACTCTACCGAAAGCCAGGGCGGTTTTCTTCTATTATTCCGTCAGTCTAGCGTCAATTAATAAATGGACCTTGAGTCGACAGCAGTCAGCGCAATGCGCTGTCAGGCCGGATCAGTGCTGGGACTGCCCCAGCTCAGCCACGAAATCCTTTTGTAACGTCCTCGCGCACATCAAGAAGCATGCAGAAGCGAGCAAAAATATGCTGGCAGTGACCGCCATCGAGAATTTGAGCCCCGTAGAGTTGGCACTCCGGCAAAGCGCTTCATTAGCCATGGAGCGCACTGTGTCCGCTGCTTTGCAGGTTTCAGGTGACAAAAGCGTGCCGGGATCTAGAGAGAGCAGTTCGCGCTGCATGAAAAAGTCACTCATGAATCCGACGAAGTAGGGGCCGAAGCCGTTGCCGATCAATGACACCAATATGAGCAGCACCGCAATAGCGGTCGCTCTGGCGCGGTTACTGACCACGCCCTGACCAATGTTGTATTGCGCGCCGAGGTAGCTGTAATGAAACACGGCCCCGATACCCCACAAGACAAACACAACGGTCAGATCGTCTGAGAAAAAAGCGGCCGCGTAGGCGGGTACAGCCAAAGTAATGCCCAGCGCCGGAACCCAGGCCACCGCTGTCGGGGAGCGCTCGGTGAGGCGCTCGGTAATGTACCCGCCGAGAAAGGTCCCCATTGCCGCCAGTAAAGAGAGGGGGGCACCAAATTGAAGTGCAGCGTCGCGCACGCTTAAGCCATGCTCGCGTTGTAAAAATGGCGCCTGAAATGAGATTAATCCATAGCCGACAAAAGCGACCAGCGACGCGGCAATCGCCATCCACCAAAACGAGGGTTTGCTGCGCAGCTCAGCAAAGGTCTCTGACCAGTCGGGTGCGCGGTCCGCGCTTTGACTAGGGGGATCTGAATAGCCTCGCGGCGGTTCTTTGATACTGGTCCAAACGAGCCACGCGACCAACACGCCGGGCAGGCCAACTGCGACGAAGGCAATCCGCCACCCTTCAATATTCGCCCAGTCCAGGCCACCAAAAAGCCAGCCTAGGCCGATCCCACTTAGCCAGTTGCCTACATCCATGCCCTGCATTTGCGCGATCGGGCCGCCAAAGAGGTTGGCCAGTACGCTGCCTAGAGTCACGCCCATGGAGTACACCCCTAGAGCTGTGGCGCGTTTTCGAGCGATGAAGTAGTCGCCTATTAACGAGTTGGCGGGCGGTGTGCAGCCGGCTTCACCAATGGCGACGCCGATCCTAAACAGTAGGAGCGTGAAGAATCCTACGGCGACCCCACATAGCGCCGTCATGATTGACCACAGAACGATGCACAGGCTGATGATATGCACCCTGTTGGAGCGATCTGCCCAGAGCGCAATGGGGAGGCCCATCACTGCATAAAAAATGGCAAAGGGTGGTCCATAGAGCAGACCCCACTGGGCGTCTGTGAGCTGGAATGACTCTATGATGGGCTGGGCGACGACTGCGATTAACGTGCGGTCGATGAAATTCAGCGTGTAGACCAGCATCAGCAGGACCAACACGTAGTGGCGATATGAAGGTGAGCCGTACCCGGTCAAATGGCCGTTGGCGGCGTCACTCGCGGTGGTTTGCATACAACAATTCCTGCTAGGGGCGGTGAGTGTACCAATCAGAGCGCATTGGTGTGGCGCAATTAGAGGTCTATCGAAATCTCCTGCCCTTTGGCGAAACGCACAAAGGGCGCGGTCTGCTTGATCTGCTCCGCCGGGCTTAACTGGATACGCTGTTCGATCAGATCAATGGCCCACCGTGTTACCGCGGGCAAATCCAGTTGTCGCGCCTCACTCAGTGTCAGCCAATGGAGCTCATTGAGCTCGCCACTGGCATCGGTGATCTGCTCCGGGTCGTTGAAAATAAACTGGTCGTGAATCATGAAGAAGCGTGTATCGAAACGCCGGGTGCGATAGCTGGGCGTGATCGCCCTGGCGATAAAATCCATTTGCTCCAGCGGCGGCTCAGCACCATGCGAAAGATAGTCTTGCCAAACCGGGTGCGTAGTGCTCACCGATTGAGAGGCGGGCCTGCCTATTATCAGGCCAGTTTCCTCAAAAGTTTCTCTGATCGCCGCTAGTGCGAGGCCGCGAAGTTTGCGATCGTTAACTGTTTTTCTGGTGGCCTTTCGCAGTCGCTCCATGACGGGTAGGCTCAGCTCGCCTGATATTTGCAGCCGCTGGTCGATCAGATCCATCCGGCCACCGGGGAAAACAAATTTATTGGGCATAAAGCGGTGGGTGGCCGCGCGCTTACCCATCAGTAAAGTAGGCTGCGGCCCGGCACGTACCACGATCAGCGTGGCCGCCTCTTTGGGCCGAGCAAGCTGTGTGGAGCTCTCCCTGTATTCACCCGGCCCGGTGGGTGTCCTGCCGTACTGATTCCGCGTCATGGGGCAACCTTAATGTCGACTTGGGCTATGCTAGCGGCTTCATCGCCTGGCATGAAATAACAGGCCGCTATACTGAAACAACGCGATACTGAAATAACGCGGTACTGAAATACAGAGCCCCGCTCAAGGCGGGGCTTCTGTGTGCCAGCCAATTCGTGATGCGCGAGCTTAGTCTGACAATGCCAGCGTCGCCGCCTCCTGCTCGCAGGCGTCGGCATCCGGGGCTGATCCTGCGGCTGAACTCAGTTCTGCTCGCGCGGCGGCCATAGTTGCCTGAAATAGTTCGTTGTTTTGCAGCCTGGCAAAAGCCGCCGCGCCCACTGCCATACCTGCCTCGGTGTCACTCATCCAGTGCACGTTACACACCATGCGGCTGCGCGCGTAGTCACGACCTCTCGACAAAAGCGCCTCCGCTCTCTCGGGTGCCAGCTGCGACAGGATGAGTGCCCAACCCCAGCCGATGGCGCTATGGCCGCTCGGATAGGAGCCATCGGTTTCCAGAAGTTCTCGCTCTTCTGGCGTGCATATTGCTCCTCCGTTAATGAGGAAAGGGCGCGGCCGCTGGTGCGCTTTTTTGGCGGGATAGGTCGCCAGACCCAGATCAGTCAATGACCGCTTTAAAAGGCGATACAGGGCAGGCGTTTGAGCCTCGCTGATGGTGGTGCCCAGTGCGCAGGCAAAAATCGACGTCGCGGCGGGGAAGTGCAGATCAGCATCCATAGTAGCCTGATCCCAGCGAGCAGAGCCTTCGAGGCGACGCAGTGCTTCGCTCGCGGCATCATCGGCCTCTTGCCTGGCTGATCCTTCTGATGGCGGCGGTGGGACAAACGCGGCGCTGTCTAATGGCGGCTCGCCGTGAAGGTAGCCCTGCATCAATTGGTGGCCGAGCTCTGGTACGGGTGCGAAAATATCGAGCGACGGCGCTTGTGGCTGGCACGCTGCAAGGGTGCCCAGTACCAAGGCGACGGAAAAAGGCTTTCTCATGATCGAGCCCCAGAGTGCGAATGTCTTGTGGTGGATGTAAGCCCAACAGTTATATTGGGACCTTAATCCAGCGGAAAGCGTGTTGAAAGATCATTTGGTGACACTAGGCGAGGGACTCTGAAGCACCCGCATAATGTCATCGAAGTGGTGGATAAACACGCCAGGCTCAGATTTAGCGGCCAGTCCGAGCAGGCAACGGCCAACATCAGCAGCCAGTATGCTCCGGTAACGGCGCCATTTGCCGCGCATCAGCAGGTCGGTAGCAGGGGCAATGCGCTGCATGAGTGCCTCTATCGGCCGGCGCTGCGCTCTGTCTCCGAGCAGCAGACTCGGCCGAATAATATCGAGCCGCCTGAAGCCCAGCTTCTTGAGTTCCTGTTCCACCTCGCCTTTCACCCGGGAATAAAAAACCGTGGCACGGGGGTTTGCCCCCACCGCAGTCACCACCAAAAAATGCGCGATACCTGCTTCTTTGGCCGCTGAGGCGAAGGAGATAACCGCATCATAATCGACCGCGCGGAAAGCCTCTCTTGAGCCTGCCTGTCGAATGGTGCTGCCCAGAGCGCAGATTGCCACGTCGGCGGGTGGCAGATTCGGTAACTCGGTAAAGCTCGACACAATCTCGATTGAAGCGCGGCCGGTGGGGCGACGTCCCACCGTTGTGACCTCATGGCTAAGATCCCGGCCCAGCTCCAGTAGCTGATTACCTACCAGGCCAGTGGCACCGGCCAGTAGCAGCCTCATCCCGACACTCCGGCGAGCGACATGATGCCCAGCACAAATACGATGGCAACGGTGCCCAGAATCACGGTGGTCATCAGTGCGGCGAAAAGTTTGTTCATCGAGTGAGTATACGATCACTCTGCGCTGTTCGCGGCGGCTTCACTTTCCTCTCACGGCCATGATCCAACCGGATGTTGTTCCGATCGCGCTCGTGTCAAAATAATCCGGTGTCGTTATCAGGTGACGGATTGATGGAACCTTTACAGGGAACCGTGGAGAGCCTTTTCCTAGGTGCTGCGGGAACGCTCAGCAAGGCGGCGCAAAGCGCGCTCGAAATTGCGTTTGACGGAATTGTGGGTGATCGGCACCGGGGTCTCACCCGAAAAGCCTGGGAGCAAACAGATAAACAACCTGGCGGCACCGAGCGGCGGAACGAACGGCAGTGGTCTGCCGTGGCACAGGAAGACCTGGATCAGGTCTCTCAGGTATTGAGTCTTGCGAAACCGCTGACCGCTGGCGATGTTGCTGTGAACCTGAGTATCTCGGGTATACCGGATTTTTCCCGCTTGCCTCGTGGCACGATCTTTACCTTCGAGGGTGGGGTCGTACTGATGGTGGAGGAGTACAACCCACCCTGCAGTCGCATGTCGAAGTATGTTTCAGAATCTCATGAAGCCACCACCGGTGCGGTGTTGGGGGACATGGACTTTATCGAGGCCTCCAAGTTCAGTCGGGGTCTAGTGGGTGTGGTAGAAGTGCCCGGGGTGATATCAGTTGGGGAGGGCGTCTCGATATCGCCCGAAGTTTTGCCAAAATGGCTGCGCGCCTGATGGCTGTTTGCGAAGGAGTTGAGCATCTTGGATAAGTTATTAAAGTTTTACATCAATGGGGAATGGGTTGACCCCGTATCCACCGACAGGATGCCGGTGCTGAATCCCGCCTCTGTCGAACAGGTCGGAGAGGTGGCATTGGGTGGTGAGGCCGATGTCGACCGAGCGGTTGCTGCCGCTGCAGCAGCGTTTGAGCAATTCAGCCTGTCCAGTAAGGCAGAGCGACTCGATTTGCTCGCCCGCATACGAGTCGTCACCGAGCGCCGATTTGAGGAGCTCGCGCAAGCCATGCGGCTGGAGATGGGTGCGCCGATTACAATGGCCCGAGACGCGCAGGCCGACGCCGCGATCGGACACCTCGATGGGTTTGTGGCGGCATTGGAAAAGCTGGAGGAGCAAGAGCGATTTGAGAACGGCGAGCTCTTGCTTAGGGAACCGATCGGTGTCTGTGGGCTGATTACACCGTGGAATTGGCCGATGAATCAGGTCGTGCTCAAAGTGCTTCCAGTGATTGCGACAGGCTGTACCTGTGTGCTCAAGCCTAGTGAGCATACTCCTGTGTCGGCGATGCTTTATGCGGAGATTCTGGATGAAGCAGGTGTGCCTGCAGGTGTGTTCAATCTGGTTCATGGGGTTGGTCCGGTTGTAGGGGGCGCGCTGTCTCGTCACCCCGATGTGCAAATGATGTCATTTACTGGTTCAACCAGAGCCGGCATGGCGGTGACCCGAGACGCGGCTGACTCTGTAAAACGCGTCACCCTCGAGCTCGGCGGTAAATCGCCAAACCTGGTGTTTGCCGACTGCGACCTTAAGGAGCGGGTCACGCAGTCCGTTGCCGAGTGCATGTTCAACACGGGGCAATCTTGTGACGCGCCTACGCGACTGTTAGTTGAGCGGTCTTGCTACGACGAGGTAGTTGAGATTGCCCGGCGGGCAGCGGAAGCCACTGTGGTAGGAAATCCCGAAGAGGAGGGCGATCACATCGGCCCCTTGTTCGATCAAATTCAATTTGATCGAGTGCAAAATATGATCCAAGTTGGCATTGATGAGGGCGCCAATCTGATCGCAGGGGGTTTGGGTCGTCCGGAGGGTTTCGAGGCGGGATGGTTCGTTCGGCCCACTATTTTTGCCGATGTGGACAACACCATGCGGATCGCTCAAGAGGAAATTTTTGGACCTGTTCTCGCGATTATCCCCTTCGATACCGAGGAGGAGGCGATTGAGATAGCGAACGACACGCCCTACGGTCTGGCTGCCTATGTGCAGACCGGTAGCCCTGAGCGTGCAGCGAGGTTGTCACGATCACTGCGAGCGGGTGCGGTGCATATCAATGGCAGCGCTTACGAATATGGGTCCCCGTTTGGCGGCTACAAAGCCTCAGG
>QOPK01000048.1 GCA_003331685.1 Halieaceae bacterium | reverse complement strand
ATTTTTTATGGCGCCGGCTTTACCAGTAAGCTCAGACGCGCAGCGCAGCGCGAAGATGGCGCCTCCGTATTTGCCTATTACGTGCACGACCCCGAGCGCTACGGCGTGGTTGAGTTCGACGCCGAGGGGCGTGCGATTGGTATTGAGGAAAAACCCGCTGCTCCCAGGTCTCATTACGCGGTGACCGGTCTTTATTTTTATGACAACGACGTCATTTCGGTGGCAAAGGGCATCACGCCGTCACAGCGCGGCGAGCTTGAGATTACCGATGTAAATCGTCACTACCTTGAGCAGGGGTCATTACAGGTGGAAGTCATGGGCCAGGGCACGGCCTGGCTGGATACCGGTACGCATCAGTCGCTGCTGGATGCAGGGAATTTCATCCGCGTGATAGAAGAAAGGCAGGGTTTGAAGGTCGCCTGCCTGGAAGAGATCTCCTATCGGATGGGGTACATCACCGCGGATGAGGTGCTGGCACTGGCAGCGCCGCTCTTTAAAAGCGGCTATGGCGCTTATCTAGAGAACATGGTCAGCGAGGGCGGGCCCATATTCGATGAAGATTGAGTCGACCTCCCTGACGGGCGTCACGCTGATAGCACCGACTGTGCACGGCGATGCCCGCGGCTTTTTTCTCGAGACCTGGCGCGCTGAGCGTTATCAGGCAGCAGGTATCGACCTCCCCTTTGTGCAGGACAACCACAGCCGCTCTAGTCAAGGCACTCTGCGCGGGTTGCACCTGCAGACTGAAAAGCCCCAGGGAAAACTGGTGCGCGTGTCCTCTGGCGCCGTCTTTGACGTCGTCGTTGATTGCCGGGCGGAGTCACCCAGCTGTGGCCAGTGGCATGGCGTTACGTTGACGGCAGAAGGACAGGAGCAACTGTGGGTGCCGCCCGGCTGCGCCCACGGCTTTTATGTGCTCACTGAGTCAGCGGATTTTCTCTACAAGTGCACCGACTATTATCATCCCGAGAGCGAAATCTCGCTGGCCTGGAACGATCCGACCCTCGGGATTGAATGGCCGCTCCCCGAAGGTGAAGAACCACGGCTGTCGACAAAAGATCGCTCGGGAGTTCCGTGGCAGGATTGCCCGCTGTATCAGGGATTGATCTAGCGCGCGGTGGCCGCTCGCTCAAGCAGCGGCCGCCACCAGACCTCGTTGGCGAGATACCAATCGACTGTTTTCGCTAAACCCGTCTCAAAGGTCTCTCTGGGAACGAAACTCAGTGTTTGCTCGATTTTTGAGGCATCGATGGCGTAGCGCCAGTCGTGCCCGGCGCGGTCTGTGACAAACTCAATCAGCGAATCACTGCGCTCACCCCGCGCCTGAGGCGCATTGGGGAACCGCGTCGCCAACTCTATATCACTTGCAAAGCACTCATCCATCACGCGGCACAGCAGGTTCACGATATCGAGATTAGCCCACTCGTTATGGCCGCCGATGTTGTAGACCTCACCGGGCGTACCGGCTTCCAGAATGCGGGCGATGCCCCGCGCGTGATCTTCAACGTATAGCCAGTCGCGGATATTACTGCCATCGCCGTACACCGGAATCACGCCCCCGTCGAGGATTCGCGTCAGGCAAAGTGGAATCAGTTTCTCGGGAAAATGGTAGGGTCCATAGTTGTTCGAACAGTTACTGATAGAAACCTGCAAGCCATAGGTGTGCTGGTAAGCGCGCACAAGGTGGTCACTGCCTGCTTTACTGGCTGAGTAGGGCGAGTTCGGCTCGTAACGCTTGGTCTCAGTGAATGCAGGGTCTTCAGGCGCCAATGAACCGTAGACCTCATCGGTGGAGACGTGATGGAACCGATGTTCGCGTCCCGACCCTGAAAGCCAAGCGTTGCGGGCCGCCGCCAGAAGTGTGTGGGTGCCCTCTAGATTGGTGCGAATAAACGCATCGGGCCCCGTGATGGAGCGATCCACGTGGCTCTCTGCCGCAAAGTGCACAATAGTGTCGGTGTCGTAGTCAGCCATAACCTGCGAGACCAAATTGGCGTCACAGATATCGCCCTCGACAAAATGAATGCGGCCGCTCTGCTCCAGAGGTTGAAGACTGAGACGGTTACCCGCATAGGTCAGCGCATCCAGCACCATAACCGTGTCGTCTGGGTGAGCTTCGGCCCAGTGGTAAACGAAGTTCACGCCGATAAATCCCGCTCCGCCCGTGACCATCAATGACCGCGCCATCACACTGTTTCCTCGAGTTTTTGTTGTGACCGAAGCATATCGCGCAACGCATCGCGCCACGGCTGCTGAGCCACATTGAGAGCGCTGCAGGTGTCACCGCAGTCGAGCAC
This sequence comes from Halieaceae bacterium, assembly GCA_003331685.1. Next base: position 11,038 of record QOPK01000048.1, on the reverse strand, counting down.
GCTATAGGCGGGCCGCTGCGCTTTGGTCGGAAAGGCCTCTGTTGGAATCGGCTCAATCGTTGCCGGCGCGGAGAGCAGACGCAGCGCCAAGGCTTCGTCGTGGATACCGCAGGCAAAGTCGTACCAACTGATTGCTCCCGCGTCGGACCAATGAAACACCCCCTGGGCATCGCCATTAAGCGCCAACAACCAGCAGATCTCTGCGAGACCGCGGGCCGAGGTCGGCGAACCGATTTGATCACTCACAACGCGCACATAGCCCTGCTCCCGCATCAGTCGCAGCATCGTCAGCACAAAGTTTCGCCCCCCGGGACCATAAACCCAGCTGGTGCGCAGCACGGCATGGCTCGCGCCACTGGCGAGCACCGCCTGCTCCCCCCGCCGCTTGCTCGCACCATAAACACCCAGAGGCGAGGGGTTTGCGTCGGAGGCATATGGCCGCGGTGTGCGACCATCAAACACAAAATCGGTAGAGATATGCACGAGGCGCAGACCACGCTGGTCACACAGCGCACCCAGCATGGCGGGGGCATCGGCGTTCACAGCATCGGCCGATTCGGGGTCATCCTCGGCGGCGTCCACCGCAGTGTAGGCCGCCGCATTGATCACTACATCGGGGTCGACTTCATCCATGATCCTGCGCAGCGCCAAGTCATCAGTCACGTCACAGGTCGCCCGGCTGAACCCCTCTGCCGCGACCATTTCAGGAACGCAGCCCATGCATGCCTTGCCGAGCTGCCCCGCGGCACCGAGCACCAGTGCCCGCTGAGCGCTCACAAATGCGTTTCCAGCCAGTTAACGTAACGGGCAATCACTTCCTCGGATTCAGGCTCATTAAGGATCTCGTGGTAAAGACCCGGCCAGAATTCAAGGCTTTTATCCTGAGCACCCAGTGCGTCAAAGAAAACCTGGGAACCCTCTGGCCCGGCCATCACATCAGCCTCGCCATGGGCGATGTAAATGGGCAACGTGATCTCGCCCGCCCGGGCAATAGCTACCTCCATGGCATCCAACATTTCAATGCCCAGGGCGGTCGTGATCTTGCCGTTATAGACCAGAGGGTCGGCAAGGTAATCGGCCACGACCGCCGGGTCGCGACTCACGCCATTAGCGTCCAACGACACCATCCCCAACTTGGGTAGTACCTTCTTGAGCACTCTGCCAACCCAAAGCAGTGGTGCCGACCCAGGATCCACCGCGTGAAAGGCAGGACCCGACAACATCGCGCCCTGAAACTCCGCCTGAGATTCGAGCAGTAAGTGGGCGCTGATAAGCCCCCCCATGCTGTGGCCAAACAGGAACACCGGCCGCCCCGGATACCACTCATCGATGCAACCGCGCAGTGCCTGCATCGGTTCGAGATACTCAGAGAAAGCCTTCAGGTAAACCCGAATGCCGGGCGAAGCACCGTGTCCCATGTGATCGGGGCCGACCACGGCCACACCGCGCTCATTGAAACGTGCAGCGACATGCTCGTAACGTCCAGTATGTTCTGCAAGACCATGAGCAAGCAGCAGGCAGGCCTTGGCGTCGTCAACTGGCCAGTGCCGATACTGAACACCACTGGAAAGACTTTGCATCGGGCCCGTGTTGCCTAGTTAGCCACCGGCGCCAACCACTCAGCGTACTGCGATTGCTCGCCACGCACGGCTTCTAGATAAATGCTTTGCAGTTTTTCCGTGATCGGACCGCGTATGCCGCTACCGATCGTGCGATTGTCGACCTCGCGGATTGGCACCACTTCTGCTGCGGTGCCGGTAAAGAACGCCTCATCGGCGACATAGACTTCGTCGCGGGTAATCCGCTTTTCCCTGACCGTCAGGCCTTGATCCGCCGCAATGCGGAAAATACTGTCTCGCGTAATCCCCTCCAAACAAGAGGTCAGCTCGGGCGTATAGAGAACACCATCACGGATGAGGAAAAAATTCTCGCCACTGCCCTCTGCAACGTAACCCTCGTTATCGAGAAGCAAGGCCTCCTCAAAGCCCGCATCCAGTGCTTCTCTGAGTGCCAAAATCGAGTTGATGTAGTTGCCATTGGCCTTCGCTTTACACATTGTGATATTGACGTGGTGGCGGGTGTAACTTGACGTCGCGACGCGAATGCCGCGGTCTCGCGCCTCGGGGTCCATATAGGAAGGCCACGCCCATGACGCCACCATGACATGGGTCTTGAGGTTGTCGGCACGCAGGCCCATTCCCTCAGAACCCAAGAAGCACATGGGGCGTATGTACGCCTCATCCAGATCGTTTGCCCTGACCACCTCTCGTTGTGCGGCGTTGAGGGTCTCTTTGTCGTAGGGCATGTCCATGCGCACAATATGTGCTGAACGGAACAACCGGTCGGTGTGCTCCTTAAGGCGGAAAATCGACGTCCCTTCGGAGGTCTTGTACGCGCGAACACCTTCGAAAACACCCAGACCATAGTGAAAGGTATGGGTCAGCACATGAACCCGCGCTTCCTGCCAGGGCACCATTTCGCCATCGAGCCAGATGTGGCCGGTGAGTTCTGAGAGGTCCATGTCGTTTCCTTTCTCTTTATGCTGGTTGGTGTGCTGATCTGTTTGCGCCGCGTCTATGGATTCGCAGCGACGGTATGAGCCATCAGCGCCTCAGGCCCCGATTCTACCCTGCCTGCAACCCGGGTAATAAGGCCTCGGTGATCTGTTTTACCTGCTGGCGCTGGACTTTAAATTCAGCCACGTCGGTCTCGGCAGCACACCCCTGTAATCCCAGAGAGTGGGTCGCACTGCGATAGTCGAGATACGCCTGCGACAGACTCTCTGCCTGATCAGCTGTTACGAGTCCGGTCTGCTCAAGCGCCTCAAGTAGACGAATCACGTCAGACCATACTGTGAGTTCAACGTGCTCGCTGGCATGTGCCAGCACGAGGTATTGCACCACAAATTCAATATCGACAATACCACCAGGATCGCGCTTGACGTCAAAGCGCTCGCGACTGTTCGACGACGCTGTGTGCTCTGCACGCATCTTGTCGCGCATCTCGCAGACAGCTGAGGCAAGATCAGATTGCTCTCTCGGCATGGCCAGCACCTCTCTTCGCAACGCCTCCAACGACGTCTTCAGTGCCAGATCGCCTGCCACCACCCGCGTGCGCACCAGCGCCTGATGCTCCCATACCCAGGCAGACTCGAGTTGGTATCGACGTAGTGCAGGCAATGTTGTGGCCACCAGACCCGAGTCTCCGTCCGGGCGCAGACGCAGATCGACCTCGTAGAGTCTCCCCGCGTAGGTCTGGGCCGACAAGACATGCACGACGCGTTGCGCAAGCCGTGTGTAAAAACGGGTGTTGTCGATCACTTTCGGGCCAGCGGTCTCTCCGTCTGCGCCGTCGAAGACAAATACCAAATCAAGGTCTGAACCGTAACTGAGCTCGAGTCCGCCGAGCTTGCCGTAAGCGATGACAGCAAAACCAGTACTGTCAGATTGCGGCTGGCCGTAGCGCTGCACCAACTCGGCGCGTGCCAACGCCAGGGCATGCTCGATCATGACCTCCGCCAGAAACGTCAGGTTATCGCTCACTTTCATGATCGGTAGCGTGCCAGTCAGCTCGCTCGCAGCGACACGGAGAATCACACCATCCTTGATGCGGCTGAGTGCGCTCATCTGCGCCTCCAGATCTTCTTCCGGTATGCGCAACAGTTGCTGCCTGACCAAGGCATGGAGCTCATCGCGACTGGGCGCGCTATACAGCGTCGACTCGTGCAGGAGCTCATCAACCAACTCCGGGCGCGCCGCAAGGCGCTCCGACAGCCAGATGCTAGAGGCGACCAGCGACAGTAGATGCCGCAGTGCCCGCGGGTTTTCCTGAAGTAGAACGAGGTAAGCGCTGCGACGGCAGACCGCGCGCACAAAAGGCAGGCTCCTTGTCAGCGCCGAGTCGGGTTCCCGTGTGGCGGCCGCCATCTCACACAAAAGCGGCAAAAAGGCCTCCAGCCGATGGCGGCCCTCTGGTTGCAGGGCTGCCACCCATGTGCTGTCGAGAAAATTCGCCACGGCGACCCAGCTGTCTTCAGCATGCTGGTATCCCAGCTCCACCAAGCTCATTTCACTGAGGTCGGAAAACGACAGGCCTGACGCCGTCTCTTTATCACGCGAGGCATCGTCGCTTGATGTCGCCAGAGGCTCGGCAATCAGATCGTTGAACAGCGCGGCAACCTCACGCTGCGCCTCAGCCAGATGCGCTTGCAGCGTCTCCCAATCGGCAAACCCTGACAGGAGTGCCAATTGCGCCCGCGGCACCCATTCGCTCGGCAACGACTGAGTTTGTCTGTCCTGCATGGCCTGCAGCGCATGCTCGACACGACGCTCAAGATCATAATGCGCAGCCAGCCGGCGAGCCTGGTCGGTGGAAAGCACCTCGGCTCGCTCCAAGGCCGTTAACGTCGAAAGCAGTGGCCGGGTGCGAATTTCCGGAATCCGCCCTCCGTGAATCAATTGCAGACTCTGCGCAATGAACTCGATTTCCCGAATACCACCCGCGCCGCGCTTTAAATCATTATCCATCCCCAGCCGTGTGACCTCGGCGCGCATCATGCTTTTCATTTCCCTCAGCGCCGCTATCACGGAGAAATCGGTGTAGCGGCGATACACAAAAGACCCAAGCATGTTCATCAGGCTTTCTTGCGCCTCAGGCGTGCCAGTAATCGGCCGCGCCTTGATCATGGCGTAACGCTCCCACTCTCTTCCCTGTTCTTGGTAGTACACCTCCAGCGCGTTGTATGACCCCACCAATGAGCCGCTGTCTCCGTAGGGCCGCAGACGCATATCGACCCTGAAGGCAAAGCCATCCTCGGTCACCGCGTCCAGCAGCCGGATCACCATCTGGCCGAGACGAATGAAATACGCCTGGTTATCCAGCTCCTGGCGGCCTCCCCGCGTGTGACCCGCCTCGGGATAGGCGAAAATGAGGTCGATATCAGAAGAAAAGTTCAGTTCATTACCGCCGAGCTTGCCCATACCGAGAACCACCAGTGACTGTGGCTGACCGCTGTCGGTGCCGTATGGCGTGCCGTATTTTTCTTTCAGAGTGGCGGTTGCCATGCTGAGTGCTGCGCGAATGCAGCAGTCTGCGAGCTGGCTGAGCGCGTCAAAAGCCTCCTCCAAACTGGACAGCCGAGCATAATCACGCCAGAGAATGCGCAGCATCTCCCGATGACGAAAGATTCGCAATGCAGCCAGTGCATCCGGCTCGGATTGAGTCGGCGGAACTAGCGCAGACAGCGCCCGGTCCCAGTGGTCCGCCTCCCAATCGCGGCTCTCCAGCAGCGTTCCGTCAGCCAGCGCGCCGCAAAGCCACGCGTGCTGGCGTGCGACCTGCTCGCCAAAAAAGTCGCTGCAGGCAAGGAGCTCTTGGAAAGCGCGCGACTGACCAGCGGCCGCCGCAGAATCGGTGAGGGCGGTAAAGCCGGCGTCGCCAATGCGCGTTGTTAGACGCGTAATGGCCTCGCCGAGGCGGTCCTCCATCCACGCGGGCCTTCCCAGATCCTGTGACATCTCGCGGCCTACTCTGCCCACTCATTAGCGCTAGCCTATCGGCAAGGGGCAGGCCCCGCCACTCGTGTCATCACGAGCCTGACATGAAGATTTTTACCCTTTCTCGCAACCGGAAGACTCGGTAGGATGCGCGTCCCTGAAAGGTCGCTTCGCCGTGGCCTATTGTCATCAATACCGACAGATACCATGACCGACACAGCGCATCACATTGCCTGGTTTCGCCACACGGGTCCCTATATCAAGGCACACCGTGGGCGGACCTTTGTGATCTATTTGGGGAACGGCGCGCTGGAATCAGCGGGGCACGCAACCCTGATCCACGATTTAGCGTTGCTTCACTCTCTGGGTATCAAACTGGTACTGGTTCACGCCACTCGGGAGGCGATTGATGCCGCACTGCCCACCGATCAGCAGGCACAGTTCCACGACGGTATTCGCATTACCGATGACCTCACGCTGTCGTTGGCTATCGAGACAGCAGCGCGGCAGCGGGTGCAGCTTGAGCAGCAGCTTTCAATGGGGCTACCCAACACCCCACTGACCGGTGCCCGGCTCAGAATTCTGGGCGGCAATGTGGTGACGGCAAAGCCCATTGGTATTGTCGATGGCGTCGACTACCTGCAAAGCGGCACGGTACGCCGAGTCGATGCCGAAGGGATTCGTGGCATTCTGGATCAAGATGCCATCGCGCTGCTGTCGCCACTCGGTTACTCGCCAGCGGGAGAAATTTTCAGTCTTAGCGCCAGCGAGGTTGCTGAAAAAGTAGCTGTGGCCATTGGCGCTGACAAGTTGATTTTCCTTGACCGCCAGCCAGGTTTACACACCGCTGGCGGAGATCTGATTCGCCAGTGCACCATTGACTCCGCATGGGATCTCGACCTCGGCGATGTCGAGCAGCAGCGCCTGCGCGACAGCGCCTGCCGATCCTGCGCCAGCGGAGTCGCTCGCAGTCATTTGCTCAGCTACGAGCATGAGGGCGCGCTCCTCGAGGAGCTGTTCACCCATGACGGCTCTGGCACCCTGATCGCACAAAACCCCTACGAGCAGGCCAGGTCAGCGGACATAAATGACATCGCCAGTATCGTCGAGTTGATCAGACCACTCGAGGACAGTGACGCATTGGTCAGGCGGTCCCGTGAGCGCCTCGAGGAAGAGATCAGTTACTTTTCTATTCTCGAGCGAGATGGCCGCGTTCTGGCGTGCGCCGCACTCTACCCCTATGAAGCTGAGAGCGTGGGAGAGATCGCCTGTGTCGCGACACATCCTGACTACCGAGGCACAGGCAGAGCCCAGCAGCTTCTAGAAGAACTGATCGCCGAGGCGAAAGCGCTTTCGCTCACCCACGTCTTTGTGCTCACGACACAAAGCACGCACTGGTTTCTCGAACAGGGTTTTGAAGCCGCGAGCCTGGACGACTTACCGGTCGAAAAACAACAGCTCTATAACTGGCAGCGCAACGCGGCAGTGCTGCGACGAACAATCTGAACTCCTCAGGCGCCAGTGGTAAGCTAGCTACCCCTTTTTAATCACCACCCGGAGAATTCGATGCCCCAATATCGATCTCGCACCTCAACCGCCGGACGCAATATGGCAGGCGCCCGAGCCTTGTGGCGTGCAACCGGCATGCAGGATGAGGACTTTGAGAAGCCCATTATTGCGGTGGTGAATTCGTTCACCCAGTTCGTGCCTGGCCACGTGCACCTCAAAGACCTCGGACAATTGGTTGCGCGCGAGATCGAAGCGGCTGGCGGCGTCGCCAAAGAGTTCAACACCATCGCCGTGGACGACGGTATCGCCATGGGCCACGACGGCATGCTCTATAGCCTGCCGTCCCGAGACCTCATCGCCGATTCTGTTGAGTACATGGTCAACGCCCACTGCGCGGACGCCATGGTGTGTATTTCCAACTGCGACAAGATCACCCCCGGCATGCTGAACGCTGCCATGCGGCTCAACATCCCGGTGGTGTTTGTGTCAGGTGGCCCGATGGAAGCAGGCAAAACTGCGTTATCTGAGCACAAGCTGGATCTAGTCGATGCCATGGTGATCGCCGCGGACTCCAGCGCCGACGATGCCACGGTAGAAGCCTACGAGCGCTCTGCCTGTCCAACCTGCGGCTCCTGCTCCGGCATGTTCACCGCCAACTCGATGAACTGCCTGACCGAGGCCTTGGGACTCAGCTTACCCGGCAACGGATCTCTACTGGCGACCCACGCAGACCGTGAACAACTGTTTTTGCGCGCGGGCCGCCTGATCGTGGACTTAGCGCGGCGTTGGTACGAGCAGGATGACGCCACAGCGTTGCCTCGCGAGATTGCCAGCCAACGTGCGTTTGAGAACGCCATGAGCCTCGATATCGCTATGGGTGGCTCGACCAATACGATCTTGCACCTGCTCGCCGCGGCGCAGGAGGCCGGTGTGGACTTCGACATGGCGGCGATCGACGCGCTATCCCGCAAAATCCCGCAGCTGTGCAAGGTGGCACCGAGCACGCCGCTCTACCATATGGAAGACGTGCACCGCGCCGGTGGGGTCATGGCCATCCTCGGTGAACTCGCGCGGGGAGACCTGCTCCACTTAGATTGCCCAACGGTGCATAGCGCCAGCCTCGGCGAGGCGCTGTCCCGCTGGGATATTATGCAGACCAAGGAAGAGGATGTTCGCACCCTCTATGCCGCGGGCCCTGCAGGCATTCCCACCCAGCAGGCTTTCAGCCAGGATCTCCGATGGCCCAATCTCGACACTAACCGGGAAAGCGGGTGCGTGAGAGAGATGGCGCACGCCTACTCGCAGGAAGGGGGTTTGGCAGTCTTGTTCGGCAACATTGCGGAGCTGGGCTGCGTGGTGAAAACCGCCGGCGTGGACGATGAGTCACTACAGTTCACCGGACCTGCACACATTTGTGACAGTCAGGAAGCCGCGGTGGCCGATATTCTTGAAGACCGTGTTCAGGCGGGGGATGTGGTGATTATCCGTTACGAGGGGCCACGCGGTGGACCCGGCATGCAGGAGATGCTCTACCCCACCAGCTACCTCAAATCCAAAGGACTTGGAAAAGCCTGCGCACTGATTACCGATGGGCGTTTCTCCGGTGGCACCTCCGGGCTGTCCATTGGGCATGTCTCACCCGAGGCCGCGTCCGGCGGTGCGATTGCCCTGATTGAGCCGGGTGACCCGATCGAAATCGATATCCCCGCGCGGACGATCAACGTGTTGGTTGATGCCGCCACGTTGGCGAGTCGGCGAGAGGCCATGAATCAGACCCCCCGCGCATGGCAACCCGCGGCAGATCGGCCCCGTCAGGTATCGACGGCGCTCAAGGTCTACGCGAGCATGGTGACCAGTGCCGATAAAGGCGCGATCCGCGATCAATCCCTGATCAAGGGCTAACCGTCTCTGCATTCTGTGCCGCAAGCGCCGCCAGATCGTCGCGCAAGGACTGCAAGCGGTTGCGTAATTTCCGGTCCTGCTTGTCGGTGCGCGCGATCAAAACGTCTCGCGATAACTGCAAAATGACTTCGCCATTGTGATCGATGCCCTCCCGATAGGCGGGCAACAGGGCATCATCGCGCCCTGCGATCAAAGCACGCACCTGATCTGGCCAGTCAGGTTCAGCCGCCAGCAAGATCACTGACAACTCCGCTATCCAGACCCGCCGATCTTGCAACCAAAAACGATCCAATCGCGTCATTTCCGAGACGCCAACAGCGATAAGGTCAGTCTGCTCCGCAGTAAGCGGCCCGAGGTAGCGGGTTAATTGCTTGTCGAACCGATCTTCAAGATCTTCACGGTACTCCGCATCGCCGCGTGCCAGCCGGTCTTCCTCGAACTCTTCCTGTTTGGACATTAAGACGTCCACGAACTCCTGCCGCTGATCAGGGCTGAGGTCCTCTCCCGTACTCAATAACAACTCTAGAAAAGGATCCTGAAAACGAATCGCCGCGTCTTCGATTTGGTCTGCCATCACACGGGTATCCTCGAGCGGGACACCCTCATCGAGGATGGTCAAGGCATCATCGAGCAACACCACATAGGCAGGTAACTCCTCGCGACGGTGCCAGTCGAGCAAGGCCTCCAGACGGTGATCGAAGCGCGCCTGCTGTTCGCGATCCAGTGACACATAGTCATCGAGATACCAGCGGACAAGAATATCGACACGGTTGTATATAAACTGGGTGGCCGAGCAGCTGCTCAATGTGAGCGCAATCAGGCACCAGGAGAGGCCTCGCATCACGTGCGCAACAAGGCTGCGATTGCGTCCCCGCCGACCAGTCACAGTGCGACGTGGCTTTCGGTGTTCCGGGGTCGCAAAGAGCCGCTTCGATCCGGGCGCAAAACCGCAGGCCGAAGCCTGAGTCAGGCCGCGTTTGCGAGCACTTGGCCACGACCGTCTAGCGCAGAGAGAATGGCTGCCAGCGACGCCTGCACGATATCGTGGCTGCGACCGACTCCACAGGGGCGTTCGCCATCGACATTGAGTTGTACGTAACACACTGCCTCCGCGTCTGCACTCTGACCCAGCGTGTGCTCAGAGTACTCAACCACTACGATATGTCGGCCGGTGAACGACTCCATGGCCTGCACAAAGGCATCGACCACCCCATTGCCCTGGCCAGTCAGCGCCACATCTCCCTGAGGTCCATGCAATGTGACCTCAAGTCCGTCGGACTCATCCCGCCGCGACAGCTGGTAATTGCCCAACTGCCATCGGTCCGCGGTGCTCAGATAAGTCTCGCTGAACAACGCAAAAATGTCGTCGCTGGAAACCTCTGCCTCGCTGTCCTCCGCCAAACCCTGCACGGCGGTACTGAAATCAACCTGCAGCCAACGCGGCAGTTCCAGTCCGTAATCCCGACGCAGCACATGGGCAACACCGCCTTTGCCCGACTGACTATTGATGCGAATCACTTCCTGATACGTGCGACCGATGTCGGCAGGATCAATCGGTAGATAGGCGACGTCCCAGGCGCCATCGGCGTCACGTTTGGACAAGCATTTGTGAATGGCGTCTTGATGACTGCCGGAGAAAGCCGTGAATACGAGCTCTCCAGCGTACGGATGGCGCGGATGAACCGGCAGCTGTGTACACTCTCGGGCTACTGTGCAAATCTCATCCATGTGGGTGAAATCTAACAAAGGGTCCACGCCCTGACTGTAAAGGTTCATTGCCATGGTCATGATGTCCATGTTGCCCGTGCGCTCTCCGTTGCCCAGCAACGTACCTTCCACCCTGTCTGCACCGGCCATCACGCCGAGCTCGGCGGCGGCGACCGCACAGCCTCGGTCATTGTGGGTATGCAAAGAGATGATCAGTGCGTCGCGATTGCAAATGTGATCGCAGAACCATTCGATCTGATCAGCGTAAATGTTGGGTGTACTCATTTCGACCGTAGCGGGCAGGTTAATAATGACCGGCTGCTCCTGGGTCGGTGTCAGGACCTCGTTCACCGCATCGCAAACCGATACGGCGAAATCCATCTCCGTGCCGGTAAAGCTCTCCGGGCTGTACTCAAACACCCACT
>QOPK01000047.1 GCA_003331685.1 Halieaceae bacterium | reverse complement strand
TTTGACGATCTCAATATCGACCTCGTCTCCTGAGGGGAGGGTACCTCTCACTGACGCGGCAAAAGAGGGCGTGGCAACCAGACATAACAGGCACCCGATTAACGCCCAAATATTCCCATTATTTTGTTTAGTGCTCAGCATTGGTCTGTCCAAATGATTCTCTAATTTAGTGTGGCAAGAAGTTCCCAACCAAACTGCGCATCACCTTGGTGGATTTGCCTCTGCTTATTGGCTCGATTTGCCTACCAGCAGGCGTAACTTCTGTGCCGTATAACAGTCGTCAACTTAGAGTGCTGACAAGAGTTTTTCAACAATTAAGGGCAGATATGACATGAAAAGCTTATCCGGGCCGCCCCCACGTCCAGCCTGAACTTAGAATGCTCCACTGTTCGTCGGCGCAAATTTAGCCGATATCGCGTCCTGTCGCAGAGTCATCGAGTAGAGTGTGTCAGATGATCATCTCTATAAGCGAAGGACGTTAGCCTCTGCGACGGCGTCCGCGGCGTCGCTCACCGCCGGCACCACTCTCAGGCTTACCGAGTGCTGCCCACGGATTCCCGAGTGCGGCGGTCATCGCCTCGGCATCCAGAGCCCTTCGTGGAGTAGTGTCGAGTGCGCTCACCATCGCTGCAATGTGCTCAGGCGTTGTGCCACAGCAGCCCCCGATAATGGTGGCGCCGGCGTCGCGGGCATACAGGGCATATTGCGCCATCAGTTCCGGGCTGCCGTGGAAATGAATCGCGCCATCGACATACTGTGGGATGCCGCAGTTCCCTTTCGCAACAACCGGGATCTCAATACCGGCGGCGATCAGCCCCTGGGTCGAGTCCATCAACTCGGCGGGCCCCACGCCGCAGTTGGCACCCGCCATATCCAGACCAATCTCTGCTGCAAATTGCGCGAAATCCGCTGGGGTGACGCCCATCATCGAGCGCCTCGCGGTATCAAAGGTCAGCGTGGCGCACACCGGCAAACTGGTTGCGCGCGCCGCTTCTTCAGCGGCGGCCACCTCTTCAAGCGAGGACATGGTTTCAATCCAGATGACTTCAGCACCGCCTTCTGCCAACGCATTTGCCTGTTCGGCAAAATAAGCCACGGTGTCGGTGTGAGTCAGGGTGCCCATGGGTTCAAACAGCTCCCCTGTGGGCCCCATCGCGCCCGCCACGACGGCTTTTCGACCGGTATCCTCAAAGTGCTGGCGGGTCGCTTCGCGAGCCAGCCGTGCTGCGGCAGCATTGAGTTCTCCCACGCGGTTCTGGGCCTTATGGAGTTTGAGTCTGGGTGCATTGGCACCAAAGCTGTTGGTCAGGATGATGTCGGCGCCGGCCTCTAAAAATGCGCCGTGCAGCCACAGCACTTCTTCCGGCTTTTCCACACACCAGAGATCGGGCGGGTAGCCTGCCTCGAGGCCGCGAACAAAAAAATTCGAGCCGGTGGCGCCGTCTGCAACGCACCAACCCTTTTTTGCAATGATGCCGGTGATGGGATTGGACATGTACTGGCGTCCCTGTCAGTGTCATTTCGGAAAGGGCGCGTATGATAAAGCGAAAACTGCAATCGGGGGCTGCAGGTCTGCAAAAACGTAGAGGTTCCGGTTGGCCAAGTAAACGACCCGAGGAGCAGCAGGATGGCGCAGCAATTGATTGAACCCGCGACAGAGCGGGCACAACCTGAAGCGTTGGCCGCCGCGATGGCGATGCTGGCCGGGCGCACGGTGGGGGCGTGCTCGTTGAGCCGCCGGCGGGCACTACAGGGCCTTGTAATGGGCACGGCGGGACTGGCACTAACGCCGTTGACGATGGGGCAGGTGGAGATACCCCCCGGTCAAATTCGACTCATGTTCAATGAGAATCCCTATGGTCCCAGCCCCAAGGCACTTGCCGCGGTGGCCAAAATACTGCCCAAGACTGCCTACTATCCCGGTGCCATAGAGGACGATCTGATGGGCTTGTTTATGGCACGCCACCAGCTGGATCGTGAGCAGGTGTTTTTGGCGTCCGGGTCGAACGAGGGTCTTCAGGCCGCGATGATGGCCTTTGGTAAACGCGGCAAGGTGATTTCACCGACGCTGACGTACTCAGATCATCTTCAATACGCCGAGAAGCTCGGTGTCGCGGTGCACCGGGTGCCGCTGCGTGACGACATGGCCATTGATCTCGAGGCCATGGCACGTGCAGTCGATGACTCCGTGAGCCTGGTCTATCTCTGCAACCCCAATAACCCCACGGGCATGGCCATCGATGGCGATGAGCTGCGCAGCTTCTGCAGAGAGATCAGCCCCAGGGTGCCCATTTTGATCGATGAGGCCTACAACGAACTCACCGACAAGCCCGACTACACCTCGATGGTAGATCTGGTGCGCGGTGGTGCCAATATTCTCATCACACGAACCTTCTCAAAGATCTTCGGTATGGCCGGGCTTCGTGTGGGCTACGGGATGGGGCATCCCGACATCGTGAGCGTGGTCAACGACAACGTGATGGCCTGGCGCAACGGTGTGGGGCTGTACGCCGCGTATCACAGCTACCTCGATGAGGACTTCATCACTTTTTCCCGCGACAAGATTCTTCAGGGCCGTGAGATGGTCAACGCCACCTTCCGGCGTCACGGGATTGAACCGCTGCCTTCGCAGACGAGTTTTGTTTACGCCGACATCCAGCGCGACGCCGATGTCTTTAAGGCTAAAATGGCCGCCCGCAACATAAGAATTCGTGGCATTTACGAGGGTTATGTCACCTACTCGCGGGTCAGCATGGGCCGCATCGAAGAGCTTCAGATCTTCGATCGGGTCTTTGGCGAGGTCTACACGAGCTTGGCGTGACCAAAAGTGATGCCATATTCCCCCACCTGTAGCCTTGTGATGGCGCTTAAGACTCGTCTATCCTGCGAAAAGACGGATGACGGACCAAAGGGTTCAAGTCAGAAATGATGCTCAATCGATACAAGCAGTTTGCCCGGTGGGTGCTCTGTGCGGCGATACTATTCGCCGCCAGCAACACTGTGCACGCGATTGAGCATGATCTCAGCAGCGACTTTGGCCAAAGCCACACCGAGTGTCATCACTGCTCAGTTGAGCACTCGGCAGCTGTCTCAACCGTCCCTGTTCAGGCTGTTCCAATCCTTCAGCCCGCACCGACAGCGCGTCTTGTTGGCGCTTCCGTTGCGGCCGCCACCACCTCTTTTCAGGCTCGCGCTCCGCCTCTTAGCTGAACTCAACTTTTTAGTTCACTAATTCTCTTATTTGGAGGCGAGCATGCAGCGCATAGCAGCACATGCTCTCGTAGTCGCGGCGGTGTCTCCGTCGTTTGTATTCGGGAGCGAAGAAACCTTACTGGAAGAAATTGTCGTCACAGCCTCGTTTGTCGGCGTTAACGAATCTTCTGCAACACGTCCTATCCATGTTTTGGATGGTCAGGCAATCACCGAAGCAGGCATTCAATCTTTGGGAGAGCATGTTGATGCACTCCTTGGCGTCTCTTCTGCGGACTTTGGTGGCGCTGTCGGCCAGCCGATTATCCGTGGCATGAGTGGCAACCGCGTCAAGGTGCTGAATAACGGCACGGTCATACGCGATGTCTCGGCGCTGGGGCCCGACCATGCTGTTGATGTCAGTCTCAATGACGTCAAGCAGGTCGAGATCGTTCGCGGCCCCTCGGCGTTGATGTACTCCAACGGCTCGATCGGCGGCATTGTGAATGTGGTCGATAACAGTATCCCCACAACCGATCTTGAGGGTTTCAGCGGCACGGTCGGTGCCGAAGCCCAGTCGGTCAATGACGGCGAGGCGGTTGATCTCTCGTTGCGCGGCAACCTGGGCGGCCTGAATCTGACCTACAGCTATCAGGACGTCGACATGGAGGATTATGAAATCCCCAAAGGCGCCGTGCTCGATATGCATGAAGGCCATCACGATGAGGAGCATGAAGACGAGCACGAGGACCACGACGAGGAACACGAGGAAGGGCATGAGGAAGGCCACGATATGGACAAGCTGGCCAATTCCGATGTCTCGACCACCTCGCATCGAATAGGTCTTTCTACTACCGGCGACTGGGGCTATGTCGGCCTGTCTTACAGCGACCTCAGCAGCACTTACGGCATTCCCTTCCACTCGGAGGCGGCTCATGAAGAGCATGACGACGAGCACGAGGGTGAGCACGAAGAGGGTCATGAGGAGGACCACGAAGAAGGACATGACGATGGTGATGATCACCACGACGAAGACGATCATGCGGGACACGACGAGCACGGTGAGGAACGCATTTTTTCCAACACCGAGTCAGAGATCATTGCGCTGAGCGGCTCATTTAAAACGTCTATTCCTTTCCTGAATGCCATCGACTTTGCCGTGAAGAACACGAACTACGAGCTCATGGAGCAACACGCAGAAGGTGATGAGGAAGGAGGCCACGAGGACCATGATCACGCCGAAGGTCCGACAGTATTCAGTAATGAGGCAACGGAAATTTCTGTCGCTCTTGATCTGAGTGCGGGCGAACGTGTCCGCAAAGTGGTGCTGAACTACGCCGAGGAGGAAATCTCGATCATTGGTGAAGAGGCCTTCATGGCCCCGGTGGACTCCACAGAGACCACGCTGGGCTTCTTCAGCTCGGACGATCTGGGATTTGCCACACTGGATCTGGGTGTGCGATTTGATCAGGTAGACCGCGATGGTTTCGTTGCCGAGATGCACCACGATGATGAGCATGGTGAAGAGCACGAAGGTGATCATGACGAGGAGCATGAGGGTGATCATGATGAAGATCATGAAGGCGAGCACGAAGAGCACCACGAAAATGAGATGGTGTACGAGGCTGCGGCATTCAGTGACGAAGTGTTCAGTGCCGCGGCGACACTGCGCCGGGATCTCAATGAGCACAGCTCGCTGTCACTGAGCCTTGCCAGCGTCAGCAAAACACCGTCGGCTGTTGAGTTGTTCATGAACGGCGAACACCTCGCCAGCAGCCGTTACGAGGTGGGTGACATCACGCTGGACATAGAACGCTCAGATAATATCGATCTTGCCTTCAATTTCGACTACCACAACTTTTTTGGTTCGGCTTCGATCTATTACAACCGGGTCGATAACTACATCTACCTCCGTGATGAGCTTGAAGAAGAGCATGAAGCACACATGGATGAGGCGCACCAAGGTGAACATCACGACGAGCACCATGATGATGAACACCTTGACCATGGCGGTCTGATTCTGTCCGAGTACAGCCAACAGGACGCTGAGTTCACCGGGTATGAGATCGAGCTCGGCACGCGATTTGAACTGCCCCGTGGTGAGCTGGAATTGACCCTCGGACGCGATGAGGTCGACGCCGAGTTCACCAATGGCGGAGACGTGCCGCGGATCGTGCCGGCGAGAAACATGTTCACTGCTCGCTACACGCTCAGTGATTTCTCCGCCAAATTGCTGGTAAAGGATGTGGAGCGTCAGACTAACGTGGCGTCGGGTGAATCGGCGACCGACGGGTTTACGCTGGTGAACGCAGATGCGTCTTGGTCATACGGATTTACTGATTCCACACGCCTGACGCTGACGGCGTTCGCTCGCAATCTCACCGACGAGGTGGCGCGCAATCACTCGTCCTTCGTGAAAGACCAGGTGCCGCTGCCAGGCCGAAACATCGGTGTGCGGGTGCGTCTGGATTTCTGAGTAGAAATGGAGAAAAAGTAGTGGCGCCTTAGGGTGCTATTTTTCCTGATGTTGTCAGCTAGCGGGTGGCGAGAGCGCCAGCCTCAACGGCGTCCATATGGCCGGTCATCTCGTTGACCAGCAGAGGTATGACGTCCTCGGGCATATTGTGCTCCATACCGTCGATCAGTAAAAAGCGGGAATCCGGGATCAGTGACGCGGTATGCCGGCCATGCTCGGGTGGCACCAACCCGTCATCCGCCCCATGCAGAACCAGTGTGGGTGCAGCGATGGTGGCGACCTCGTCAGAGCGGTCGCCGGTTTTGAAGATGGCCATGAGATGTCGCTGCATGGACTCAGGATAAAACCCCCGGTCTCGAATGGAATGCTCGCGGTCCGCTTCTGCTTTACCGGTCGCCAGGTTGCGCAACTTCATCTCAGCCTCGTCAGTTGGCGGCGGCAGATGGGGCGCATTGGTGGTCGACATAATCGAGATCAAACTGCGGGTCCTAGCGGGGTATTGGGCTGCCACAATCTGGGCAATCATACCGCCCATGGAGGCGCCGATAATGTGTGCCTCGTTGTAGCCCACTGCGTCCATGAGGCCGGCAATATCGGCCCCCATGTCGTTCAACGTGTAGGGTGCGTTCACTGAAAAGCCCAACCGGTATTTGAGCAGTTCCCACCACAAAAGGGGCTGGCCCCACTCATCAAAGCGGGTAGAGGCGCCGGTGTCGCGGTTGTCCAGTAATAAGACCTCATAGCCGCCGTTGGCCAGTCCGGATATCAGTGCGTCACCCCACGCCACATTCGACCCCCCCAGACCCATGATGACCACGACTTTGGGTTTGTCAGGACCCGGCTCGACGATGCGATAGGCAATGTCGAGTTCGCCAACGGCGGCTATATGCAGCGGATAGCTGTCGAGGTAGGTGTGGGAATACTCGGCCTTGCTCATTAAGGGCAGGCACAGTGCAAACAGGAGGGTTAGAAAGATCCGCAAAACCGGTCCTTACAGTGAAACGACGGGAGTTATACGGCTCTCAGCGTCAAATGGGCTTTATCGCCCTGATCTAACCCAGTCTGTGAGCCACCAGCTCGCTATCAGTCAGGTGCGACACTGGGTATTTGGCCAGAAGAGACCCTTAACTGGCATGATGCGACTTTTAGGCCCATGATCTGCCCGCAGATGATCGCCGTAGCCTCCACCGGCTCCAACTGACAAAGCACCTTAATCAGGACTCCAATGAATAGCGCACAACCGATAGACCACCATCCGGCAGTGAGCGACGACATCTTGCTCGATACCGGCGCGCGCGACCCGATCTTTGATGAGATCTATCCGCGTTTGTCGGGCTTTAAGCTGGGCGTGACCAACTCTTGGACCCGGGGGCAACCCTTCGATTTTTACCGCCGAATGCGCGAGGACGCGCCGGTGATGTGGTCACAGATCAAAAAGCCATCCTCTGGTTTCTGGTCCGTGGTGCGCTACGACGACGTCAAACACGTAGAACTCAACCCGCAGATCTTTTCTTCCCAGCGCGGCAGCATCAACATGAGCGTGCTGCGCAATGACAAGGGTAGGGCGGAGCGGCTGATGTACGCCGCATACAATTCACTTATTAACCTCGACGCAGATCTTCATCGGGATCTGCGCACCCAGCAAGCGGCTTTTTTCTTCCCCGCTTATATCGAGACCTTAAAGGAGCGCGTGGGCCGCAAGATTGACGATTTGCTCGACAACATGGAGCGGCAAGGGCCGGTAGTGGACTTCGCCAAGCTGTTCTCCATTGAGCTACCCATGTTCACGCTATGCGAAATGCTAGGGGTCGACGAGGAAGATCGATCCGACATCATCAAGTGGATGCACTACCTCGAGCTGGCCCCTCAGTTCATCACCCACCCGCTCAGGATGCTTCTCGCCGAGCCCTCCTTCCCGTTCCGTTTTGAGAAGATCCTGCACGATATGTTCAGCTACGGCGAGCGGGTGATGGCGGACCGGATACGCAACCCCCGCGAGGACCTGCTGACCACCATTGCCAACGCGACGCTGGGCGAAAAGCCCTTGTCACAGAGCTATCTTGACGGCTCATGGCTACTGATTATTTTTGCGGGTAACGATACGACCCGGAATTCCCTGTCGGGCACGATCCGCCTGCTAACCGAGTTTCCCGAGCAGCGGCAGATGGTGCTCGATGACCCCTCATTGATCGAACGGATGTCCCACGAGGCATTGCGCATGGTGTCACCCGTGATGCATATGCGGCGCACCGCGATGGAAGACACTGAAGTCGCCGGACAGCGCATCGCCAAAGATGAAAAAGTGGTCATGTGGTACGGCGCGGCGAACCGGGACCCCTCCATGTTCCCCAACCCCGACCAGTTCGACATGATGCGCGACAACGTCGACAAGCATCTGGCCTTCGGCCACGGCGTGCATCGTTGTCTCGGCAATCGGGTTGCGCAGCTGCAGCTCAAGATGGCCTATGAGCGCATTCTCCAGCGGTTTCCCAATATCTACTGGACCGGCAAACAGAAGATCGAGCCGATTATTTTGGTGCATGCGATTTCGAGTCTGCAGGTCAACCTCTACGGTAAGGACGGCAAGCGCCCGGTGATGGCGGCGACTTCTTGACCACCGACTCCCCCGTTTTGATTTAGGATTAACCGACGTCAAAATAATAAGGGGGAGCGCATGGCAAGCGAGATCAGCAACGGGGCCAGTGAGGACGAGCGTGCCAACGCGGCGCCGTCGATCATATTCGGTGTCTTTCTGCTGTCTCTGGGTTATGCCGCGCTGCGTTACCACATTGTCGGGCCGGTTCCCTGGAAAGACTTTCCGCTTTTTATCCTCAATAAAGGGGTGTGTCTGGCGGCGTTTCTGCTGCTGACGCTCAACTTCAGCCGCGGGCCCTACAAAAGCCTCGGCGGCGCAGTCGCTACCTCTTGGCTTAACGCCCGCAAAGCGCTCGGCATGGCGGGCTTCTTGTTTGTGCTGATTCATGTGTTGATGAGCTTTTTACTGTTTCACCCTGCGGTCTATGGCAAGTTCTTTATGCCTGACGGCACGCTCACGCTGAATGCGGGGCTGAGCATGCTGGGCGGGGTGGCTGCCTTTGTCGTGCTATGGGGTTACAACATGAGCTTCCAGACTTTCCTGCGAGAAGATGCAGCATTTATCCAGTTCATTACCTCGCGACGATTCATGTTGTTTGCCCTGCTACTGGGCGCGGGGCATTTGTTCTTTATGGGCTATAGCGGCTGGCTGCATCCCGCGGGTTGGCATGGCGGTTTGCCGCCGATCAGCATGGTCGCCTTCGCCTGCTTCGCTGCGGGTTATGTGATTAACTTGCTCGGCCGAGAATAACGACAACAGGGAAGTACATATGAGTTCACCCCCCGATCAGGCAATGCTTCGCGAGAGCCTCAAAGGCGTGACCGAGGAGGCCACCTACGGCGGCATCTTAAGTTTTATGCGCCGCCGGTATACCCGCGATTTGGCCGACGCCGATGTCGCCGTGCTGGGTATTCCCTTTGATCTGGCGACTACCGCCCGTCCTGGAAGTCGATTTGGCCCGCGTGGGGTACGCGAAGCCTCGGCGAGCCTCGCCTGGGAGCGCAAAGCGGTGGGGTGGGGTTTCTCGCCGCTCGAAACGCTGGCGATTGTGGATTACGGTGACTGTGATTTTGATGCAGGTCACCCCGCCGGGGTGCCGGACGAGATTTACGAGTGCGCCCGTCAAATTCTCGCTACGGATACTGCGCTATTATCCATCGGGGGCGATCACTTCGTGTCCTATCCCCTCCTCAGGGCGCACGCCGAGAAGCATGGCGAGCTTTCACTGATCCATTTCGATGCCCACTCCGATACGTGGGCAGAAGACAGCCAGCGGATTGATCATGGCACCATGTTCTATCACGCCGCACAGCAGGGACTCATTTCCCCTGCGCACTCTGCACAGATCGGTCTGCGCACCCATAACGACAGCGACCATGGCTTTCACATTTTTGACGCCCCTGCCGTGCACGATATGAAGCCCGCCGATCTGGCGGCGCAGGTGAAGGGTATTGTGGGTGATCGACCCTGCTATCTGACCTTTGATATCGACTGTCTGGACCCCAGTTTTGCCCCGGGTACCGGCACACCCGTGGTCGGTGGCTTGTCGACTCATCAGGCCATGCAGATCCTGCAGCACTTAAAGGGTATTAATCTGGTGGGCATGGACGTGGTTGAGGTGGCGCCGCAATATGATGTGGGTGCGATTACCTCACTCGCTGCCGCAACGGTTGCGCTCCAGCAGCTGTGTTTATTTGCCAGCGCACGCCAGTAAGGAGTGATTGTGGGACAGGCGACAGATCAGGAAATCAAGGAGGCGCTCGAGCGCAAGGGTCACTTCGCGCTCAACTGGGAGGACCTCGATAAGATAGAGCTTCCTACC
The DNA here is from genome assembly GCA_003331685.1 of Halieaceae bacterium. The sequence continues at coordinate 3,272 of QOPK01000047.1, read as the reverse complement.
GGGGTGATTTCGTCGATGTACCGCGTTGGCGACCCGACCCGGGCAGAGTCTCCCACTGTCTTTAAGGTGTTCTATCCGCCCGGCTGCACAATTGAGGCGCATACCCACGACTGTGACTACACCGAGATCGTTCTGGAAGGGTCGCAACGGGTCGGCGCGACTTGGCATCAGGCCGGTGATATCCGTATTGGCCTGGCCAATCGAGGATACGGGCCTCTGGTCGCGGGCCCCGAGGGCGCGACGGTGCTGTTTATGTTTGCCACCGGGGCCTGGCCGGCGATCAAACTGGGCAACAACGACGGCTCAACACTTGGCAGTGAGATTCTGGAGGCGCACTTTGAAAAGGTGCAGGCGGGCGAGGATAGCTAGCGGCTAGAGGTGGGGTAAAGCCTGTGATTTTCGGTGTAACCTCACTCCATGCAGCGCAAAATCATCCATATCGACGCCGATTGCTTCTATGCCGCGATCGAGATGCGCGACCACCCCGAGCTGCGCGGAATTCCCATGGCGGTGGGGGGCAGCGCCGAGCGGCGTGGCGTACTAACAACCTGCAATTACGATGCGCGCGCCTATGGGGTCCGTTCCGCCATGCCCACGGCGCAGGCGATGCGGCTCTGCCCGCAGCTGACTGTCGTGCCGCCCCAGATGCATAAGTACCGTGAGGCCTCCAAAGTGATGCGGAGCATTTTCACCAATTTCACCGAGATCATTGAGCCGCTGTCCTTGGACGAGGCGTACCTCGATGTCAGCGAGATATCCGATGAGGAGCTGACAGCCACCCGGATCGCCAAGGCCATTCGACAACAGGTTCGTGAAGAGCTCGACATCACGGTGTCGGCCGGCGTATCGGTCAATAAGTTCATTGCCAAGGTCGCCTCGGATTGGAAGAAACCCGATGGCCTGACGGTCGTGCCGCCTGATGAAGTGGATGCCTTTGTCGCCGCGCTGTCAGTGAAGAAAATTCCCGGGGTGGGGGCGGTGACGGCAGACAAGATGCATCGTTACGGGCTGAGAACCTGTGCCGACGTGCGGGAATGGAGCCTGCACGAATTGCGGCGTCGCTTCGGCAAGTTTGGCGTGGTGCTCCATGAACGCGCACGGGGCCGGGATGAGCGGCCCGTCCAACCCAGCAGGGTACGCAAGTCTGTGAGTGTCGAGCGAACCTTTGCCGAGGACGTCAGCGGCCCGGCAGAGTGGGCGCCGATCATCGAGCGGCTCTACATCAACCTGATGGAGCGTATTGAGGCAGCAAAAGCCTGGCACGCTATCGACAAGGCATTCGTCAAACTGAAGTTCAACGATTTCACCACGACCACAGTGGAGCGGGTGGGCACGAAGGCGGTTGAGGCCGATTATCAGGACTTGCTGGTGGAGGGCTGGGAGCGCAGGACCAAGCCCGTGAGACTGATTGGTTTGGGGGTGAGGCTGATAGACGATGGAGACCATCTTTCGGAGCGACTCCCGTTCTCTGACACCCCACTCTCAGAAAACGACCCCTCGGCTTAATTATTGGCAGAGGATATGCCAATATCCTGTGTGGGCCGTATAGTAAGAAACATCACAATCGGTTGTCTTTCACGCGGTCCGGCCGGCATTGCCGAACCGCTCAGGTTTTGAGGAACCCATACCATGTTGACACTTCACTTTGCCCCTAATAGCCGCGCCAGTCGCACCCTGTGGTTACTCGAAGAGCTTGGGCTCGAGTACGAACTAAATCGCATGGACTTCCACCCCAAGGATCTGAAATCTGACGAGCATCGCGCGCGTCATCCGCTGGGCCGCATCCCGGTGCTGGATGACGGTGACGTGTCAATTTACGAGTCGGGGGCGATCGCCGAGTACATTCTGGAGTGTCATAAAAACGGCGGCCTGAAGCCCGCCTCCGATGACCCGCGCTTCCCCGAGTATCTGCAGTGGTTCCACTACTGTGAGGGGATGGTGATGCCGCCTGTGAATACCATTGTTGTGCACACCATACTGCTCCCGCCCGAGCGCCAGGACGAGACGGTTCGTGGTCAAGCCCAGAAGCTGCTGGCAAAGGCCTGGGCGCCTGTAGAGGCGGCTATGGAGGGCCGTGAGTATCTGATTGGGGACTTCTCTGCCGCCGACACCATGTTGGGGCATGCCTGCATCATGTCCAAGCGGCTGGGAATCGTAACGGATGAGGCGTTTCCCAATCTCAGCGCCTATGCCGACCGCCTCATGACCCGGCCGGCCTGTGCCAAGGCCTTCTCTGCCTGATTTCACAAGCGCACTCACCGGTGCGCCTGCGTGATACCGTGACCGCCTCACAGGTCACTGACTCAGGGAGTGCCGCCCGACATGAGCCTTTATTCCGGGCCCGAGCTCGATAAAAACCTGGCGAACTTTTCGCCGCTGACCCCGGTCTCGGTACTGAAGCGCACCGAGCGGGTCTATCCCGATCTGCCTGCTCAGATTCACGGCCGTATTCGCCGTAACTGGGGAGAGGTCGCGGAGCGGTGTAAGCGTTTGGCGTCCGCGCTTTCTCAGCGCGGCGTTGGCAAAGGTGACACCGTGGCGCTTATCGTGCCCAATATCCCGGAAGCCCTGGAATGCGCACTGGCTATCCCCATGTTGGGCGCCGTGCTGAATGCCAACAACGTCAGGCTCGATGCTGCCACCCTGGGTTTTATTCTCGAGCACGGCGAGGCCAAGGTATTGCTCGTTGATACCGAGTTCTCCGCCTTGGCGAGAGAGGCGGTGAGCCACTCCGGGCGCGATCTGTTCATCGTTGATATCGAGGACCCCGAGGGGCCGGGCGGCGACTGTATTGGTGAGCTGACATATGAAGCTTTGTTGACAGAGGGCTCGCCCGATTTTCCTTACACCCCGCCGGATGATGAGTGGGATGCGTTGGCCCTGAATTACACATCCGGCACGACCGGCCAGCCTAAGGGCGTGGTGTATTCCCATCGCGGCGCCTGGACCAATGCGGTCAACAATGTGGTGACCTGGGAGATGCCACACCATCCCGCGTACTTGTGGACGCTGCCGCTCTTTCATTGCAACGGCTGGTGCTTCCCCTGGACGATCACGATGCTGGCGGGCACCCATGTGTTTTTGCGTAGCCCCTCGGCTGAAGGCATTTATGACGCTTTCGCGCAGTATGGTGTGACGCATCTCTGTGGCGCGCCCATCATTATGTCGATGATTGCTGGTGCGGGTGACGCCGAGCGGCAACCGTTCTCGCAGTCAGTGCGCATGATGACGGCGGCTGCACCACCACCGCCCCAGACTATTCAGGCGATGGA
>QOPK01000046.1 GCA_003331685.1 Halieaceae bacterium | reverse complement strand
ATCTTGCAAGTCGGGACGCCGCTTGGATGGGCCCACTATACGAATTTCTAGGTCTGACTGTGGGGGTAGTGCGGTCCGGGCAGAGTGCCGAGGTAAAGAAAGCGGCCTATGGCTGCGATGTGGTGTACGGCACCAACAATGAGTTTGGCTTTGATTATCTGCGCGACAACATGGCCTTCAGCATGGCCGACAAGAGCCAGGGCAAACTGGCTTTCGCGATTATCGACGAGGTCGACTCGATCCTGATAGACGAGGCGCGCACGCCCCTCATTATCTCGGGTGCGGTAGAAGACAGCTCTGAGCTCTACAAGGCCATTAATCGACTGATTCCCAATCTCACTCTCGAGGTCGAAGAGCAGGATGGCGACTTCACCGTCGATGAGAAGCAGCGCAGCATTGAATTGACGGAAAGCGGTCATGAGAAGGTCGAGAGCATGCTGATTGAGGCGGGACTGCTGCAAGGCGATGATTCCCTCTACGCAGCGACCAACCTTGGTTTGTTGCACCACGTGCACTCGGGCCTGCGCGCTCACGTGCTGTTTCAGCGTGACGTGGAATACATTGTTCAGGAAGGCCAGGTGGTACTGATTGACGAGCACACGGGTCGGACTATGCCGGGCCGTCGATTGTCAGAAGGTCTGCATCAAGCCATTGAGGCCAAGGAGGGGGTCAAGATCCAGAGTGAGAGCCAGACGCTGGCCTCGACGACCTTCCAGAACTTTTTTCGTATCTACGACAAGTTGGCCGGCATGACCGGTACGGCCGATACGGAGGCTTTTGAATTCCGCCAGATTTACGGCCTGGACTGTGTTGTTATCCCGACTAATGTGCCCATGTGTCGGAATGATCTGAATGATTTGGTGTATCTGACGCGCGAGGAAAAGTTTGAAGCCATTATTGAAGATGTGCGCTCCTGTATCGACAGTGGCGCACCGGTATTGGTGGGTACCGCGTCTGTCGAGACCTCCGAGGAGCTCTCCCAAGCGTTCGAAAAACAGAAGATAGCTCACAAAGTGTTGAACGCTAAGTACCACGAGCAGGAGGCGGAAATTATCGCCCAAGCCGGACGCCCCGGCGTGGTCACCATTGCCACCAATATGGCGGGCCGCGGCACCGATATTGTGCTTGGCGGCAATCTGGAGGCTGAGTTGGCGTCTCATGGCGACGCGCTGGATGCTGCAACCCGCGAGCAAGTCACCGTTGACTGGCAGGCGCGTCATGATGCGGTTATCGAGGCCGGTGGTCTCCATATTCTTGGCACCGAGCGCCATGAATCCCGCCGTATCGATAATCAGTTGCGCGGGCGCTCCGGACGGCAGGGTGACCCCGGGGTTTCTCGTTTCTATCTGTCACTCGAAGACAGCCTGATGCGTATTTTCGCCTCTGACCGGGTCAAGAGCTTTATGCAGGCCTTAGGGATGGAACGGGGTGAGGCCATTGAGCACCGTATGGTGACCAACGCCATCGAAAAAGCGCAGCGAAAAGTCGAGGGGCGCAACTTTGACATCCGCAAGCAGCTGCTTGAATACGATGACGTGGCCAATGACCAGCGACAGATTATCTATCGTCAGCGAGACGAATTGCTGTCGGATAATGACATCGGCGAGACCATCACCGCAATCCGAGAGGACGTGGTGAACGACGTCGTGAACGGTTTCATCCCGCCAATGAGTGTTGAGGAGCAGTGGGACATACCCGGGCTTGAAAAACAGTTGGAAACGGAGTTTGGGCTGAATCTGCCAGTGGCCCAGTGGCTAGACGAAGATGACACCCTTCATGAGGAGACCTTGCGGCAGCGTATTGTCGATGCGGTGCAGTCGGCTTATGACGAAAAAGCCAAGGGTATTGGCCAGGGCATGCGGCAACTTGAAAAGCAAATTATGCTTCAGGTATTGGACACGCTCTGGAAAGAGCACCTCCAAGTGATGGACCAACTCCGGCAGGGCATCCACTTGCGGGCCTATGCGAATAAGAATCCCAAGCAGGAATATAAGCGCGAGTCCTTTGCGTTGTTCGAGAGCCTCTTGCAGCGTCTGAAGTACGAGGTGGTGCGCTTCCTGAGTAACGTGCAGGTTCAGCGGTCTGACGAGGCGGCGGCCATTGAGCAACAGCGCCGGGAGGCGGCAGCAAAGCAGAAAATGGCTTTTGAGCACGCCGATGCCGGACCGGTCGTACCCGAAGCGGCAGAGGCGCCACCGCAACCTGTGCCCCCGCAGCCCGTTACCCGGGCGCAACCCAAAGTCGGGCGTAATGATTCCTGCCCCTGTGGTAGTGGCAAGAAGTACAAGCAATGTCATGGCGCACTGAGCTGATCACTGCTGCCGCGGCAGCACGCCCGCTACTTGTATCGGGAGTGGCCCGATGAGTACTGCGGTAGCGGGAGTGCAGTTAGGCGTTGCGCAAGCTGGCATCAAACAGGCGGACCACGATGATCTTGTGGTGATCGCTCTGGCCCCGGGTACCTGCACATCGGCGCTGTTTACGAAGAATGCGTTTCGCGCGGCCCCGGTACAGATCGCCGAAGCGCGTCTTGCAGCAGCCCAGGCAAAGCCGCGTTATCTGTTGATCAATACCGGTAATGCCAACGCCGGCACCGGCGAGATTGGTATTCAGTCAGCAAGCGAGTGTTGCGACACGCTAGCGCGGCTGACTGAAACTGACGCCAGGGCAGTGTTGCCGTTCTCCACCGGTGTCATCGGCGAACCGTTGTCTGCCGAGCAGATCAGTGCCGCCCTACCTGCGGCGCTTCATGATTTGCATGACGAAGGTTGGGAGCGTGCTGCCGGCGCCATCCTCACAACCGATACCCGCGCCAAGCTCCGTAGCGCTGAGGTTGACCTGGACGGCCAGCGCTGCACACTTACGGGTATGGCCAAGGGCGCAGGTATGATCTGTCCCAACATGGCGACCATGCTGGCCTTCGTAGCGACCGACGCCGCCATTGAAGTCCCGCTTCTTAATGCAATGCTCTCGGTGGCGGTAGAAGCGAGCTTCAATCGCATCACGGTAGACGGTGATACGTCGACTAACGATGCCGTCACGCTCTCGGCCACGGGACAAAGTGGCGTCGAGATCACAGCAGGTTCTAAACAGGCCGAGCACTTTGCGCAGACACTGACGATGCTGATGATAGAGCTGGCGCAGGATATTGTGCGTGACGGTGAGGGCGCGAGTAAGTTTGTCGAGATTCGTGTTACGGGAGGTGAGTCCGAAGCGGCTTGCGATCGGGTGGCGCGCTCGGTGGCCCATTCCCCTCTGGTAAAAACCGCTTTGTTCGCCTCGGATCCCAACTGGGGTCGCATTCTGGCGGCGATTGGTCGCGCTGGGCTTGAAGATCTTGATACCGAAGCAGTGTCCATCCACTTGAACGGCGTCTTAATCGCCGAGCATGGCGCGCGCGCTGCGTCGTATAGCGAGGAAAAAGGTCAGGAAGCGATGGCGTCAGGGGATCTCCTGATCGAGATTGCGCTGGATCGAGGCGACGCGTCGGCGGTAATCTGGACCACCGATCTCTCCCACGACTACGTCCGCATCAACGCCGAATACCGTACTTGACATGGCACTCGTCATCGTTGTGGTAGGCATCCTGATCGACGAAGCGGGTCGGGTGCTGGTCACTCGCCGCGCACCGGGCGCGCATCAGGGCGGTCTGTGGGAGTTTCCTGGCGGTAAGGTTGAAGAGGGAGAAACCCTGATCGAGGCGCTGGCGCGCGAACTCAGTGAGGAGCTAGGTGTGCTGGTTGAGACCACTGAGCCGCTTGTGGTACTCGAGCATGATTACGGCGATAAACAGGTGAGGTTGGACGTCCACCGTGTCACCCGCTGGTCAGGTGAGCCCCGCGGTCTCGAGGGCCAGCCGCTGGCGTGGCATCGACCCGAGCAACTTCGAGACTGGGCGTTCCCCGCTGCGAACCAGCCGATCCTTGAACGATTGCTCGCCGATTAGTGCGCTGCTGCGCGGGCCAGTAACGTCTCGTGCAACACCGCCGCCCGCTGATGTAAGGCATCTAGCGACGTGCTGTTGTCGATCACGATGTCTGAGCGTGCAATTCGTGTTTCCCTATCCAGTTGCGCTGCCATGATCTGCTCAATCAGCTGCCGATCATTCTGATCCCGGGCCATCGTGCGCTCGACTTGTACCGTTTCTGGTACGTCGACGACCACACTGACATCTACCATTTCCGACTGACCACTCTCCAGCAACAGCGGGGAGCTCAGTACGACATAGGGTGAGCTCGCCTCGCTCATTTGTCGGGCGAGCTCGTCACGAATGCGCGGATGGGTAATGGCTTCCAGCGCTTTTCGCTGACTTTCATCAGCGAAGACCCGTTTCCGGAGTGCCGCGCGGTCGAGTTGCCCGTCGGGCAACAGATACTCCCGGCCAAAGGTCTCAGCAATTTCGGCGAGCGCTGGTTGGCCTGGCTCAACCACGACACGCGCGGCGAGATCAGCATCGACGATGACAACGCCTTGCGTGGCGAGCCAGTCGGTCAGAGCGGTCTTGCCGCTACCGATGCCACCGGTGATGCCCACGCGCAACATATCAGGGGCTCACGAGTTGCAGGTATTCGGTGATCAGCGTGTCACCAAAAAAGAGCGTCAACAGACCGGCCCCCGCCAGGTAGGGGCCGAAGGGCATAGGGGTATCGCGGCCCTGACCTCGCGCGATCAGGATCGCTATCCCCAGCGCTGCTCCGACAAAGGAGGACAATAGAATCATTAGTGGCACAGCCTGCCAGCCAAACCAGGCACCCAGCGCGCCGAGCAGCTTGAAGTCGCCGAAGCCCATGCCCTCTTTTCCCGTAACGAGCTTGAACAGCCAGTAAACGCTCCACAGCGATCCATAACCCAGCATGGCGCCCATGACGGCCGATGAGAGCGGAGTCCATACAGCGAACAGGTTCACTCCTAAGCCAAGCCACAAGAGTGGCAGTGTCATGCTGTCAGGCAGCAGCTGGGTGTCCATATCGATGCCGGTCAGCGCAATCAGTACCCAGATTAAAACTAGCGCACTGATGGCCTCGGGACCAAAACCAAACTGCCAGGCTGCACAGCCAGATAGCAATCCGGTGATCAGTTCGACAAAAGGGTAGCGCGCCGAGATGCGCATACCGCATTGCGCGCATTGACCCCGTAATGCGAGCCAGCTGATGACCGGTATGTTCTGCCAGGGCTTGATGGGGGTGTCACAGCCGGGGCACCGGGAGCCCGGGTAAGACAGTGTGAGCGATGGCTCATTGGACAGCGGTTGCTCGAGTAGCTCGCAGCACTCCCGGCGCCAGCTCTGCTCCATCATTTTTGGCAACCGCAGGATCACCACGTTGAGAAAGCTGCCCACAATCAGGCCCAACGCTGTGCAGGTCAGGGTGAAGAAAAACGGGTCGTGAAAGGCCGTGAGCATGCTAGATCGAACCGCGTGACAAGGTCAGATGACCGAGCCGAGCATGAAGATCGGCAGGTACATGGCGATCATGAGTCCGCCAACCAGCACGCCGAGTATCGACATGATCATTGGCTCCATCAGTGAGCTCAGGCTATCGACCGCATTATCGACTGCCGTCTCGTAGTGGTCGGCAACCTTACCCAGCATGTCGTCAAGCGAGCCCGATTCTTCACCGATGGATGTCATTTGCAGCAGCATTGAGGGAAACAGGCCGGTAGTGCGGATTGAGATCGCGAGTGCAGTACCCGACGTCACATCATCCCGAATGCGACGGATGCCCTGAGCATAGACGGCGTTGCCCGCGGCGCCCGCGGTGGATTCCAGTGCTTCCACCAGGGGCACCCCTGCCGCGAAGGTTGTTGACAGCGTCCGCGAGAAGCGTGCGATCACGGCGTCATGCACCACGCCACCGATAATGGGTAACTTGAGTGCGACTGAGTCGATCCAGTCGGCGAAGCGTTTTGATCGTCGTTTCGCTTGAGAAAAAGCATAGCCCGCGGCAAAAACCCCGAGTAGCAAGATGAACCACCAGCTTTGCACCCACTCTGAAATACGCAGCACAAAGAGCGTGAAGCCCGGCAGATCGGAGCCGAAGCTCTGGAAGGTTTCCGCAAACTGGGGCACCACTTTTACCAGCAGAATGCCGGTCACGACAATCGCCACCACAATGACCGCAATTGGGTAAGTCAGCGCTTTTTTGATCTTGGCCTTCAGCGCCTCGGTTTTTTCTTTATAGGTCGCAACGCGATCGAGCATCACTTCGAGGGTACCCGAGTTCTCCCCTGAGGCGACCAGCGAGCAAAAGAGCTCATCAAAGTGCGCGGGATGTTTTTGGAGGGCGCCTGCAAGCCCGGTGCCCGAGGAGACATCGGTTCGCAAGGTCATGATCAGCTCGCGCATTTTTTCATGGTCGGTGCCGTCAGCCACAATATCGAAGGCCTGCACCAGTGGCACGCCGGCTTTCATCATGGTCGCCAGCTGCCGGGTGAAAATGGCGATATCGGCCGCTTTAATTTTTTTGGCGCCAAAAGTGAGTAGCGGCTTGGATTTTTTCTTGACCGATTTGGCCGCAACGCCTTGCTTGCGCAGCTGTGCGCGGGCAATCGCCGCCGACGTGGCCAGTACTTGACCTTTGGATTTACGCCCGTTGCGATCGGTGCCGCTCCAGACAAATACCGTATTCTCTGCTGTCATTTCTTCCTTGACCTGACGTTAGATCACGGACCGGTCAGTCGGTAGTAACTCGGCTGACTTCCTCGAGACTGATCAGGCTTTTAGCGCACTTCCTGAGTGCTGATTGCCTGAGGTCGTTGAAGCCCGCTTCACGGGCGACTCGGTCCAACTCCAGTGAGTTTGCGCCATCCATAATGGCCGAGGCAATGGGTTTGGTGATCTTCACAACTTCATAGATACCAACGCGCCCCTTGTAGCCGTCTTTACAGTGTCCGCAGCCCACAGGGCGCTTGATAGTGGCGCTGCTCAATTGGTAGGTCGTGAACCCGAGTTCAAGCAGTGCCTCTTGAGGCACGGTTGTTTCAGGCTCGGCGCAGTGGCTGCAAAGTCTTCGCGCCAAGCGTTGCGCAATAATCAAGGTGACCGAGGCCGCAATGTTGAAGGCGGGTACACCCATGTTCAGGAGTCGGGTAACGGTCTCCGCCGCGCTGTTGGTGTGCACGGTAGACAGCACCAGGTGGCCGGTCTGGGCCGCCTTAATGCCAATCTCGGCGGTCTCCAAGTCCCGAATCTCACCGACCATGATCACATCGGGATCCTGACGGAGGAAGGAGCGCAGCGCCTCGGCAAAATTGAGCCCCACTTTTGGGTTCACCAGTACCTGATTAATACCCGGCATATTGATCTCCACCGGGTCTTCCGCGGTAGAAATGTTGCGCTCGGGCTCATTCAAAATGCCGAGCCCGGTATAGAGCGAGACGGTCTTACCGGAGCCCGTGGGTCCGGTGACCAAAATCATGCCTTGCGGCTTTTTAAGCGCCTCCACATAGAGCGCCTGCTGCTCCTCTTCGTAACCCAGCGCATCGATCCCCATCTGGGCCGAGGTCGGGTCGAGGATCCGTAGCACGATTTTTTCCCCGTACATTGTCGGAAGGGAGTTCACGCGGAAGTCGATGGCGCGCTTCTTGGAGAGTTTCATCTGGATGCGGCCATCCTGCGGGACGCGCCGCTCCGAAATATCCATCTGTGACATCACTTTCAGACGCGCTGCGAGTCGTGGCGCAAGATTGCGCGGCGGCTTTACCACCTCTCGGAGAATGCCGTCGGTGCGAAAGCGCACCCGATAGTCTTTCTCGTAGGGCTCAAAGTGAATGTCCGATGCACCTTGCTTAATGGCATCCAGCAGCACCTTATTCACGAAGCGCACGATCGGCGTGTCGTCCGCTGCGTCCCGCACATCTTCATACTCGTCTACGGAGCCGTCGATAATTTCCAGATCGTACTCGCCGTCAGCCCCAAGTGACGCCATGTCGTGGCCAAAGCCGCCAGCTTGTTCCGCGAGGTCGCTGATCAGCGCACTGAGCGCTTCATCGTCAACCAGTACGGCATCGGTGTTGATGCCTGCGGCAAACTTGAACTCATCCAGTGCGCCAAGGTTCATGGGATCCGAAACGGCGACAAACAGCCGGTTACCGCGGCGAAAGAGCGGCACTGCATGTTGCTTGAGCATCATCTCGCCATCGATCTGCTGCTCTGGGAGCATCTCGCGGTTCATCGCATTGAGATCAAAAACGGGCACGCCAAACTCGGCTGAGGCCATTTCTGCCAGCTCACGACTGTCTACATCCAGTGTATCGATCAGGTAGCGAATCAGCGAGACGCGCATGGACTTGGCGCCCTGCTCGGCGTCTCTGACTTGCTCGGCCGTGAGCACACCCTCATTAATCAAACGGCCTGCGAGGCCCTTGATGGTAGATCGGATCTCTTGTGAAACGGGTGAGTTCATCGTTTTTCAGACAAATCAATGTATGTCTCAGGGATAAGTTTTATGACTTGCCGCTAGTGACATGTCTTAGCACCAGTAAAAAAAATGGGGACGTAACTTGCCCCCTTTTTTTGTTCGTATCTGTTTTGGCTCTCAGCAAAGACCGTCAGTTAAGCAATCGCCGCCTTCCGTCCACTGTACTGGCGCCGCCACACCACCAGGTGTGAGTGTATAGGTGCTGTCGTCAACCTCGTTTGTGCCCGTAGCGGTGATAACACCATTGGTTACAGATACCGACGAAATCACGCCGCTTTCGCCCGCCGGACCAGGGATACCACAAGTAGATTCATTTAGCTGGTCCGTAGAAGTGATCGGAGTGTTACCGCAGCGACCTTTCTGAATAGCGAGGTCAATAGCGGTCTTATACGGTGCAACGGCGGCGATGACCTCTGAAAATTTCGCCTTTTTGGTATAGGTGCTGTAAGCGGGCAGCGCGACCGCCGCCAGAATCCCGATAATCGCGATGACGATCATCAGCTCGATCAGGGTAAAACCTTTTTGTTGCGTTGGCTGGTTCATGTTTCGCTCCTTTGAAACGTTTGCATTGCCCTAGAGAGCCCAACGAGCCACCCAAGCCGGCAATGGTGTCCTCCGTGAAGAATGAGGCCCAAATAATCGCAAATTGAAATTAAGTCGCGATTTGCGAATATATTCGCGAATTGAAAATGAGATTTCAACCCCAAAATCTTCACAAAAAGAGGATCAGGCGCGAATCAGCGCGCCTTGTTTTGATGGGTGGGTGTGGCGGGACTAGGCCTCCGCTTTGAAGGCCAACCGGCGAGTGTGCAACACGGGTTCCGTATAACCGCTGGGCTGGGCCGTGCCGGCAAAGACCAGCTCGCAGGCCGCCTGAAAGGCTTGGCTGGATTCTTGATTGGGCGCCATAGGCCGGTAGTCCGGATCCGCCTGGTTCTGCTCATCCACCACAGCGGCCATGCGGGCGAGGGTCTCCCGCACCTGCGCCTCTGACACCACGCCGTGGTGTAACCAGTTGGCGATATGCTGGCTAGAAATGCGCAGGGTGGCGCGGTCTTCCATTAGCCCCACGTTGTGGATGTCGGGCACTTTGGAACAGCCCACGCCGTGCTCGACCCAGCGTACAACGTAGCCAAGCATGCCCTGGACGTTGTTATCCAGCTCCTGCTGAATCTGCTCTGCCGACAGGTTCTCGCAGTCACCCAGCGGAATGGTCAGTAGTTCACCCAGTGTCCGTCGCGCCTGCCCTGCGAGCGTCTTTTGTACTTCGGCCACTGAGACTCGATGGTAGTGCGACACATGCAGTGTGGCGGCGGTCGGGGAGGGTACCCAGGCGCAGTTGGCGCCGGCTTCGGGGTGGCCCACTTTGGCGGTGAGCATCTCGGCCATGAGATCCGGCATTGCCCACATGCCCTTACCAATTTGTGCCTTGCCGTGCAGGCCGCAGGCTAGGCCCACGTCGACGTTCCAGTCCTCATAGGCGTTGATCCAGGTCTCCGCCTTCATGGCGCTTTTGGCGGTGACGGCACCGGCTTCCATGCTGGTGTGAATCTCGTCACCGGTGCGGTCGAGGAAGCCGGTGTTGATGAACACCACGCGCTCACTGGCGCGGCGAATGCACTCGGCGAGGTTGACGGTGGTGCGACGCTCCTCATCCATGATGCCCACTTTGAGGGTATTGCGCAGCAACCCGAGCAGGTCCTCGATTTTTGAGAACAGCTCGACGGTGAGGCTCACTTCGTCCGGGCCATGCATCTTGGGCTTCACGATATACATGGAGCCCGCGCGCGAGTTTTTGAGTTCGCCATTGCCTCGCAGGTCGTGGAGCGCACAAAAGGTCGTGAACAGACCATCCATGAACCCTTCGGGGATTTCCTCGCCTGCGGCGTTGAGAATCGCGGGGTTGGTCATGAGATGGCCGACGTTGCGCACAAACAGCAGGCTACGGCCGGGGAGCGTCAGCGTGCCCCCATCCGGGGTGGTGAACCTGCGATCAGGGTTCAAGCGCCGAGTCAGCGTGTCGCTGCCTTTTTTGAAGGTGTCAGTGAGATCGCCCTTCATCAGACCCAGCCAGTTGCGATAGACCACGACCTTGTCCTCGGCATCCACCGCGGCAACCGAGTCCTCGCAATCCTGGATCGTGGTCAGCGCGGATTCGAGGCAGACGTCTTTGACGCCCGCGGCATCGGTCGCGCCCACAGCGTGGTTGCGGTCAACCTGAATCTCGATATGCAGGCCGTTGTGACAAAGCAGGACACTTTCTGGCGCATCGGCGTTACCGGTGTAACCAACGAGTTGGGAGGGGTCTGCCAGCGTTGCGGGCTCGCCTGATGCTCGCTCCACTGAGAGTGCGCCTGCTGAGATGGCATAAGCGGTGGCCTCAGCGTGAGTGCCGCCGGTCAGTGGGCAATGGGTATCCAGGAAGTCCCGCGCCCAGGCGATCACGCGTGCGCCGCGGACCGGATTGTAGGCGCCGCCGCGCTCCGCACCGCCATCCTCGGGTATCGCATCGGTCCCATACAGGGCGTCATAAAGAGAGCCCCAGCGCGCGTTCGCCGCATTGAGCGCATAGCGCGCATTCATTACCGGCACCACAAGCTGTGGGCCCGCAATCTGCGCAATCTCTGGGTCGACGTTGTCAGTGGTGATGCTGAAGGGGGCCGGCTCGGGGTGCAGGTAGCCGATCTCCCTGAGAAAAGCCTCGTAGGCATCGGCGTCAAACGCTTCGCCCTGGTGGTCGCGATGCCACTGATCAATCTGCGTTTGCAGAGCGTCCCGCTCCCCCAAGAGCCGCTGGTTCTCAGGACCCAGCGCTGCCCAGATATCGGCGACACCCCGCCAGAAGTGATCGGGATCAATCCCTGTGCCCGGCGCGATCTCGTTAACCAATAGCGAGTGGAGCGCTTCGTCGATGTGAAGGTCGGCACACTGGATTCGATTAGACATGGTTCATTTCCTGCTGTCGTGCGGATGGCTAGAGCGCATTTGTTTTGTGCGCGCTTTGTGCGAGAAGTTGCGAGGGTGTCACTCTACTCAGTCACTACTATTGATGACAGTGATCCAGGCGATAAACGGTATTCGCAGAGTTTATAGCTAGGCGTTGGTGTCGCCGGGCAGTGCCCGGGCAATGCCGGTAATGAACTGCCGCACCCAACGATGGGGTGCGTTGTTATGAAGCAGCGGGCTCCAGGCCATTTTGAGTTCCAGCGGCGGGATAGCAAAAGGCGCTTTACGAATGACAACGCGCGGGTGGTCGTGTTTCAGGCGCGTTGCGCGGGTCGGCAGGGTCACAATCAGGTCGTTCTGCTCGGCTAAGGTCATGGCAGCTTGGTAATGGCGGGTAAAAACGCGTATCTGTCGCGTCTCGCCTTGCTCGGCGAGCGCGGCATCGACCCAGCCCAGTCTCTGCACGTCTCCGGGGTTCACCCCCACGCCGACCCCCATGCCGGTTTTGCTGACCCATATGTGATCGGCGCTTAAATAGCTTTTGAGCGAGAAGTCCTCAAGAATCGGATTGTCGGCACTCATCAGGCAGGAGAAGCTGTCCTCCCAGAGCGTGATCTGATGAAAAGACTGTGGCATCTGATCAAAGCGGTTGATGACCAGGTCTACCTTGCCACGCTCCACGTCCAGAAAGCTCACATCCGAAGGATTCATGATGTCGAGGGTGATACCCGGGGCGTGTTCGCGGAGTTGCGTGAGCACCGCAGGGAAAAGTGTGGACTCGGCATAGTCGCTGGCCATAATGCGCACCACCATCTGCGCCTCGCTCGGCTCGAACACGGTGGCGGGCTGCATGGCGCGATCCACGCCCAAGAGAATCTCCTTTACCAGAGGTTCCAGCTCCAGTGCGCGTTCGGTGGGGGTCATACCCTCAGAGGTGCGCACCAGCAGTGGGTCGTCAAACAAGGCCCGCAGTCTTCTGAGTCCGTTACTCATGGCGGGCTGCGACAGCCCCAGTTGATTCGCGGCCTGGGTCACATTCCGCTCGCGCAGCAGCACCTCCAGATAAACCAGCAGATTGAGATCAATTTGATTGAGGTTTTTCATATAATGCGCTTCAGGCCTGCCCGCCTTTATTCATGCGATGAATTATAACTCTTTGTCCATATTTTTGCTGTATGGCTCTGGTGTGGCAACAATGCGCGTCATCCTAGGTGGATAGTGCGATCGAACCCGCGTTCCAAAGTGAGCGCAAAATGAGGAATAAACGATGTATACGGCCCCCACGGATGACATGCAGTTTCTGATCGACGATGTGCTCGATGTCGGCTCGGTGCTGGGTGAACTCCCCCATTACGCGGAGCTGGGTTTGGGCAGTGACTTGACCACAGCGCTCCTCGATGAAGCCGCCAAGTTTGCCTCCGATGTGGTCTCGCCCCTGCGGCGGGTCGGTGACGCGCATCCGGCGCGCTGCAGTGACAGCGCGGTCACCATTCCACCAGGCTATGGCGATGCCATTCAGCAATTGGGCGCCGGTGGTTGGGTCGGTATATCGGCACCGCAGGATCAGGGCGGGCAGGGCCTACCGGAGCTTTTTGGCACCGCTGCTTGCGAGATGTGGAACAGTGCCGACATGGCCTTTGCGCTTGAGCCTTTCCTCAGCGCCGGTGCTGCGCTGGCCATCTCGGCCCACGCGAACGAAGCACTTCAATCCACCTATCTCGAAAAAATATACTCGGGTGAGTGGTCGGGCACCATGAACCTCACGGAATCCGGAGCCGGGTCCGATCTGGGTCCTATGAAAACCCGCGCCGAGCGCGAGGGAGATCATTACCGCATTTATGGGCAGAAGATTTACATCACCTGGGGTGATCACGACGCGACCGATAACATCATCCATCTGGTCTTGGCGCGTCTTCCTGATGCGCCCGAGGGCAGCCGCGGTATATCGCTGTTTCTGGTGCCCAAGTTCACGGTGAATGAGGACGGCTCACTGGGCGAGCGCAACGATGCCTACCCGGTCTCCGTTGAGCACAAGCTGGGTATTCACGGCAGTCCCACCTG
>QOPK01000045.1 GCA_003331685.1 Halieaceae bacterium | reverse complement strand
GAGCGCCTCTTGGGTCGGCCATTTGAAATGGCTGGCCGTGTTCAGCACGGGCAGAAATTGGGTCGACAGCTGAATGCACCGACGGCCAATATCGCGCTGCACCGCATCCGATCACCGCTGCATGGTGTGTATGCGGTCAACGTATCCGGTGGCGGGCTCAGAGGTGCGCCGGGGGTGGCCAATGTCGGGGTGAAGCCAACCATTGGCGAGAGTCTGGAGGCGACACTGGAAGTGCACGTTTTGGAGGGCTCGCCCGATTTATATGGCGAGCGACTGACCGTGCGGTTTAGACGCAAGCTGCGTGATGAACAGAAGTTTCCGTCTCTTGATGCCTTGAAAGAAGGCATCGCGGCGGACAAAGCCAATGCTCAGGCATGGCTTGCAGACCACGGATGACGTATGAGTGACTACAAAGCCACGCTGAATCTCCCCCAGACTGATTTCCCTATGAAGGCCAATCTGGCGCAGCGCGAGCCCGAGCGCCTTAAGGCTTGGGCTGAGATGGATCTGTATGGCCAGATGCGCGAAGCGGGGCAGGGCAAACCGACCTTTATCCTCCACGATGGCCCCCCTTATGCCAATGGTGAGCTCCACGTTGGGCATGCCATCAACAAGATACTTAAAGACATCATCATCAAATCCAAGACGCTGTCTGGCTTTGACGCCCCCTTCGTTCCTGGTTGGGACTGCCACGGCCTGCCCATTGAACTCAATGTGGAAAAGAAAGTGGGCAAGCCGGGCCATAAGGTGACTGCAGCCGAGTTTAGGCAAAAGTGCCGCGACTATGCGAGTAAGCAGGTCGAAGCTCAGAAGGCCGATTTTGTGAGGATGGGTGTGTTCGGAGACTGGGCGCACCCCTACCTGACCATGGACTTTCAGTTTGAGGCGAACATTGTCCGCACGCTGGCCAAGATTATTGATCGCGGGCATTTGCACCGCGGTTTCAAGCCAGTGCACTGGTGTCTTGACTGCGGCTCCGCGTTGGCTGAGGCCGAGGTGGAATATGCCGATAAGCAATCCTCTGCGGTCGACGTCGCGTTTCCTTTTGTTGATCGCGCTGAAGCGGCGTTGCGATTAGGGTGCGACGATGGCGATCCGATCGATCTGGCTATCTGGACCACAACTCCCTGGACCTTGCCCGCCAATCGCGCGGTAGCACTATCAGCAGATCTTGATTACGTGCTGCTCGATATTGGTGGCAGTCGGGTCCTTGTCACCGAAGCGCTGGCAGAAGAGTGTGCCCAGCGCTTTGGTGCCGAGCGTCACGAGATCATCGGGCGCGCCAAGGGCGCGGCGTTAGAAGGGCTGTTGGTGATGCCGCCTTTTGGTGAGGCACCCGTGCCCATTGTGCTCGGCGAGCACGTGACCACCGAAGCAGGCACCGGGTGTGTGCATACTGCGCCGGCCCACGGGCTGGAAGATTTTGAAATGGGTCAGCGATACGGGCTGGAGGTTTATAACCCCGTGGGTGGCAACGGCGTTTACCACCCCGATACCCCGGTTTTTGCCGGCCAACATATTTTCAAGGCCAACGATGACATTGTGGCCGCGCTCGATGAACGCAAGGTGCTGTTGTGTCATACACCGTTCCAGCATAGCTATCCGCATTGTTGGCGTCACAAGACGCCGATTATTTTTCGCGCCACACCGCAATGGTTCGTCAGCATGACGGGCAACGGCCTTCTCGCTGCCGCCAAAAGCGCGGTGGAAGATGTTAAGTGGGTACCCGACTGGGGCCGGGCGCGCATCGACAGCATGCTGGAGCAGCGGCCCGACTGGTGCATTTCCCGCCAGCGAACATGGGGCGTGCCGATCGCCTTGTTCGTGCATAACGTTACTGGCGAGATTCACCCCGACACCCAAATGCTGATGGAGCAGGTGGCGGTGCGAATGGAGAGACAAGGTATCGATGCCTGGTTTGAGCTGGACCCGGCCGAGCTTCTGGGCGACGACGCAGCGCACTATGAAAAGGTCACAGACACGCTGGATGTGTGGTTCGATTCCGGGGTCACGCACGAGTGCGTATTGCGGCAGCGGGAAGGTCTCAGTTGGCCCGCTGATCTGTATTTGGAGGGTTCTGATCAGCACCGCGGCTGGTTTCAGTCCTCGCTGCTCACGGGCATCGGCACCCACAATACCGCGCCTTATCGCCAGGTGCTGACCCACGGTTTTACGGTAGACGGTGATGGCCGCAAAATGTCGAAATCGCTCGGCAACATCATCCCGGCGGGCAAGGCCATGCAGGATCTCGGCGCTGACGTACTGAGACTGTATGTATCGGCGGCTGATTACCGCAATGAAATTTCGGCCTCCGACGAAATCTTTAAGCGCACCGCCGATGCCTACCGACGTATTCGCAACACGGCTCGCTTTTTGCTAGCCAATCTGGCCGGTTTTGACCCGGTCACCGACTGCCTGCCGGTCGATCAGTTATTGCCGCTGGATCGCTGGATTCTAGGTCAAGCACAGGCATTGCAGACCGATGTGCGGACGGCGTACGACGACTATCAGTTTCACCTCGTGTATCACCGGATACATAACTTCTGCAGCGGTGAATTGGGCGGCTTCTACCTCGATATCATCAAAGATCGGCAGTACACCACGGGCACCGATTCGTTACCGCGTCGCTCGGCGCAGACCAGTCTCTTCCATCTCGCCGAGGCGCTGTGTCGGTGGATCGCCCCGATTCTCAGCTTCACGGCTGAAGAGCTATGGGAAAATCTGCCCGGGCCCAGATCGGCCTCGGTCTTTCTCGCTGAGTGGTATGAGGCGCTGCCCGATACGAGCGCAGACGACAATCTGGATGCGGCTTTTTGGTCGGAGATGGTGGTCGTGCGGCAACAGGTTAACAAAGCGCTCGAGCTCGCCCGAGAGCAGGGCATGCTCCGCGGCTCACTCGATGCTGACGTGGCGCTATATGCCGGCCCAGAATTGGCGGAGCGGTTGCGCAGTCTGGGAGAGGAGTTGCGCTTTGTGCTGATTACGTCTGAGGCCACCGTGGCCAGCTTGAGCGAGGCGCCCTCCGAGGCTTACGAGGCAGAGGATATGGCGCTGCGCGTTGTTGCAGTGCCCTCAACCAGCGAGAAGTGCGAGCGCTGTTGGCATCGTCGACCTGATGTGGGGGAACACGCTGCTCACCCTACCTTGTGCGGGCGTTGCGTCACGAATATTGAGGGGCCTGGTGAGGTGCGCCACTTTGCCTGACGGCGGCTGGTTGACAGCGATTGGACGTCGTCCTTGGCTGGGTCTTGTGGTGGCAGTGATTGTCGTCGCCCTTGATCAATGGTCCAAACACATCGCTACCATCGAACTCGATTACCGCGTTCCTGTGATGGTGACCAGCTGGTTTGACTGGATGTTGACCTACAACACCGGCGCTGCCTTCAGTTTTTTGGCTGACGCCGGGGGGTGGCAGCGTTGGTTTTTGACCGGAATTGCGGTCGCCGTCAGTGTTTTTATTGTCGTTTGGCTCTTCAGGCTAAACCCTGCCGATCGCGGTTTGGTCTTGCCCCTCGGGCTGATTCTGGGTGGCGGCATGGGCAACCTTATTGACCGTGTGCTCCTTGGGCATGTGGTGGATTTTATTTCTCTGCATTATGAGGAGCGGTACTGGCCGGCGTTTAATCTTGCAGACTCAGCAATCACCCTTGGTGCCGCCTGGTGGCTCATCGACGCATTTTGCTGCCGTACTTCCCCTCCTAAAGAAGCCCCCGTATCCTGACGCCATGAATCTTGAGATTGAAACCAACACCCGTGTGACCCTCAATTTCTCCCTCGCGTTGGAGACCGGTGAGGAGGTCGATTCTAACTTTGGCGGTGATCCTGTCAGCTTTGTGATGGGAGACGGATCACTGTTGCCCGGTTTCGAGAGACGTCTGCTGGGTATGCGCCCCGGTGATGAAGCCGAGTTTCGGATCCCGCCGGATGAGGGGTTTGGTAAACCCCAGGACGATAATATTCAGTCAGTACCTCGCGCGGATTTTGACGCTGAAGCGCCATTGGAGCCCGGGATGGTATTCACCTTTGCCGATGCAGCGGGTGGCGAAGTGCCGGGCATGATTGCGGAGGTGGGTGAAGACACGGTCACGGTGGATTTCAATCACCCTCTGTCAGGGCGTACTATTCACTTTAAGGTGCGGATTGCGCACGTGGAACCGGCGGAGCTCCACTAATGGATATCGTACTCGCCAACCCCAGAGGCTTCTGTGCCGGTGTGGACCGCGCGATCGACATTGTGAACCGCGCCCTCGAAGTTTTTGGCGGCCCGGTTTATGTGCGTCATGAAGTGGTACACAACCGTCATGTGGTCGACGACCTGCGCACCCGCGGTGCGATCTTCGTAGACGAGCTGGCGGAAGTGCCTGATGACGCCATCGTGATCTTCAGTGCCCATGGAGTGTCGCGGGCGGTGCAGGAAGAAGCCGAGGGCCGGGGCCTTCAGGTTTTTGATGCGACCTGCCCACTAGTGACCAAGGTCCACGTGGAAGTGGCCGCATTCAGTGCAGCCGGAAGGGAGTGCGTGCTGATAGGCCATGCAGGCCACCCCGAGGTAGAGGGCACCATGGGTCGTTACGACACCTCGCAGGGTGGCGCCATTTATCTGGTAGAGGATGAAGAGCAGGTGGCCGCACTGGATGTCTGTGACCCGACTTCTCTAGCGTTTGTCACGCAGACAACATTATCAGTCGATGACACCGCCAAGGTGATCGACGCGTTGCGCGCCAAATTCCCCGAGATTCAGGGCCCCCGCAAGGATGACATCTGCTACGCGACGCAGAATCGCCAGGATGCCGTCAAATCTCTCGCCGATGAGGTCGATTTGGTGCTGGTGGTGGGCTCTACTAACAGCTCAAACTCCAACCGGCTTCGCGAATTGGCGGAGCGGTGCGGCGCCAGCGCCTACCTCATTGACGACGCCAGCATGATTGAATCCCAATGGTTATCGGGTAAGCGGCGTATCGGGGTGACTGCGGGCGCCTCGGCGCCGGAGCTTCTGGTGCAGGAAGTCATTGATACCCTTCGTGAGCACGGTGGTTTGGCCGTTCGGGATCTCGACGGTCGGGAAGAAAACATTACTTTTTCCCTCCCCAAAGGGCTGCGTATTCCTACCGTGGCGGTAGAAGGCTGAATTCACAGCTGCCGTCTCTGCTGCCAACTTGATCCTGCTTTGATGCGTTCTCATGAACGTCAGGCGCGTGGCTAGCGCGACAATTCCGAGTAGAAAACGCCTTTTCTTCTCAATGACTTTGCACCATCGGGCTGATGCCCGCAGGGTTGCTCTATGGGAAACGGTTTGAGGTGTGGTCAGAGTCGATTGGGAGGGGTCACACTGCTGGAATGCCTGCTCACACTGGCTATTGTCGCCATCCTGATGAGCGCAGGCGTTCCCGCATATAGCGATCACCTAGCCGCAGCTCGCGCCCGAGCGGGCGCCCAGCAGTTGTATGCGGCAATGCAGTATGCACGCAGCATGGCGCTGGTGCATGTCTCAGAGATAACCCTGTGCCCGCTGATCGACCCCTCCGGTCAGCCTCTCCAATGCGGGGGTCATTTTGGTCAAAGCCTCGCCGCGATCAAGCAAAACGGAGAGGACAGTGAATTGTTGAGGACCTGGTCGCCGGTGGCGGGCGTAACGGTGACTAATCGCACTGGGTCAAGTTGGGTCACCGGCGCTTTGCGCTGGGATCAAAAGGGCATAGGTCGCCGCAATCTAACACTGTCGGTCTGCGCACGCGGCCATAACTGGTCCGTGATTACCAATCGCTTGGGTCGACCGCGTTTGGCAAGGGGTTGGGGTGTATGTCCGTCTGCTGTCGCCCGTTAATTCTTAATCAGCCGCTTTTTTCGGCTGATTACCTAGGTGGAGCCGCGTAACCTCGAGTGAAATAATGAAATGGGTAGAGTTCCCGGTGCACGCCAAGCCGCCTATTTCCGGTGCACTTTGAGTTGCCTTTTCAACGCGAAATCCAGCTTCTGCAGAGCCAGATCAAGACCACCACCCGACGGACGGGAAATACGGTAACCTTCGACCCCTGGTTTCAGCCCATGCGGAGTGAGAAAGGGTCCCGTGATGAAACTCTGCATGGCGCAGATCAATACGCTTGTTGGCGATATCGCCGGTAATACCCAGCGCGTGCTTGAGGTGAGTGCGGCCCAGAAGGCAGCAGGCGCCCACATGGTGGTATTTCCTGAGCTGACACTGACCGGCTACCCACCTGAAGATCTTTTGTTGCGTGGCGATCTGCTGGATCGCAGCGAGGCGGCGTTGGCAAGGCTTTGCGCTGAGCTGCCGCCTGATTTGGCAGTAATAGTGGGGTATCCCCGAAGGCAAGACGGTGTGCTGTTCAATAGTGCAGGTGTGATCTCGGCGGGGAAACTGTTGGCGCAGTACGACAAGCAGTGCCTGCCGAACTATGAGGTTTTTGACGAAAAGCGTTACTTTACTGCGGGGGCTGAACCTTGCATTGTCGATATCGATGGACTTTCCGTGGGCCTGACCATTTGCGAGGACATTTGGCACCCGGAGCCTGCCGCACAAGCCAAGGTGGCTGGCGCCGAGATTTTGATCAACATCAATGCCTCCCCCTTTCATCGCGGCAAGTCGTCGGAACGTCTAGCGCGGGTGAAGTCCTGTGCTGAGGCACATCAGCTCCCCGTTATTTATGTCAATCAAGTTGGTGGACAGGACGAATTAGTATTTGACGGTGGGTCCTTTGCGATCGACGCGCTGGGGGAGCTAAGGGTCAGCGCGCAAACCTTTATCGAGGCTTTCCCTATCGTTACGGTTGACCGCTTATCAGACCCGAAGCTGCTGCCAGGTGACACAGCGGCAGATCGGGAAGATCTCGATGCAGTATGGCAAGCCCTTGTGCTGGGTATGCGCGACTATGTGGATAAAAATGGTTTTCCTGGGGTGGTGTTAGGCCTCTCAGGTGGGATCGACTCCGCCGTCACACTCGCGGTCGCCGCGGATGCACTGGGCCCCGAGCGGGTCGAAGCAGTCATGATGCCGTTTCGCTATACCGCGAGCATGAGCGTGGAGGACGCTGCGGCAGAAGCCAAGGCGCTCGGCGTGCGCTTCAGTAATCTGTCGATCGAGCCCCTTTATGAGGCCTTTATGACGGCGCTGGCGGACGAGTTTGCTGGTTTGCCCGCCAATATCACCGAGGAAAACCTGCAGGCACGGTGTCGCGGCGTGCTGCTTATGTCGATCTCTAACAAGAAAAACCTCCTCGTATTAACGACCGGTAACAAGAGCGAGCTGGCGGTGGGTTATTCAACACTTTACGGCGATATGGCCGGTGGCTTTGATGTGCTCAAAGACTGCCCCAAGATGCTGGTCTACGCGTTGGCACGGCATCGCAACACGCTGGGGGAATGTATCCCCGAGCGGGTGATTACTCGCCCACCCTCGGCGGAGCTGGCCCCTGACCAGAAAGATGAAGACAGTCTGCCGCCATACGAAGTGCTCGATCAGATCATCGAAATGTACGTAGAGCAGGACGCCTCGCGTCAGGAGATGGTGACCGCAGGGTTCTCTAAGGAGGATGTTGAGCGCGTCGTGAGGCTGGTGGATCTCAACGAGTACAAGCGCCGCCAGGCTCCCGTGGGCGTCAGAATTTCACGTCGTGCGTTTGGTCGTGATCGGCGCTACCCCATCACGTGGGCCTGGCGCTCGTCCAGTTAAGGCCGTTCAGGCTCCGATTCAGGATTTAGGACGGTAGTTAAACTGGGGCGGTTCGGGGGGATTAAATAACCCCAGTGTCGCTCGATTGATCCATGACCGCTGCAGCCCATCCGTCGTGTAGACGCTGTCGAAAGTGCAGCCGGAGGCCAGGTTGGGGTGGTCGGGGTAGTTGTCACACAGGACATCGATGGAGTCCTCTGCCAAATCGGTCAGACCCAGCAACAGATATGCCTGGGCCATGATCGCGAGCCCATCCGCTACGCTGGGCGTTTGCTGCATATGTTCGACCACATATTTGCCGCGATTCAATGCCGCCATATAAGCACCGCGGCGGAAATAATAGTTCGCCACGTGAATTTCGTGGCGCGCAAGCATGTTGCGCATATGCACCATACGCTGGCGCGCATCGGGCGCATAAGCGCTGTCCGGGTATCTTGCAAGTAGCTGAGAGAACTCGGCGAAGGCAATCTGGATATGGCTGACGTCGCGCTTGGTGTCATCGGAAGGGATAAACCGTGAGAAGAACCCGGGTTCGATGTCGTAGGCGGCTAGTCCCTTCATGTAAAAGGCATAGTCGACGCTTGGATGTCGGGGGTGAAGGCGAATGAATCGGTCGGCGGCTTCGGTGGCTGCCTCGAACTCATAGGCACCGTAGTGGGCGTATATCAATTCCAATTGCGCTTGCTCGGCATAGCGACCAAACGGGTACCGGCTTTCAAGCATCTGCAAGCTGCGTACCGCGAGGCTGAAGTTCTCGTTCTTCAGGTGTCGCTGCGCTTCCCTGTAGAGCTGCTGCTCGCCAGAGTCGGCCATCAGGTCGTCGTTATCGCCGCCAAACCAGGAGCAACCTGAGGTAGCGAGCACTAGGCAAAGCAGTAAGCTGCGAGTGAACAATGTGCGGAGGGCCAAGAGCAGTCGTCTACCGTGGTACATTCTTGGATCGTAGTGTAAACGCAACTGTGCGGGAGTCACAGCGCTTGGAAGACGAAGTTTTAACGGCCGAACAGCCCCTATCTGCCCGGGTCCCGGCGGCCCTGCATGGCCAGCGCCTTGATACGGTGGCAGCGGCGTTGTTCACTGATTTTTCGCGCAGTCGGCTGGCCGAGTGGATCAAGTTAGGGCGTCTGCAGCGAAACCAGAGCACTGCTAAGCCCCGCGAGAAGGTCTCTGTCGATGATCAACTGGTGCTGACGCCGGAGGCCGAAGACCGTGTCGAGTGGGTTCCCGAGACCCTCCCTTTGCATATCCTCCATGAGGATGAGCACGTGATTGTGCTGAACAAGCCTGCAGGACTGGTAGTGCATCCCGCCGCGGGACATCACAGCGGCACCCTTGTCAACGGCCTGCTGGCGCATGCACCAGAAATGGCGGCGCTGCCACGGGGCGGCATTGTGCATCGCCTCGATAAAGACACCTCGGGGATTATGCTCGCGGCACGATCACCCCTTGCCCATAAGTCTTTGGTGGCGCAGTTGGCAGACCGATCAGTCAGTCGTCTCTATAGCGCGGTCTGTCGCGGCACGTTCTCGGGTGGCGGCACAATCGATGAGCCTATAGGGCGTCACCCAACCTCCCGCATCAAGATGGCGGTGGTGCCCGATGGCAAACCTGCCGTGACGCACTACCGAATTGCGCAGCGATTTGGGGCGCACACCCATCTTGATGTCAGTCTAGAATCGGGTCGCACCCACCAGATCAGAGTGCATCTTGCGGCGCGTAAGCATCCTTTGGTGGGCGATCCCGTCTATGGTGGGCGCGCAACACGCCCCACTGGCGCGAGCGAGCGGTTGCTGTCGACGCTGACCACTTTTTCCCGGCAGGCTTTGCATGCCCGAGAACTGACCTTTCTCCACCCCGAGTCTTCTGAATCGATGCACTTTTCTGCGCCCATTCCCGCCGATCTAGCGGATCTTATCCAGTGCCTCTCGGAGGAGGATCCGGCCTAATGTCATCTCTCCCGCTCTGGGCGCCCGACGCAGAGCTCGACGGTGTTGAGATCCGCGTGAGTACCCGCAAGGGAGGGGTGAGCCAATCCCCCTATGACAGTTTGAATTTGGCTGAGCACGTGGGTGACGACACCGAATGCGTCGCAGAGAATCGCCGCCGGCTGAGTGAGGCGCTGCCGGGCAGTGCCGTCTGTTGGTTGAATCAAGTGCACGGTGTGAGGGCGGTGCAGGCTAAGACGGGGGTGGTGCCTGACGCGGATGCGCACTGGATCGACGTCCGTAACCAGCCGCTGGCTGTTTTGACGGCGGACTGTTTGTCGGTAGTGTTCATTGCGCAAGATGCTTCCTGCGTGGGCATTGCCCACGCGGGCTGGCGGGGTCTGGCTGCGGGGGTATTGGAATCACTGCTTGCCGCGATGCCCGTTGAGCCAGCATCGGTCGTTGCCTGGCTGGGTCCAGCAATCAGTGCCGCGGCCTATGAGGTCGGCCCCGAAGTAAAAACGATGTTCGAGCAACAGTGTGGTGAGGCGAGCGGAAACTGCTTTCAACCATCCGATCGTCGTGGACGTTGGATGGCCGATCTGACGGCGCTGGCGCGCCTGAGCCTCGCCCAGGCGGGGGTGTCCGCCACTATCGGCGGGGATCGATGCACTTATGGCGAGCCAGAGCACTACTTTTCCTATCGCCGCGAGGGACCCACCACCGGACGCATGGCGACGTTAGTTTGGCTGAGCTGACCAACTGTGAGCCGCACCTGCAAACAAAGCCCTCGATCACCCTCGACTAACAAAATCCACGCGGAGACTGTGGCTCCTGCGGTTTCATGTCTACTGCGCCGCATTGCGTTTCAGCCAGATGTCACCAGCCTATCTAATTCCACACTTGAAAAAGGGCTTTAGGCCCCCACATCTCCTCTAGGCAAAGTTGATACGCAAAGTGGGAACAAGGAGAGACCGATGCGCATGGACAAGCTGACACATTCGCTACAAGTGGTTCTCGGTGAGGCGCAGTCCCTCGCGATTGGTCGGGATCACCCTTTTATCGAGCCGCTTCACTTATTGAAAGCGATGTTGGACCCCGCTGGCTCTGCCACGCGTTCGTTATTAATGGCAGCGGGTGCCGTGGTGGAACCCTTGCAGGCCTCGGTGGATGCCGCATTGGCTGCAATAGCGACGGTTTCGGGCAGTGAGGACGTTCACGTCAGTCAGGAAACCCAGCGGCTGCTGAATCGGGCAGATAAGTTGTCCCAACAGTCGGGCGACACCTATCTGTCGACTGATGCTGTGTTGCTGGCAATGTTGGAATCAAAGTCGACGGCGTCGTTATTGAGCGAGGCGGGTGTAACCGCTCAAACGCTTGGAAAGGCCATCGAATCAGCGCGCGGCGGCGAGGCGGTGCATTCCGCTGAGTCAGAAGAGACGCGCCAGTCACTCGAGAAATATACGGTGGATCTGACCGAGCGTGCCGCGGCTGGCGAGCTGGACCCCGTGATTGGTCGAGACGACGAGATCCGCCGAACGATTCAGGTATTGCAACGACGGACCAAAAATAACCCTGTGCTGATCGGTGAGCCTGGTGTGGGCAAGACGGCAATCGTTGAAGGCTTAGCCCAGCGCGTGGTCAATGGTGAGGTGCCTGAGGGCCTCAAAGACAAGCGTATTCTGGCGTTGGATCTAGGAGCCCTGTTGGCTGGTGCCAAGTTTCGTGGTGATTTTGAGGAGCGGCTCAAGGCTGTTCTTAAGGCGCTATCAAAGGAAGAGGGGCGCATTATCCTGTTCGTGGACGAGCTGCACACCATGGTTGGGGCGGGCAAGGCTGAAGG
Source organism: Halieaceae bacterium (assembly GCA_003331685.1). The sequence continues at coordinate 1,983 of QOPK01000045.1, read as the reverse complement.
CTCAATGGATGCGGGCAATATGCTCAAACCCGCGTTGGCTCGCGGTGAGCTGCACTGTGTCGGCGCCACCACCTTGAACGAGTATCGCCAGTATGTGGAGAAAGACGCCGCGCTAGAGCGACGCTTTCAGAAGGTACTGGTGGATGAACCCAGCGAGGAGGACACCATCGCTATTCTGCGCGGCCTCAAGGAACGATATGAGGTGCATCACAGCGTAGATATTACCGACAGCGCCATTATCGCTGCGGCAAAGCTCAGCCAGCGCTACATCACGGATAGGCAGCTGCCGGACAAAGCCATCGATTTGATCGATGAGGCGGGCAGTCGGATCAGGATGGAAATTGATTCCAAGCCCGAGGCAATGGACCGTCTCGAGCGCCGCTTGATTCAGCTGAAGATTGAGCGTGAGGCGGTGAAAAAGGAAGAGTCTGCGGCGGCGGAAAAAGAGATGGCTCAGCTCGACGAGCAGATCGCGGGGATCGAGCGCGAGTACGCGGACCTTGAAGAGGTCTGGCTTGCTGAAAAAGCGGCGGTGCAGGGCGCGACGCAGATTAAAAGTGACATTGAGCAGGCCAAGCTGGATTTAGAGGTTGCCCGTCGGGCTGGCGATCTGACCAAAATGTCGGAGATCCAGCATGGCGTATTGCCTGATCTTGAGCGGCGATTGCAGGCGGCGTCTGCGGAGGACTTGCCTGAGCCCACTCTGCTGCGCTCACGTGTGACCGAAGAAGAGGTCGCCGAGGTGGTCTCGCGATGGACGGGTATCCCGATCGCCAAGATGTTGGAAGGCGACCGCGAGAAATTACTGCGCATGGAGGAGACGCTGCATCAGCGTGTTGTGGGCCAGGATGAAGCCGTTGTGGCCGTTTCCAATGCGGTGCGGCGCGCCCGAGCCGGGCTGGCGGACCCACAGCGGCCCAACGGCTCGTTTCTATTCTTGGGTCCAACCGGTGTGGGCAAGACTGAACTGTGTAAGGCGCTGGCAGACTACTTATTTGACAGCGAACAGGCGATGGTCCGCATAGACATGTCCGAGTTCATGGAGCAGCACTCGGTCGCACGGCTCATTGGAGCGCCTCCAGGTTACGTGGGTTACGAGGAGGGTGGATATCTCACCGAGGCAGTGCGTCGCAGACCCTACTCATTACTACTGCTGGATGAAGTCGAAAAGGCCCACCCCGATGTCTTCAACATTCTGCTTCAGGTTTTGGAAGACGGGCGATTGACCGACGGTCAGGGCAGAACGGTGGATTTCCGCAACACGGTGGTGGTAATGACGTCGAACCTGGGCGCAGTGCATATTCGGGAAGCACTTGAGGAAAATGATGCCACCGCGGATAGAGGCGTGCTGAAAGCCACCATTCAGGCCAAAGTAATGGCGGACGTAGCGACCCATTTCAGGCCTGAGTTCCTTAACCGAATCGATGAATCGGTGGTGTTTCACGCGCTCGAGCAGTCGCACATCGCCAACATTGCGGCGTTGCAGCTGGAGGCGGTCAGCGCCCGGCTGGCAGATCGCTCGCTCACACTGTCGGTGAGTGATGAAGTGATGGCGCATCTGGCCGATCAGGGCTTTGACCCCGTATACGGCGCCCGCCCGCTGAAGCGTGCCATCCAGAGGCTAATTGAAAATCCGCTGGCCGAGGCGCTACTGGCGGGTGATTTCCTTTCAGGAGACGCGATCAAGGCGACTATGTCGGGGGGAGAGCTACGTTTTGTGAAAACCCCCGCTATGGTAGACGCTGCGTGAGGCTGTAAGCCGTCCTCACGCGTCTCAGATCATCCGCTGAGGCCAATGATCTGTAGACGTGACACCCGTTGTCAGACACTGGCCGTCCAGCAGTCAGTTGGGTAAAGCGAGGTATGAGACCGAGCTCTGAAGTACGCACAGGGTTTACTCTGATTGAGTTGATGCTCGTATTAGCTATCGTGAGCCTGCTGCTCGTCATGGTGGTCCCGTCATGGCGCCACGTTCAAATCGAA
>QOPK01000044.1 GCA_003331685.1 Halieaceae bacterium | reverse complement strand
ATTTATTCCCCGCCATTGAACCCAGAGGCCACCACATACACCTCTCGGGATCGCGGCCGCGACGCCGCTGGCTTACGAGAGACTACGCGGGTAAAGCATCCGCGGATCTCGCGGAACCAGGCCTCAAAACCCTCGCCCTGAAACACTTTGGCGATAAAAGCGCCGCCCGGTGCCAATGAGGTGGTCGCTAGTTCTGTCGCCAACTCCACCAAATACATGGCCCGCGGCTGGTCCACTTCGGTCAAGCCGCTCATATTGGGGGCCATATCGGACAGCACGACATGCAAAGGCTGGTTATTCAGCTCCGCCATGATGCGGTCAAAGGTCTCCTGCTCCGTGAAGTCACCCTGGACAAAACGCACATCGGGCAGCGTGTCCATCGGCAGGATATCGCTCGCCACCATGCGGCCGTGAGCGCCGACCCACTCACCCGCCACCTGAGACCAACCACCCGGCGCGCTACCGAGATCCAGCACCGACATACCGGGACGAATAATCCGGTCTTTCTCATTGATCTCCATGAGCTTGTAGACGGCCCGCGACCGGTAGCCTTCTTTTTGAGCACGCTGCACGTAGACATCGTCATGATGCTCCTTCAACCAGGCCCGGCTTGATGACTTTTTCTTACCCATCTTCCCCTGTCCCATGTCACCTTCGCGCGCAACATAGCGTTACACTGCCTAGAGTGTACCGTGATAATTCATCGAGCCCTCCATGACCCGTCCCACCAGTAAGGAGTTACGCCAACTCCGCGCACAGGCCCATTCTCTCAAGCCGGTCGTCACCGTCGCTGGGAAAGGGTTAGCGCCGTCAGTTTTAGAAGAACTGGATCGCGCGCTCCATGACCATGAGTTGATCAAGGTCAAGGTTGCGGTCGGTGATCGCGAGCAACGCGAGTCCGTGATTGGAGAGCTCTGCAGTCAGAGTGATGCCTATCTGGTGCAACGGGTGGGAAACATTGCGACATTGTTGAGACCGAACCCGCAAGCTGACCCCCGGAAGTCCAATTTGCATCGCAGCCGATGACTCCTCGAACCATGGCCGACATTCTCGAATTCCCCACACGCGAAAAGCAGGCCTTCTCCTTTTTGCAGGAACAGCTTTCTCAGCTACTCAGAAGCAAAGGCGCTGATCAGACCCTGATCGACTTCGCCATTGCGTCCCTAACCGATGCCTATGCAGAGCTAAAGAAGGAGTCAGACTGTCACTTTGAGGTGCGCCTGCCGGGTCAGATGACAGAACAGGAGGCCACGCGTCTTCAAGAAGATATCGGAGCGGGGATCGAACAACTGCGAAAAGAGCACCATGATCTCACGCTAAGGCTGGCTGCGCGTCTTATGCTCACCGAGTTGCGACTTTTCCAGCGTGAACGTGAGAGTTGAATCCGAGGCCCAAGAAAAAGTGCCCGTCGCGGGTGCCCGTATCTATCTGCCATCGCTGGCGCGAGGCCTACACCAACAAGCCGGTCAACCGAAACGTGACCCAGGCGGCGACCCAGGCCAAACAGAGATAGGCAATCACCATCCGCAGCGCCAAATTCCACGAGTTTGCCTCTCTGGCCAGAATGGCAACGGTGGAGACACACTGCAGCGCAATGGCAAAAAATACCAGTAACGCCAGCCCAGACCCCAGCGGTAGTGCACTGGCCTGCACCTGCTCGACCAGCGGCAAGATGTTGTCCTCGGCCCCTTCAATTCCCATGATGGTGCCCAGCGTTCCGACGAATACCTCTCGCGCGAGAAAGGCGCTAACTATCGCCACCCCATAGCGCCAGTCCAGACCCAGTGGCTGAAAGACAGGTTCGATCCACTGCCCCATCATGCCTAACCAAGACTCGCCTAAATCGACGCCCTGATTCGGGAAGTAACCCAAAATCCAGATCACCACGGTCACGCCGAGAATGACGGCACCGGCCTTGGTGACAAAATGCTTAGCCCGCTGTAACGATTTTCTGGCAATAGGCACCAATGCCGGGATGCGGTAGGCCGGCAATTCCATCATGAACGGCATCTGGCCTTCAGAGGGTGACAACCGGTTGACCAAACCTGCGATGACGAGGCCGGCGACCATACCGAAAACGTAGATGGCAAACAGCGTCATGCCCTGCCAGCCGATCAGCCCTCCCAATGCGGTCTCCCGCGGGATAAAAATAGCGATCAGAAGGGTGTACACGGGCAATCTCGCCGAGCAGGGCATCAGCGGAATGGCTAAGTAGGTCAGAAATCTGGCTCGCGGGGATTCGATCGAGCGCGCGGCATAAATAGCCGGAATCGCACAGGCCACGCCCGACAGCATCGGAATGAAGCTCTTACCGCTGAGACCAAAAAACCGCAGTGGCTTGTGGCAGATCAGCGCGGCCCGGGCGAGGTACCCGGAATCTTCAAGTAGTCCAATAACAAAAGTCAGTACAAAAATCTGTGGGACAAACACCAGAAACGCGCCGATCCCGCTGAAAACCGCATCCGCCACAAAATCAGCGAAGATACCGTCGCCGATGAGCGGCAAGATCCAGCCACCCATGCCAATAACGCTGGCCTCCACCGCGTCCATAGCCGGCGCCGACCAGCTGAAGATGGATTGAAAAAGAATCAGCATTATCAGGGAAAAGGTCAGGCCGCCAGACAGCGAGCCGAGGAAGAATCGATCCAGTCGAGACTGTGTTTGCAGCAGCGCATCCGCTGGCGCCCCGTACTCGCCCGCTAAGCGATGCGCCTCCGCGTAGAGGACGTCGTCAGCAGACGGTCCCTCGCGCGCCAAAGTCAGATCGTCGTTCGCAGTTCTCGACGGCACGCTCGCAGGCGATGGGGACTGAAGGCCCCAGATAATCGCATCGAGCCCCTCTCCAGTGCGTGCTGACACCACCATCACAGGCGCACCAATGGCCTGTGATAACCCCTCTGCATCGATGCTCAATCCGTGGCGCTTAAGAATATCGCCCATATTGGCGACCACCGTGACGGGGCGCCCCAGGCGTTGGCAGGCGTCGACCACCTGCAGACAGAAGAAAAGACTTTTTTCCAACCGCGTGGCATCAACGATACACAGCACGTGCTCCATGTCTGGATCAGCGAGCGACTTATCAAGATGCCTAACGGCGAGGCGCTCCTCCTCCGAGATCGGTCTCAGGGAGTAGGTGCCCGGAAAATCCACCAAGTCGAGCTCAGGTAGGTTTGCCAGCCGCCCAATCGAGAGATCCACCGTGATACCGGGGTAATTTGCGACCCGCCGATTTAACCCAGTAAGCCTGTTGAACAGCGCGGTTTTGCCCGAGTTGGGTGTCCCCACCAGCAAAACCCTAGGCATCAGGGGACGCCGCCACCGGTCGCACGAGCACCTGCTCCGCCAACTCTTGATCAAGGCAGTAAGTGGCGTTACTCACCCGAAAAACCCGGGGCGCACCAAATCCGGGCTGCTGCTGACAGGAAATCTCCTCCCCCGAGTGAAAGCCAAACTCCTGCAATCTGCCGCGGTAGCGGTCGCTCAGGGTATCGCTGAACCCGATTAACTCAGCGGGCATGTTGAGCGGTAAATCCCAGAGGGAGAGAATATCGATCGTTGCGGCCACAAAGGGCTCCCGCGCTAAAACGCGGATCATACGACCAATGAGAATGAGTTTCAGTAAGTCTAGAGGTGTTCGACGGCGTCGATCTCGTAAGTCACGTCCCCACCCGGGGCATTCACGGTGACCTCATCGCCCTCCATTTTCCCGACCAATGCGCGGGCGATGGGAGAGTTCACCGAAATCATATTGGCTTTGGCGTCTGCCTCATCCTCTCCCACGATCCGGTAGGTAACAGTGCGCTCGTCATCAACGTCTATCAACGTCACCGTGACGCCAAACACCACCTTGCCTGTGACCGGGATGGTCGTTACGTCGATGATCTGGGCGAGGGACAGCTTGTGCTCGAGCTCCTGAATCCGCCCCTCAGCAAAGCTCTGTTGCTCTCTGGCAGCATGGTATTCGGCGTTCTCTTTCAGATCACCGTGCTCACGCGCTTCGGCAATCGCCTGCGTGATCCGCGGGCGATCCACCTTCTTAAGGCGCTCGAGCTCCTCTCTAAGGGCCTGCTCGCCCTGCACTGTCATGGGAACGCGGTTCATACGGCGATGCTCTCATGCAAATCCTGAAGACGCCGCACGGTTATGTCTGTCTCCTGCTCCAGCGCCATGCACACCGCCTCGGCGGCAGCCAATGTCGTAGTGTAAAACACCCTGTGCTGCTCGGCGCTGGCACGGATCGAAGCCGAATCCATTATGGCACGGCGACCCTCTGTTGTATTGATAATCATGGCGGCTTCATCGTTCTTGATCAAATCAACGATATGCGGGCGACCTTCGGCCACCTTGTTCACTGTGCGAACCGCAAGTCCCGCTGCTTCCAGCGCGCTCGCGGTGCCACCGGTAGCCGCCAAAGTGAAACCCCGGGCGACCAGCCTTTTTGCCACGTCTACCGCTGCCGGCTTGTCGGCGTCACGCACACTGATCAGACACAAACCGGAGGTGGGCGGGTCGTCGCCGGCGCCCAGTTGCGCCCGGGCAAAGGCCGCTGCAAAGGTCTCCCCGGTCCCCATGACCTCACCCGTGGACTTCATCTCAGGGCCCAGAATCGGGTCCGTACCCGGGAACTTGTTAAAGGGCAGCACCGCCTCTTTCACACTGTAATAGGGGGGAACAATTTCTTTCGTCACACCCTGACTCTCGAGGCTTTGGCCCGCCATGCATCGTGCCGCGACCTTGGCCAGTGACACACCGACAGCTTTGGAAACAAACGGCACGGTTCGCGAGGCACGGGGATTGACCTCGATCACGTAGATTTCGTCGTCCTGCCACGCCAACTGCACATTCATCAATCCGCAAACGCCGAGTTCCAGCGCCATCTTGCGTACCACGTCGCGCATCGATTCCTGTACATCGGCAGGCAGGCTATAAGGGGGTAATGAACAGGCAGAATCGCCTGAGTGCACGCCAGCCTGCTCAATGTGCTGCATAATTGCGCCAATGACGACCTTTTCGCCGTCACTCACGGCATCGATATCCACCTCAATCGCTGCACTGAGGAAACTATCCAGCAGCACGGGAGAATCCTCAGACACCCTGACGGCATCGTTCATGTAGCGCAACAGATCCTCCTCGCGATACACAATCTCCATGGCTCGGCCACCGAGTACATAAGATGGACGAACCACCAGTGGATAACCAATCTCCGCTGCCGCCGCGACAGCCGCCTCCACACTGCGTACCGTCGTATTCGCCGGCTGGCGGAGCGACAAGGCCTGAATCATCAGCTGAAAACGCTCCCGGTCCTCCGCGCGATCAATTTGATCAGGCGTGGTACCGATAATGGGCACCCCCGCCGCCTCGAGCGCCCGAGCCAATTTGAGCGGCGTCTGACCACCAAACTGAACAATCACCCCGGTGGGCTGCTCGAGTTCAACAATCTCGAGCACATCTTCTAGGGTGACAGGCTCAAAATACAACCGGTCTGAGGTGTCGTAGTCGGTCGACACGGTCTCGGGATTACAGTTCACCATGATGGTCTCGTAACCATCCTCACGCAGTGCCAACACCGCATGAACGCAGCAGTAGTCGAACTCAATGCCCTGACCGATGCGATTAGGGCCGCCACCGAGCACCAGAATTTTCTTCCGATCGCTGGGTGCTGCCTCACACTCCTCTTCGTAGGCCGAGTACATATAAGCAGTGGAGGCCGCAAATTCGGCGGCGCAGGTATCGACACGCTTGTAGACAGGTCGAATATCCAACGACCATCGTCGCTCGCGCACTGCGGATTCGGTTGTGCCCAACAGATCAGCGATACGCTTGTCGGAGAAGCCTCGGCGCTTGAGCCCCCACATGAGGCTGTGATCAATGCCGGCGACGGTCAATCCGGAAAGCTGTGACTCCCAGCGCACGATGTCGTCGATTTGTATGAGGAACCAGGGGTCGACACCCGAGTAGCCGTAAATCTCTTCCAGCTCGAACCCGGCCCGAAATGCGTCTGCGAGATACCAGATACGATCGGCACCAGGGTTCGTCAGTCGGTCTACCAGCTCAGAGCGGGAGTCTTCGTCTAACACCTGCATGTGGGGCTCGAAGCCCGCCGAGCCGACCTCAAGTCCGCGCAGGGCTTTTTGCAACGACTCTTGGAAGGTACGCCCGATGGCCATCACTTCGCCCACCGATTTCATCTGGGTGGTCAGTCGTGGATCTGCGGTGGCAAATTTTTCAAAGGCAAAGCGCGGGATCTTGGTGACCACATAGTCGAGGGCAGGCTCGAACGAGGCTGGCGTCACGCCGCCTGTTATGTCGTTCTCCAACTCGTCGAGTGAGTAGCCCACCGCCAACTTTGCAGCCACCTTGGCGATCGGGAAACCGGTCGCCTTAGATGCCAGCGCCGATGACCGCGAGACACGAGGGTTCATCTCAATCACCACCAATCGGCCGGTATCGGGGCACTGACCAAACTGGACATTCGAACCGCCCGTCTCCACGCCGATCTCGCGCAGCACCGCCAGCGAGGCGTCACGCATGATCTGGTATTCCTTGTCGGTCAGTGTCTGAGCGGGCGCGACCGTGATGGAGTCGCCGGTGTGAACACCCATGGCGTCAAAATTCTCTATCGAGCAGACAATGATGCAGTTGTCGTTTTTATCCCGAACAACCTCCATCTCGTACTCTTTCCAGCCGATCAGAGACTCGTCAATCAGCAGCTCGCTAGTGGGCGACAGCTCCAATCCCCTGAGACAGATTTCTTCAAACTCATCGCGGTTGTAAGCGATACCACCGCCGGAGCCACCCATCGTGAACGAGGGCCTGATAATGCAGGGAAAGCCAATTTCCTCGTGCACTGTCCAGGCCTCTTCCATACTGTGGGCGAGCCCAGCACGGGGCGTTTCAAGCCCGATCCGACGCATCGCAATGTCAAATTTCTCGCGATCTTCGGCTTTATCAATGGCTTCCTGTGTGGCGCCGATCATCTCCACGCCAAATTTTTCCAAGACACCCTCTGACGCGAGCTTCAACGCGCAATTGAGTGCCGTCTGCCCGCCCATGGTGGGGAGCACCGCATCGGGACGCTCTCGCTCGATAATTCTGGCGACCGTCTGCCACTCAACGGGCTCGATATAGGTCGCATCGGCCATGGCGGGATCCGTCATGATGGTGGCGGGGTTGGAGTTCACGAGGATGACGCGATAACCCTCTTCTCGCAGAGCCTTACAGGCTTGCGCACCGGAATAATCAAACTCGCAGGCCTGACCGATAACAATCGGTCCAGCGCCCAGAATCAGAATGCTCTCGATATCAGATCGACGCGGCACGCTCTAGCACTCCTCACTCATTTTTTTGTCTGCTCCATCGCCGCGATGAAGGGTTGAAAGAGATTGGCCGCATCGTGAGGCCCGGGACTGGCCTCGGGATGGCCCTGAAAACTGTAGGCCGGCACATCCTTGCGCGCGATCCCCTGAAGCGTACCGTCGAACAAGGACCGGTGAGTCACCTCAAGTGTGTCGGGAAGATCCTGCTCGGAGACAGTGAAGCCATGGTTCTGGCTGGTCACCATCACAGTCTGGTCACTCAGGTTTTGCACGGGGTGATTGGCGCCGTGATGGCCGAACTTCATCTTCTCGGTCCTGGCCCCGCTGGCCAGCGCCAGAATCTGATGCCCAAGACAAATACCGAACAGTGGAATCGCTCGATCCATCACCTCACGCGCGAGGGTGATCGCATACTCGCAGGGCTCGGGATCCCCCGGCCCATTAGAAAAGAAGACCCCGTCTGGGGCCTGCGCCATAACCTCATCAATCGTCGACTGCGCGGGCATCACCGTCACCTTGCAGCCGAGATCGACAAGAATGCGCAGGATGTTGCGCTTAACACCAAAGTCCAAGGCGACCACCGAGTAAGCCGGCGCGCTCCGGTCAGGTGCATCTCCCGCCGTCGCGGGCAGTTGCCAAGCGCCCTCCGTCCACTCATAAGGCTCCGATGTGGTGACAACCTTGGCAAGATCCATGCCCTTTAGCCCAGCGAACGCCCTCGCCTGCTCTAGCGCCTGCATCTCATCGACCGCTGAGCCCGCCATGATGCAGCCACTCTGGGCGCCACCGTCGCGAAGAATACGCGTCAACTTACGGGTATCGATATCGGCAATCGCCACCGTATCCGAGTCAATCAGGTAATCACTCAGGCCCTGTTCAGCGCGAAAATTTGAGGCCAACAAAGGCAGGTCACGGATAATCAATCCCGCTGCTTGTATGCCTGCGGATTCCTCATCCTCTCTGGTGACGCCGGTGTTACCGATGTGCGGATAGGTCAGGGTGACGATCTGTCGGCAGTAGGAGGGATCTGTGAGGATCTCCTGGTATCCGGTCATCGCAGTATTGAAGACCACCTCACCCACTGTTGTGCCGGGGGCACCGATGGAGAGGCCGCGGAAAATCGTGCCATCTTCCAGTGCGAGGACAGCGGGTTGAGACAAACGGACCTCCCAGTCGTTGTTGCCACGCGTGCCAAACGGGTGCACGAGTAGGCCGGGTCAAATTCACCCTGTGGTCGCATATTGCGGACGTTTAGCGCGTGATGGGGTCGAAAATAACCCCGCGCGAGCTGGGATTGCAGTTTACGGCAAAGGGCGTGGCCTGTCTATTTTTTGGGCTACATCCCGCCCCCTGCCGATGTCGGTTACACTGCGCGCCCCTCCGCTTAGGAAACCACCCCATGTCACTGATAGAAGGCTACTTTGCGGGCAAGACCGCTGCCATCTCCGGCGCCGGGGATGGGATAGGCAGAGCGCTCAGCCAGCGTCTGAATGCGGCCGGCTGCCACCTCTGGCTCTCAGACATTAACCCCAACACGCTTGCTGAGACCTGTGCGCTACTGGATGACGCTCGCGGGCGTGTCACGTCGCAGGTGGTGGACTGTGGCCAGCGGGACGCACTGTTTTCATGGGCGGAGGCCGTTAGCGCCGATATCGGCAGCCTCGATGCACTGTTCAATAACGCCGGGGTCGGTTACGGCGCGCGGTTCGCTGACTCCAGCGAAGAAAACTTTGAGTGGCTGATCGATATCAACTTTTGGGGGGTAGTACACGCCACCAGAGCTTTTCTGCCGCTACTTAGTCAGTCAGAGCGGGGGCATCTGGTCAATCTATCCTCTATTTTCGGCATGGTGGGCATCCCCACACAAAGCGCTTATAACGCGGCCAAATTTGCGGTCCGCGGTTTTAGTGAGTCCCTGCAGGCGGAGTATATGAACTCGAACTTGTTCGTATCGAGTGTTCATCCCGGTGGCGTGCAGACCAACATCGCACGGTCTGCCCGCACTGATGGCGCGGGCAATATGGCCGATGCGGACGAGCGGGATCAGCAGTTCAGGCGCCTTGCCAAAACCACGCCAGAGCGCGCCGCCGACATCATCCTGCGCGGCACCGCCCGCGGTAAACGTCGGATTATGGTCGGCTGGGATGCCTGGTTGATACTGCAACTCACGAAAATTCTGCCCACCCGTTATCACTGGGTCACCGCCCGGGTCGCCGATGACTGACACCGTCGGCACCGGCTCGCTAGCGGGCACGGAGCGATTGGATCGTCAGTCCCTCTTCCTGCTTTTTATTGGCCTTTTCGCAACGGCCATTGGTCAGGCCTTTGTGTTCGCCATCCTGCCCCCGCTGGGGCGGTCGGTGGGCCTCGATGAAGTTCGCATCACCGCCATCATCTCCACATCAGCGCTTGTCTTCACGCTGGTCGCGCCCTTCTGGGGACGCTTCTCGGACAAGATTGGTCGCAAGCCTGTGATTCTTATCGGACTTATGGGCTACTGCATGGGTTCGCTTGCCTTTGCTGTGCTGTTCTCACTCGCGGGGGATGGCGCCATCACCGGCCTCACCCTTTTCATTGTCGCCCTGATCATCCGCTCACTGCAGGCCGCAACCATGTCGGCCACCAGCCCCGGATGCACTGCTTACGCGGCGGATCACACGGTGGCACGGTTCCGCATCAAGACGCTGGCTCGACTTTCCAGTGCCAACAGCATCGGGATGATCATGGGTCCGGTGATGGCGGGGCTGGTTGCCGGGCTCGGCCTATTAGCACCACTGGTGGTCGCGTCGTTCATGTCGGGTTTGGCCGCGGTCATCATCGGCCTGAAGCTCTCGAAAGGCGTCAAGCCGCGAGCCACTCAGACCCAGCCCCGTCGCCTCGGCTACCTCGACCCCCGGCTCCGGGTCTATTTGTTCTCTGCGATCGGCGCTTTCACCGGTTTTGCCATGGTGCAGCAGACGCTGGCCTTTCGATTACAGGACGTTCTGAATCTCTCCGGCATTGAGACTGCGCAGTACACGGGCTGGGCGATGATGGTATCGGCGGCCAGCTCCCTGTTCATGCAGATCGTGATCGCACAACGTTTCGCCGGGCCAGCAATTCAACTCGTGCGCTGGGGGGGGGGCCTGCTGTTGGTCGGCACCGTGATCATCAGCGTGCTGGACAGTTGGGGGGCTGTGCTGACCAGCATGGGCCTGATCGGCGCGGGCCTGGGGCTGCTGATGCCCGCCGTCGCCGCCGGTGCCTCTCTCGCCGTTGGCGCTGAAGAACAGGGGAGCGTGTCAGGGCTGGTGAGTGCCTGCCCCGCCGCAGGATTTGTCCTCGGCCCTATCAGCGGCGGCTTTCTCTACCAGTACTACCAGCCCGCGGCGGGCTGGGGCGCGGTGCTGATTCTGCTCATCGTCTTCGCGGTGACGTTAAGGCCCCACAAAGATCTTGTGCTATCACAGACTTGAGATTGCGAAGATCCTGGTCACCTCACTCCAGTCACCCTGAGGAGAGGACTCGGAAGGCCTTTTTTGGACGCTGGTTTTCGATTTGAAGCAGTGCGAACTTATCCAGAACCGTCTTACCCTGTGAGACCGCCTAAGGCGGCGTAACTTTAGGAGTTACAAACAATATTCTCAATCGAAAACCAGACTATCACTGAGTAGCAATTTTTGATCGAGCATATAGAGACCTCCATTCAAACTTACGTCACGGCGGCACTGCACTGTTGGCTCGTCGTGCGGATATTGTGGAGTCGTGTGAGCGATATCTGTCGAATGCTCATTGCGGCAGAGTTTTGCTACACCGCTAAGCGTTGTCTCTAAGCGGATAGATCCTGGGCACAAATCGATCTGTCTTGCTTATCGCATTTGTGGCTTCCTTGAAAATTATATTTTTTACAAAGTATCAATTGTGGACGAGGCTAGGAAATTTTGTTTTCAGGTAGGCTCCGAGCTCGTAAGCTGAGGCCACGCTCAAGTGATGTCGGTCATAGGTTAAGAGCTTGTTCTCTTCGCCATAGAACAATCGACATTCGCCCCTGCCCCGTCCACAAAAGAAGCTGGTCTTTGGTAGAAGCGTTGCATTCCATTTCGATGCGATTTCTTGCAATGTATCCCTATAACTCCAAGTATTTGGCTCGATAAACTGCGCCGTGTAACGCTCGAGGCCAAACGGTTTGGTGAAGCTAAAAACAATATCTGGGATGTCGTCAGTAAAAGAAGGAGCTTGTTCGAAGATTATCAGTTCGACGTGGCTCGGTAGATTCGCCGCAGATAAAAACTGGTCGAATTCCGCTGGCGTGTACCAGCTGAATTGCGCTGACAGAACGAGCATGTCCACATTTTCGAAAGTATCTGCACTTGAAAGTTTTTCGGTGTTGTCAAGGCAGGAGTCGTACTGGCTGGCTTTTTTTGTTACCAGGCGCTCAAAATCCACTAGAGTCATTGGTGGACATCCGTTTGCTGACATCAGGACATAGTGGGCGTCTGGCCAAAACGGCTTGAGTATGTTCAATGCGTCGGGCCCATGGCTATCACCTAGAATGATCACGTTCTTCTTATCGTCTGATAGCGCATCACAATCGTCCCAGCCTCGCTGGCCACACATTTCCCGATACAGCTCAAACCGGCTGCCTTTCTCTTTCTCGACATCGGTAATGACCGCACGGAATTTCTCGGGTATCCGTTGGGGTAGCCCGTCCTCCCGCACCAAGTAACTGAAAGCGGCGGCCACAAGAGCAACACCTGAGCAAAATACCAGTGCGACTCGCTTGCTGTCCGGCCAGAACTGACTGGAGCGTCTTAATGGTTTTTCAACGAAGTGATAGGACGCGATGGCGAGTGCGGTTGCGACAAAGAAGATAATAAATTGGTCAGTCGGCAGGAGTGGTTTCATAGTGTGGTTTTTGTAGAACACGATGACCGGCCAGTGATAGAGATAGAGTGAGTAGGAGATCCTGCCGAGATAGGTCGACAGACGATTACTTAGGGTCGTTTCTACCAGTTTTGATTGATGGCCGAAGTAAATCAGTGCCGATGTAGCGACGGCTGGTATCAGCACAATGGTTCCGGGAAAATTGTCACTACCCTCGATAAGCAGAAGGGATAAAATCAGGGCAGAGAACGCTATGGCGGCAACCAGCTCGGTAAACCACCTGTTCAGGCCTAAGCTTGGCAGCCAACAGAGAAGCGCGCCCAGCGCAAACTCGGCCGTGCGAAATGGCATCATGTAAAACGCCATGGAAGGATCGATCGCAGTTGCCCAGAAGCTCAGTTGAGTGCCGAAAAGACAGAGGATGACGATGAACACCAGCTGTCCTCTGCTGGCGATAAGAGATACCAGCAGGTATATGATGATCGGCCAGATGAGGTAGAACTGTTCTTCCAAGGCCAGCGACCACGTGTGCAGGAATATCTGATTCTCCGCCGCGGCATCGAAGTAGCCGTTGTTGAGGTAGAAATAAAAGTTGGAAGCTGACAGTAGTGACCAAATTCCGCTGGTTGCCAGCTCCACCAGGCGGAGAGGACTGAGCTCTGCGATACCCACCAGCAGGCATAGAGCGGTCATGACTATCAGAGCCGGAAACAGCCGTCTGATTCGACGCGCATAGAAGGAGAAGAATGAGAAGCTCCCCGCTGCCGCAGCATCCTTGAGAATCCTTGTGATCAGGTAGCCACTGATTACAAAGAACACGTCCACGCCCAGATAACCGCCAATAATCCCCTGAATACCAAGATGAAAGAGAAATACCGACATGACAGCGATGGTTCTCAAACCATCGATATGAGGGATGTACTCTCTCTCCATATTGGGTACTCGGTATTATTCTTGTAGCGGTGATCAAGATGGCCAGCTGTGGCTGAAGTCATTACCTAAGTTCAGGAACTGGGACTGTGTGCTATCACGTGACTCTGATTATCTGCGGTTGCGAGCCTCGAGTATACCGAGCGGCGGTTGTGGCTAACTCATAAGGTTTTTAAGTGGGTCGATTAAAATTGTGGGCCCAGTAGCGCTTGAACTTAGGATCAATCGATTATGATTTAGTTGGTCGCAGGCAGTGACTCGATTGCGCGTCGAATTCTCTCTGGAACGGATGCTGAACGGCCCGACTCCCGATCGACAAAGGCGTGGGTGAACGTGCCGGTAACGCAACTTTGCTCCGCATCTGATGCAAACACACCAACCTCCCAGCGTATCGACTTCTCGCCAATGCGGAGGACTTTGAGCCCCAGGGTTAGCGTCGCGGGATAACTGGCAGGGGAAAAATAGTCAGCGCTAGAGTGCACAACATAGCCCACAACAGTGTCGATGCCGGGGCGCAGACCACCCTCCTCAATGAGGAAGCGATTCACCACCGAATCAAAGTAAGCGTAGTAGGCAACATTATTAATGTGGCCATAGATATCGTTGTCC
>QOPK01000043.1 GCA_003331685.1 Halieaceae bacterium | reverse complement strand
AAAATAGCTCACCACCCCGAAGTCGGCGAGGGTCTCCATCAAAACCAATGCGAGGCCTCCTAAAATAGCTGGGCGGCTGGCGGGCAGAGCGATGCGGAAGAAAGCGCTGTACGGCCCGTGGCCCAGTACTCGAGCAGCATCAAACTGGGCGCCAGATCTACCTGCGAAACTATTGCGGCTAAGTAGGTAAATGTAGGGATACAGCACCAGCGATAGCAATATGGCGGCCCCGGGCAGAGTGCGGATAGATGGCAAAGGCAGTTCCCCCACATCGAGGGACAATAGAGAGCGAAGGGCAGTCAGTACAGGTCCAGATACCTCGAGCAGGTCAGTGTAGACGTAGGCCACGATGTACGCTGGCGCAGCCAACGGGAGCATCAACAACCAGCTTAGCGTCTCCCGACCTCTAAACGCACAGGCGCCAATCAGCCATCCAGTGCCGACGCCAAGGACTAGCGATATCGCACCTGTCAGCGCCATCAGGGCGAGCGAGTTCAGCACATACTCATGGAGTACGGTTTCTTGCAAATGTTCCCAGGCCGGCCCTTGTGGTTCGGCAACAGCCAACAGGGTGGCGACGACGGGAATTGATATCGCAAGGGCCATCAACCAGGCGGGCAACAGAAATAGAACTCTGGAATGTTGCGATACAGTATGCATAGACTGCTGCGGGCGTATTAACAACGGCTAGTGTATTCAAGTGCTGGTAATTGAAGAAGTATCGCATCATTTTGGTCCGCATCAGGTACTCAACAATGTCTCTCTACAGAGTTTCGGAGGAGAGGTGACCTGCTTGATTGGGCACTCTGGCTGCGGCAAAACAACTTTATTGAGGCTATTGGCGGGCTTACTGAGGGTTCAGAACGGGCGCATCCTTCTTGACGGCGCGGTCTTGGCAAGCCAAACGAAGATGTTGTCGCCTGAGGAGAGGCCCATAGGAATGGTATTCCAGGAAGGGGCTTTATTTCCGCATATGAGCGTTGCTGACAATGTCGCCTTTGGGCTCCCGAAGAGAGGGGCGCGGAAACTGGCGATAGAATGGTTGAAGCGGGTGGGGTTGGCTGATTTTGCTGAGCGGAATCCAGACAGCCTGTCCGGGGGGCAACGTCAGCGCGTTGCGCTGGCTCGAGCTATGGCGCCAGAACCTAGAGTCCTGTTGTTTGATGAGCCATATGCAAATCTAGATGCGCCCCTCAGAAGGGCCCTGCGAGAGGATGCCAGACGCATCATTCGCGATACAGGCACTGTGGGGCTGTTCGTCACTCACGATCCAGCTGAGGTATTGATGATGGCTGACAATGTCGCAGTGCTTGATCAGGGTTTGATTGTGGAGTGCGGCACACCGCAGGCACTGTACGACAGGCCTACGTCACGATTCGCCGCGGAGTTATTCGGTGAGCCTCAAGTATTCGAAGGCACAATTTATGCGGATCGAATTCTGACGCCACTGGGGGATTGGGATCGGTGCGCATTGGTTGATCCAGGCGCGAGCAATGGTGATGCGTTGCTGGTCGTCGATGCTGACCGTCTAGAGCTGCAGCCTGACAATAACGGGATCCTGATCACTGATATTCAGAGTTTCGGAAGGCTTACTCGCGTTTCGTTCGATGCAACGGGAGGCGAATTGACGGTGATTGTGAACTGGCCAAAAGATGCGGGCACCGCGATAGGAGTGGGTTCTGTGGTGCGGGTGGTGCCGCAGTCTGGTGCTGTTTTTGCGTCTCCTGCTAAGTAAATTAAGATAATCATTCTCATTATTGTTAACGATTCAGCAGATGAGTGAATACTTCTATGTCTAAGGCGTTTTTAATTCCTGTCTTCGCGGTCTTGCTGGTCACGCTTACATCCTGCGTGGACGAGAGCAAGACTGACGACCCCTCGGTGGACGAGGTCAACTTATATTCGTCTCGTCACTATGACACTGACCAAGCACTCTACGACAACTTTACTGAGGCCACCGGCATTAAGGTCAATTTGATTGAGGCGGGAGCTGATGAGCTAATAGCACGAATCCAAAGTGAGGGAGTGTCGAGTCCTGCAGATCTGTTGATTACCGTGGACGCTGGACGTCTGTGGCGGGCTGAGCAAGCAGGTATCTTTCAACCCGTTAATTCTGCCGTGCTTGCTGATCGTTTGCCCGACAACATGCGACATCCCGAAGGCCTTTGGATGGGGCTCTCTAAACGCGCTCGCGTGATTGTCTATAACCGCGCCGCTGGCATGCCCGAACCGCTCGCTACTTATGCGGATCTGGCAAGCCCTGTCCATAAGGGCAAGGTGTGCATCCGATCCTCGAGCAACATCTACAACATCTCTTTGATGGCGAGCATCGTGGCCAGAAACGGCGAGGCGGCGGCCGAGGAGTGGGCTGCAGGCGTGGTGGCCAATTTTGCGCGGACGCCGCAGAGCAACGATACGGGCCAGATTCGCGCTGTTGCCAGCGGTGAATGCGGTATTGCCATTGCAAACACCTACTATCTAGCGAGGCTGGCGGCGTCTGAGGATCCTCAAGACCAAGCAGTGGCAGCGGCCGTAGGCATTGTGTTCCCAGATCAGGCAGGCAATGGCACTCATGTCAATATTAGCGGCGCAGGTTTGGTTAAAACGGCTCCTAATCCCGAAAACGGGATCAGGTTTTTAGAATACCTCGCCAGTGACCAAGCGCAGTTGTTGTTCGCAAATGGCAACCATGAATACCCTGCCGTGCCCGGGATTGCTGCGACCTCAAAGGTAGTGGCTTTGGGTGAATTTGCCGAAGACCCACTCAACACCTCTGAGCTTGGAGTCAATCAGGCTGCTGCGCTCATGGTGTTTGATCGTGCCGGTTGGAAGTAGATCAGCGTTAGACTGGTTTCGTTCGCTCCGTTGAGCAGATCTGGGGATGCGCTCAGCAATGCAAAAGCTGGATAGCGTGAAGCTAGCACGGGCCGCATGGCTTACCCCGTGGCCGCAGCGGCGATACCTGTGGTGGAGCACTCGCTGGATGTCATTCCCTGGATCGGGACATAGCTGAATCCGAATATGAACAACATCGCTATTATTCCCGCCGGGCTGGTGATTGCCCATTTCCTGTTTGCCGCACCGGATTCGGTTCTCCCCTCAAGCAACTGATTCGCTCCTCACGCGGAGTCACACTCCGGGTTTTCCCGGGAACGCGCGGCGGTGCACGGTGCCGGCTGTGCCAGTAGAAGTGATATCTATCTTCAGCGGAAAGTCAGGGAGCAGTATCGTGTTGTTCTAACCAGGGTAGGAGTAGCTCGTGCACATTGATGGTGGCATTTAATCGTGTTGCGAGCATAAAAAGGCCCCCGATTTTGCGGTGTATATAAGCGACGTCGATAGGTGGCACCTGCCAGAAGGTACTGTTGTTTCTAAGTGGCTCGATCCGCTGCATAAGCTGCCGGGGAATGGGCGAGCGGCCGAAATCATAGGGTTTGTTGACGATCAGCGGCACCAACGCGATGTCTGCTAGCTCAAGCAGCGTTTGTCGGTAGGCCGAGTTATCGGGCCCCAAGTGATAGCCGATCGACTCAGCTGCTTTGACCATTGATGGCCTGTCGCCGGCGATGGCTCCCGCCAGCAGATCACGATAGCCTCGAACAAGTGACGCTTTAAAACGCCGCGACGCGCCGAAGTCGAGCAGCACTACCTGCCCCGTTTCTGCGTTGTATTGATAGTTAGCGAAGTTGGGATCGGTCTGGACGAGACGCAATTCGAAGAGCTCAATCATGAACAGCTCGAATAAAAGGGCTGCGACGCGATTACGCTCCGAAGCGTCGGCGTGGGCGACATCCTCTATCGGTTGTCCGGGCACAAAGGTCATACCCAGAATCCGCGAGGAGCTCAAGGATGGGATGACTCTCGGTAGCAGAAATCGTTCGTCGTCACCCAGTGCGCGCACAAATGCATTGAGGTACCGAGCCTCCTGTTCATAATCAGCTTCTTCGTGCAGTTGTGACTTCGCTTCAGCCAGCAGGGGGGACATATCCATGTGCTTTGGCAGTAGCCCGGATACGCGCAGCAGAGAGGCGAGATTGTCGACATCGGAATCGATACTTTCCTTGACGCCTGGGTACTGGACTTTGAGCACAGCAGCACGCCCCTCGCACGTCGATAATCGATGCACCTGCCCGATAGAGGCTGCCGCGAATGGTCGGGACTCAAACCCCTTCAGCTTTTTCTCAAAGTGGGGGCCCAATCCTTCTATTAATACCTCCTGCAATTGGGCGTCCGGCATGGCGTAGCCTGCATTGCGCAAAGTCGCAAGGATGTCGGCCAGCTCCTGTGGCAGCAAATCACCTGTATCCATGGAAAGGATCTGTCCCAGCTTCATCGCGGCGCCACGCATCTCCGCCAGCTGTTTCGTAAGTCTCATTGCATTCTTGGGTGTCAGCAGGAGATCCTTCATCCGAGGGCGTTTGCCGGTCGCCAACTGCGCGGCGCCATGCGCTAGCATATTGCCGGCCACGCCGCCGGCGAGGCGCGCGAACTTGCCAAAGCGCTGAGCGCGACCTTTTGGCACCGCGCGTTGCTTCCTGCTGGCCGCAGTGCTTTGCGTCTTGTGCGTGTCTTCTCTCATCGCTCACCGACCCTCATCACACTGTGGCTCTAGCGATGTAGGGCGCAACAATGTCGTGGCCATTGAACTCGGCGTCGAGCACGGCGATGAAAGTAAATACCCCGGTCAATTTCCGCGCCACCATGGCAAAGTCGCCGGAGGGAATGGTGAACTCTCGGTTTGTGAGTGATCGTGCCACCTGCTGCCCGGTCCGGTTGATGAGCCCGGAGCGTCCCCAACAATAGTCACCCTCGGCATTGAGAAACTCCGGTGGCAACTTCTCGGGTGGACGGAGCGGCTCGAGCAGATTGCCGATAAAGGCTTTGAACGTCTCCTTTGCGCTGTCCCCTGCATCGGATGATAGGCAGCCCAGTTGCACCAGCGCTTTTTCGAGACACGCATCGTCGTTGTTCAGGCCCGCTAAGATGGTGTTGCAGAGCGCTGTCTGGACGGTGTGATCAAGCTCAAACACAGAGCCAAAATCGAGCAGGGTGAGCTCGGTGCCCGCGTCGTTGATCAAGTAATTGCCAAAGTTGGGGTCGGTCTGCACCAAGCCCAGATCAAAAACCTCGGCAAAGAAGAGCTGCAGTATCACCTTGCCGAGCTCATTGCGCGTTGGCTGAGGTAATGTTGCGACTGCCGGTGAGGCTGCGCGATGCCCTTCAACATACTCCATAGTCAAGACATCGACAGAGCAGAGCTCTGGCCAGAAGTGCGGTACCCGGATGCTCACTGGAGAGCGTTGCAACTGCGAATGCTCGGCCAGCGCAGTAGCCATCGTCTGCGCCATTCGCTGTTCTCTCGGGTAATCAACTTCCGCTAACAGCTGCTTGTGGAGTGTGCTGAGCCAGCTGTCGAAGTCCCGGCTTCCAGGTATCCACCTTGCCAGCCGCAACATTTTGACAACGGCGTTAAAGTCATCATCAAGCAGCGCGACGAGGTCGGGATACTGCCCTTTCACGACGACTTGCTCGCCGGTCAAGGTGATCTGTGCCCGGTGGACTTGTGCGAGGGAGGCGGCTGCTAATGCTTCAGGTTCTATTTCTAGTTGGGAATACTGAGCGCCCAGACCTAAGAGAAAAACGGATTGCATCTCCGTCCAGGCTACGGGCTGGGTTTGTGCTTCTAGCTCATGGAGCGCTTTGGTGAGTGGCGCTGGCAAGAAGTGCTCACCCAGTAGCGCGAGGAGTTGCCCAATCTTGACGTATGAGCCTTTCAGCTCGCCCAACTGCCTTGCGAATCGGCGGGCCTCGCGATCGAGCAGGGTGTCGTCGTCGCGCGCGTCGCCGCGTATTTTTTTTAGCGCGCCATGGATGGCAAAAGCGCCACCCGCCCGCGTACCCGCCAGCGATAAGCGTAAACCGCGGGCCAGGCCGCCTCGGCGTATTGAGTTATTTTTCGGCATAAGCACCTTACGCGGTGCAGTAACATCCAGACTCACTGACCAATGAATACGGTGCTGTTAACCTGAACGCAAACCAGTCAGATTATGAGCAAAGCCTTGAGAGAGCGGGGCACTTGCCCCGTTGACAGCCACAGCAAGTTTGATAGCGTTTCACGCCGGTTGCCCTTTCCGCGTGCTGTGCGGGTTGTCTCAGGCTGTGCACGGATCTCTTGGTGTCGGGTATTAAAACCATAGGAGCGTTTATTATGCGCCTCGATCTCGCGATGCTCGTTATCGTTTTTTCAGCGCTCACGTTTGCGGGGTCGTCGTCTGCCGGCAGTGCCGCTCCTGACCGCTTCGCAACCCTTGCACTGGCCTGCGTGCATCAGGAATACCCCAATCATATTTCACATAGCATGCAGAACGATGCCGATGTGGCGCCTCCGCGGGAATTAACGCCGGCTTTCTACGGCTGCCTCGATTGGCATAGCTCGGTGCATGGACATTGGCTATTAGCGAGATTGGCAAGGCAGTACCCGCAGAGCGAGTACGTGCAGCCCGCACGAAAAGCGCTCGCGCAAAGTTTGACGCGAGAGCACCTGTTGGCCGAGACCGCTTACGTATCGGCTAAAGGCCGAAGGTCTTTCGAGCGACCCTACGGCATTGCATGGCTTTTACAGCTAGTGACTGAGCTCGAAGAATGGGACGACAATGAGGCCAGAGAGTGGCGCGCGAACATCGCGCCACTGGAGGCGGCGATGGTCGACCGATTGGTGTCCTGGTTGCCCGACCTGACCTATCCTGTGCGCAGCGGCACCCATTCGCAAACCGCTTTTGCGCTGGGATTAGCCCTCGATTGGGCGCGCGCTACCGGGGATGAGGTGACAGAGGGGTTGATCGTAGAGCGCGCACAAACACTTTACGGCGCCGATACAGGATGCCCCATTCACTATGAACCCTCGGGCGCTGACTTCCTTTCGCCTTGTCTCGCTGAGGCTGACCTTCTGCGCCGCGTCTTGTCGCCGAGCGCGTTTTCAAGCTGGCTGACGGGGTTTTTGGCGATTCCTGAAACGGGTGATTGGCTGCCAGCCGCGACCGTCAGCGACCGCTCGGATCCCCATCTTGTGCACCTCGATGGGTTGAACCTGAGTCGCGCGTGGATGTTGGAAGGTATCGCGAGTGCCTTACCCAACGAGGATCCACGAATTGGTGTGATCAGGGCGACCGCTGATACCCATCGAATCGCCGGTCTTGAAGGCGTCAATCCTGAGCACTATGCGGGGAGTCATTGGTTGGGTAGCTTTGCGACTTATCTGGTCACCCGGAGGGGTATCGCTGACGGCTGAGATGCGCAGTCTCAATTGCGCTACTTGGTTGGTTTTTCGCGCCGAGCATGCGCTGGCTTGACGCAGGGCTTTCGCTGCAAGTCAGCTCCCTTCTGACAACAGCGCAGCCCGTACGAGCGGCAATTGATCGTTGCCAAAGTACTGCGAATCACCCACATACATCGTCGGAGAACCATAAGCTCCGCGAGCGATCGCTTCCTCTGTATTGGACCGCAACTGATCTTTTATGGATTGCTCCGTGGTGCCGCTGATCAATGACGCACCATCGAGATCACATTCTTCTGCGATCGCCCGGATGACATCGGGGTCGTCAATGTTTTCACCCCGGGCAAAGTAGGCATCGAAAGCCGTTTTGGAGAACCGTTGCAGCGTGGGCTGGTGCTGCTCCAGCACGCAGCATGCACGCATCGCCAACACTGACTTCACCGGGTGATGCGCTGTTGGGAACACGAGCGGCATGCCCGCAACCCGCGCCCACTCGTGTAACCAGCGATAATTATGAACAATCTTGGGGTCCATGGGCTCTGCCCGCGCTTGGTAGACGCTCGGGTTCACTGCGTTGAAGACACCGCCGACCAGAAAAGGTCGCCAGGTGATGTCCGCGCCGGTTTCAGCGAGTATGGGCTGAATGTTGTTGAAGGCGAGATACGTCCAGGGTGACGAGAGGTCGTAGAAGAATTTGACGTGGGCCACTGCGCGGCTCCTAGTGGATCAAATAGTAGATTAACTCGTGATGCTGTCGTGTCGACCCCCGACTTGCAATGGCCGTCTAGTTCGCTCGGTCCGACCCGATATTTGCGGGGGTAATTGGAGGGGGAAGCAACAGAAAGCGCCGGGAAATGGGTCCGAGGCTGATCAGCCCGCTGATTCTTCAGCTGACTCAGCGTATTCAGCTACGAGCGGCTTCACTGGCCCTTGATCAACGAGGAGTGCTGAGGCCAGCAACGCGACAGAGGCGAGAGCCCACAAAATATTTGATTTCAGATCCACCTTGACCTCTTGTCTGGTGCTAATGGCTTCCTTTCACGCGCGCACTCTATGTCTCTGTGTATCGCGGCTCAACGTAAACAATACCAATCCTCAACGCGGGGAGTCGGGTGTCCCGATTCACGGCTAATGGATGATCGGTGTACGTGGCCGTCGCATCATTGTGCTGCATGTTTCACTAGCACCTTACTGTGGTAATAACCTCATACGAGATGTATTTTGTGATACTTTAAAAGCATTAATAAAACGTATTAATAATATGTAAGTAATTGATTCATATATAAAACAAACGTTTTATTGAGTTTTGTTTGTGCGGAATGTCATAGAATATGTCTCAGATCTGTCAGCGCCATGGTTGCCGCAAACAGGCGCTCCGCAAGTTCTGCAGCGTCGCTTGCCGAGTGGCGCATCACAATAACCGTCGGACGCCTGCCAGTAAGGTGAAAATCACCTGCCAGGGTTGTGGGAAGGTATTTCAGGGGCGCCCCGACCAAAAAACCTGCGGGGCGACCTGCCGTTCAAGGCTGTTTCGCGCGCAAAAACAGCAGGGGAGCGCTGCCCAAGCCGCCGTTGGCACGCGTTCAGTGGAGTGGGGCGCATTGACGCCGTTTTCACCATCGGAGCTGCGGCAGAAAATGCAAAAACAGCAGCTGAAGCCGGGAGTCGAGTATTCGTGGTTGCCGGCAAGCCCCAAAAAGGTGCGGGTGAGGCGACCCAAACCCCACACCGATCAAATGCGTCTGGATTTTGGGCTCAGTGAGCCAGATTCAGAGGATCAGAGCTGATTGACTCTGCCCGTGAGCGCGGCGGCCGCATGGCAGCAGCCTTGCTGATAGGTCAGCTAGCGTGGCAGTCACAATTTGTGCTGATCGAGGTGGTCTAGAGGAACCAGGACCCGCCATCAACCATGTGGGTCTGCCCTGTGACAAAGCGACTCGCATCTGACGCCAGATACACAATGGTGCCACTGAGGTCCTCGGTTTCGAGATTACGCGGAATCAGTTGGTTAGAGGCAATTACGGCCTTCGCTTTCTCGAACTTTTCGCCAAAGAACTCTTCGGTGCCCTCGGTCATGACCGCAGAGGGGGCCACAGCGTTTACGCGGATGTGGTCTCGCCCCAGTTCGCGCGCCATGCCGCGGGTCATACCAATGACGGCTGCTTTGGAAGCGACATAATCTAAGCCGTAGGGCAGGCCGAATACTGCAGCAAGCGATGCGATATTAATGATCGAGCCGCCGCCGCTGGCGCGCATATGATCAACGACGGCACGGCTGGTAAGCCAGGTGCCTTTGATATTGACCTGCATCACCCGATCCCATTGTGCTTCATCAAGATGCTCGAAGCGCGCGCCTTTGAGCCCTGCATAGAGCGCGGCGTTATTGATCAGCACATCGACCCGGCCAAAGGCGTCCATGGCGAGTGACGTCATGGCTTTGCAACTAGCAGCGTCCGATACGTCGACGATGGTGGAGAGTGCTCGTCCGCCCGCTGATTCCACAGCTGCGACCGTCTCACCGCAATCGTTGAGGTCGGCGGCCACGATGGCCGCACCTTCTGCGGCCAGTGCCTCTGCGTAAGCTCTGCCCAAGCCACGCGCAGCGCCCGTGATCACTGCCACTTTGTCAGCTAGTTGCATGGTGATGCTCCCAAGACGTGGTTCAATTCTTCAGGACGCTTGTGGTGAGGTGACCGGCTGTCGAGTAAACCCGCGTAGATCTTGCCGTCTTTGATCACCGCTGTGATGTTATCGGCATCTTGCAGCACACTGATCTGCTCAAGGGGATTCCCTTTAACGATCACCATGTCTGCGATTTTTCCTGCCTCCAGCGTGCCGAGACTGCTGTCAGGCATGAAGGCCTCGCCGCCGTGTTTGGTGGCGGCTTGTAGCGCCTCTCCGGGAGAAAAACCGAAGTAGTCAGTGAAGTACTGGAGTTCTTTGGCATAGGTGCCATGTGGCGTGATGTTCAGCCCGTAGTCTCCGCCCACCAGCACTCTGATACCCGCTTCTCGCATACGCTTAACTGAGGTCTGTGTGGCTTCTAGCTCAGCGGCGTAGCCCTCGTGCTCTGGGCTGCCCGTCTCAAACCCAAAGCTCTGATAATGCTCAAGAAAAGTAATCTCCCAGGCGACCGCGGGACCGACGAATACGCGATCTCGATTCGCCTCGAGTAGTGCCAAGGCCTCGTCATCCAGATAGTTCGCATGGCCAATGAAGTTGACGCCAGCTTTTACCGCTTGCTTTACCGCCGCCGCAGATCGCGCGTGGCAGGCGACCCGCATGCCCCGGTGATGCGCCTCGGCAACGAGCACCTCCAGCTCCTCATCCGTGAAGCCCAGCACACCGGGTTTGATCCCTCCGCCCGAGGAGATTAATTCTCCGTCGATCATCACTTTGACCACATCGACACCGTTTTTTGACAGTGTGCGGACGGCTTTACGGACTTCCCACGGGCCGTCGGTAATCATGCCCAGCCCGTCGATTTTCAATTGCGCGTAGTCGGGATGCAGGTCTGCATTACTGCCTGTTGAGCCAATGTCGCGCCCGCCGGCCAATAGTCGTGGCCCCAAGACGTCACCACACTCGATACCGCGCTTGAGGAATGCGTCGACTCTGTGGACCGAGCCAAAGCTGATCGCCGAGGTAAACCCGGAGCCCAACATAACCCTCGCATTGCGGATCGTTTTAATCATGACCTCCTCAACAGGAGATTTGTCGAGCTCCAGCGGACCATTGTCGGTGTAGGAGAGGTGGGCGTGGGACTCCACCATGCCGGGCATGACGAAGTGACCGCGGCCATCGATGACTTGTGCGTCACCGTCGAGCGTTGGGCTGCCGTCCCGGGGGCCCGCGTACACGATGTGACCGTCGGCAAACACCACGCAGGCATCGCCACAGAAGTGATCAGCGTGGCCGTTAAACAGAGCAATATTATTAAGTACTATCACGGCAACCTCAGTAAGCGTTTAGCGTTCTGGGAGAGGCGCTCGGCGTCTGCGCTCAGTGCCTCGGGTGTGTCGAACCCTCCCAAGTTGGTACCCAACACCAACTTATCAGCGTGGGCGTAGTGCCGAAGTGCCTTTGCCGCCACCTCGCCTTTCACATGTGTATCAAACCACAACTTTTGCAGTTCATGTCCAAATCCATTTTGTTTAACGCCTTCTGAAGCCGTGGGATCTACCTGGGCAAGTTGATCAATTTTTTCCGCAAGGAATGCTGCTGTGCCGCCACCATGCGAGATGCAGATGTCGAGTGCCGGGTGTCGGTCAAGCACGCCACCCAGGAGTAGCTGCGCGACCGCCAGCGTTTCTTCCTGCGCGTAACCCAGACTGAGCGAGAAGTTGTGCAGGTTGAGCCGGTCATCTTTCAATCCGCCTGCGCCGTCGGTGGAGCTCGCATGAATAAACAGTGGGACATCAAGGTCAGTGAGTTTTTGATAGAACGGGTCTAACGACCGGCAGGCAAATCCTTGTGGGATGTCCGTCCCGATCATGGCGCCCCTGAGCCCTAATGTGCCGACCGCGCGCTCCAGTTCCTCGCACGCAGCAGAGAGTTCTTGCATGGGCAGAGCGGCCAGACCGACCAGTCTATCGGGGGCTACAGCGACGGTGTCCGCCATCAGTTGGTTGTGTCGGAGGCAAAAGTCAGTGGCGATGTCGGTCTCAATGCCATGAAAGAAAGTGAGGGGATTGGGGGAGAGCACCTGAATATTGATGCCGAGTCGATCGAGATGCGCAATCCGCAGATCCAGATCTGTAAAGACTGTGCCCTGATAGGAAATCGGTTTCATCGTGTAGCTACCGATGCGGAAAAACGGTGCGCCCGTCTGGTCAACACCGGCTTCAGGCCCATAGTTACCCGCGGTGTTGTTTAACGCCTCGAACACCACGTGGGCGTGAACATCGATGACTTCCGCTGCCACTGTCGGTCCTCTTACAAATGCCTTGCTAGGGCGCGTCATGGGAGAGCCACCCCACATCAGTTTGCACCATGTTGCATTGTCTTACGATGCTGACAGGTCGCTTTACGATGTGATTCGCCGCCAGTACTCTGCTGACTATCTACGTTTACGGGTTCCAGATGCCAAAATTCATCCACACAAGCGCATGTGCAGGGTTGCTCACGCTCTTTTCCACCGTCGTCTTCTCAGAGACGGTGATCGTTAATTTAGAAGAGCCGAATGCTGAAGGCGTCTACACGGGCATTACCAATTTGCGCGGCTGGGCCGTCGCAGAGTCAGGTATTGCTGCCATAGAGATCGATGTCGATGGTAACTATGCGTTTGGCGTGCCCATGGGCGGCGCTCGAGGTGATGTGGCGAAGGTCTACCCCGATTTTCCTGATGCGGATACCTCAGGTTTTTCCATGGCATACAACTATAAGGGGCTTGCTCCAGGGGAGTATGTCTTTACAGCTCGGGCAATCTCTAACGATGGCGGCGTTGCGACACAAAACGCGACCGTGAAGGTCGACCGGTTCCTGTCCTCTTACATCCGAGACGGCTCGGAAGTCGATACATCGACGGTATCAGAGGTGTCATTTGATCACGCCTCTTTCACGCTGAAAGGCCTCACCGTTGAGGGTCGGCAGTGGGATGTGGTGATGGATTTTGATACCGCAACCCAAGGCTTCGAAATCACTGACATTGCTGAGGTGGGCGGATCCGATACGGGAGCAGTTTGCCCGTCTACCAGCTGGAGCTCGGGAGATTACACCCTCGAGCAGGAGGGCATCGCGCGCCAATTCCGGGTTCGACTACCGGCCGGCTACAGCACCGATCAGGCTTATCCGCTCATCGCGTTGTTCCACGGTTGGGGCGGTGATGAAAGTGAGTTTCTGGACAATGCAACAGTGCAATCAGAGTCGGACCAACGAGGCTATGTGTTAGTGGCGCCGCTGGGACTGGGTCGAGAAGAACCGGGCAATCGGTTTTCGTCCTGGTCTTTTCAGGGGTCAACAACGGGTCTCGACGGGGATGGCCTCAATGCAGCAGTCAGTAATGACACTGACGCGATTTGTGATGACGACATGACCGCGAACTACACTTATCCGTCCTGCGAAGGAATCGCTGAGAACGGTTGTTCCTGGACGCAATGCTCTGTCGATGATGTGGCATTTTCAGCGGCGCTGGTTCAAGAGGTGTCCGCCAATGTCTGCATTGACTCTGAACGCGTTTACGCCGTGGGCGGCTCGAACGGCGGTATGTTTGTCTGGGATCTGGGCCGGGATGCGCAGAGCGCAGAAGTCTTCACGGCGGTAGCTCCCATTTTGGGGTTGCCCCATCGGGGCTATCTGGATCCACCGATCTCCGAGGGCGGTATGCCCGTCATTTCAATTACGGGCTCGCGGGACAGGACAGTTCCCCCGGGTGACTGGGAGCAAGAAAGTTTCACCACCACCTCAGATGGCGACGTTTATTATTATTCCAGCGCCTCGGCGATCACTAGAGTCTGGGCGGAGTCGCACGGCTGTGACACCACGGTACCGGCGGAGTCCATCGATGTTGGCAGCTCCAGTATGGAGTGTCGCGGCTGGTCCTA
>QOPK01000042.1 GCA_003331685.1 Halieaceae bacterium | reverse complement strand
GCGCGAAAGCGCCGACGGTGCTTCAGCACATTACGCGCGACTTTCTCCATCAGGATCGGTTCGCCACCAAAGCGGCTGCGCACTTCATAAGCAAAGCGATCGGAGCCCGCGTTGTGTAAACGTCGGTATACCGGGTCAATGGGTATATCGCTGTGGGCATTGGCCGCATGCATCATCCACTCCCAGTTTCCAAGATGGATGGTGAGAACAATGACTGAGTGGGTGCGATTTTCCGTCAGTCGATCCAGTTCATCGAGCCCTTCAACCGTGACGCGACGTTTGAAATCACCAAGATTCATCCGCGAGGCGTGGACGATTTCCATCGCGACATCAGTGAACTGGCGATAAAAACGTGCGGCCGTGTCACGGCGCCACTCGGCGTCGCGTTCAGGAAAGGCAGTACGCAAATTGGTATTGATCACATCGGCCCGATAGCGAAATACGCGTCGCAACAGAAAAGCGGCGGTGGTGGACAAGCCATACTTGATGGGTAGCGGTAGCAGAGCGATGGCGCGGTAAAGCCAGTAAGTCATGATCTCGTACAGTGATCAGGCAGGTTCAGGGACAGGTGGCGAGGCACATCTGACGGGTCCGGACATTGCAGGCGCAGATTACCCGCCAAATTGAGTTCTTTCAGGGCTGTCATACGCAATACCGGTATCGGATCGACGACGTCATTGTCATCAAGCCATAACTGGCGCAGCGCGGTGAGTCTCTCAATGATCAACAAATTGCGGATGTTATTGCTGCTGAGTTTCATTGATTGGATCTGCGTAAATTGTTCCAGTCCGGTCAGTGATTGAATGCCAGCATCGCTACAGTTCAGTGCCGCGAGATCCGTGGCCGCCCGGGCGTCGATATCCAGAAGGCTTTGTGTCAGACACGCAGCAAGAGCGGGGTCTTCGATGCCACTCACTGTGTAGGGCGCTGCCGGCTCGTAGACTGTGACATTATTGACGGTAATGTCGTATCGCCCCAGCTCAGCGCAACCGGACCCCAAGGTCAGCAGGACAATGAGGAGCGCGCACGCTAACTCTGGCTTAAATAGCTTCATATAATGGCTGTTCACTCGACGCCGGCAGTCAATCACGGCCCCTGATGCAATGCAAATAAACCCAATCCACCAAGCCTCCGTCTCGGCAGCACCCATAGTGGTGTCCGTTCAAGGGGAGTCACCGGCGCGGGCCCGCGAGGCCGCCAAACAGCTCGCGCTCGAATACGGCAATTATCGAGATGCAGTCGGACTGATTTTGGTCGTGGGTGAGACCAGCGCCTGGCTCGAACTGGAGGGGGTCAAGGTCGCCGTGCAGTTTGATTCCGCCGCCATGCAACATCGTCGAAAAGGGGGACATAACGAGATGCTGGGCCGGGCCGTGGGACTAAAAGCAGGTCGAGAGCCGCTGATATGGGATGCCACGGGAGGGTTGGGGCGCGATGCTTTTGTCCTGGCCGATTTGGGGTGTGAGGTCACTCTCTGTGAGCGGGTGCCAGTATTGGCGTGGTTGCTTGACCAAGCCTTGCAAGCCGCTGCAGTGAGCGGCGTAGACCAGGTTAGGGAAGCGGCGGAACGAATGACTGTACTGGCAGGGGATAGCAAAACGATGCATGCACCCGCGGGTACAGTGATCTATCTCGACCCGATGTTCCCCGAGCGGAAAAAAGCTGCGGCGGTGAAAAAGGAGGCCGTCATGCTTCGGCATCTGGCTGAGCAGGTCGATGACGGCGAGTCCCTGTGGCAGTGGGCGTGGGATCAGCCCGTAGAGAGGATCGTGGTTAAACGGCCCTTACGTGCTCCAATACTGGGACACATTCGTCCTGCGCATACGCTGAAAGGTAAGTCAGTGCGCTTTGATGTGTTCACCCGGCGGCTGTAGCGCTCCTGATGAAGGGCCGATTGTGAAGAGAAATAGGAGAGAAGGGTGACTGCGAGTCGTTTTTGGGTTGGCGTCGAGTTCATGCCGGCCTCGGTCGTGCAGGCCGCCGCGTCGCACCCTCGTCCTATCTTCTGTGGCCAGCTTGCCGAGGCGGCGGCGATGAGGTCAGCCCTCAGCAATAGGCTAGATCAGGCTGAATGGCATGATCTGGCGCTGGCGTCACCGATTGGTCAGGGCTATTTGTTAGACCTGATCCGGCAGCGAGGTCCGATTGAACATATTTTTCTGGCGCTGCCTGCCATCTCCTGTGCGATTGCTGAGTGGGCTGGAGATTCGCCGCGCCCTCTGGACGAGGTGCTGGTAGAGACCCGGCATGCGATCGAGGGTCTCATCACGGTGTTGCGTGGTGCCGAGGCGGCGCTGGACGGCGCTATCGGTGCGGGGCTGACCCTGCTGAGGGTGGATTCCGCCGAGCACAGTTCGCCCATGGTCCACGCCTTGGCAGCTTTTGCGGATGAATGGATTGCGAGGGAGACAGAGCGCTGGGCAGCAGTTGGGCTGTCTCTAGCGCAACTGACGGTTGAATCAGTCGATCAGTAGGCGTTCCAGAATGCCCTCGTAGATTTTTGTCAGCCGCGGGATGTCCGCCAGTTTCACACGCTCGTTAATTTGATGAATGGTCTCATTGACGTGGCCCACTTCGACGACCTGCGCGCCGCTGGGCGCAATAAATCTCCCATCTGAGGTGCCACCTCCGGTGGAGACTTCGGGCACGCGGCCGGTTGTCGCCTCAATACTCCCCGTAACCGCATTGAGCAGCGCTCCAGGTTCGGTCAAGAACGGCTCGCCACTCAGCGACCACTCGATGTCATAAGTCAGGCCACCCTGGTCCAGAATCGCCTCGCAGCGCTCACGAATCTCGTCGGCTGTGACTTCGGTACTGAACCGCACGTTGAAAAGCACCTCGACACTGCCCGGAATGACGTTGGTAACGCCCTGGCCAGCCCGGATCGTTGAGATCTGCAGCGAAGTGGGGTCAAAAAAGTCATTGCCCTGATCCCACGGCTCCGCGACCAATGCATTGAGTGTCGGCATCGCCCGGTGAATCGGATTATCAGCGAGGTGTGGGTAGGCGATGTGGCCTTGCTTGCCGTGAATCACTAACCGCGCATTTAGTGAGCCTCGGCGCCCGTTTTTTACCAAATCGCCGAGTTCGCGAGTGCTGGAGGGCTCGCCCACCACGCACCAGTCGATCTGCTCGCCGCGAGCCTTAAGCGCCTCCATGACACGAATAGTGCCGTCTTTGGCGGGCCCCTCTTCATCCGAAGTGATCAGAAAGCCAATGCGACCGACATGATCGGGATACGCGCTGACAAAATTTTCACAGGCCACTACCATCGCTGCGAGGCTGGCCTTCATGTCGGCAGTACCACGACCCACAAGATCAGTACCCGCCTCGGTGGCAACGAAGGGATCAGACTCCCATTGCTCAGTATCTCCGGGGGGCACCACGTCTGTGTGCCCGGCAAATACCAACAGCGGGCCCGATGCGCCGCGCGTTGCCCAGAAATTATCGACCTCACCGAAGCGCATGGGTTCGACCGAGAAACCTGCCTGCTGCAAACGCGTCATCATTAGGGATTGGCAGCCTGCGTCTTTGGGGGTCACCGAGGCGCAGGTGATCAAGTCGCGGGTCAGAGCGAGCGTGGGCTCCTGAGCATCAGTTGTTGGCATGCAGCATCTCGTTTAGCTCGATCGCGCTTTTGTTAGTCAGGCACTGTACGGTACCGGTGCTCGAATGCCGCCTAAATAAAA
This sequence comes from Halieaceae bacterium, assembly GCA_003331685.1. Next base: position 10,427 of record QOPK01000042.1, on the reverse strand, counting down.
GATCTGGCCGCCCCGCCAAGGTTCTGGCGGAGACGGTCTCGATGATGTCACCGCCCTCGTCCAGCACACTGATCTTGGTGCCAGCGGTCACAAACAAACCTGCTTCAATCGTGCAGCGATCCCCCAGTGGGATGCCCAAGCCTGCATTCGCCCCGATCAAGCACCCCTTGCCCACGGAAATGACGATATCCCCGCCGCCCGATAGTGTGCCCATTGTGGAGCAGCCACCTCCCAGGTCTGAACCTTCCCCCACCCAGACCCCCGCTGAGATGCGGCCTTCGATCATTCCTGGGCCCTCAGTACCGGCGTTGAAGTTGATGAAGCCTTCATGCATGACGGTGGTGCCTTCACCCAGATAGGCCCCAAGGCGGACCCTAGCCGTGTGCGCGATGCGGACACCCGCAGGAACCACATAGTTGGTCATCTTTGGAAATTTATCGACGCTCGACACCTCGAGGACTGAGCCTTTGAGGCGCGCCTCCAACTGGCGTTGCGGAAGCTCTTCAAGGTCGACCGGCCCCTGGTCGGTCCACGCCACGTTGGGCAGCAAACCGAATAATCCGGTGAGATCGGTCTCGTGGGGCTTCACCCATCGATGGGAGATAAGATGGAGTTTGAGGTAGGCCTCCTCCACTGAGCGTGGCGGTGCGTCCTCGGCCAGCGATGTCGCCACTACTTTGCCTTCCGCGGCGGCCAGTTGCATCGCGAGTCCGGCCCCGGCGCTGTCGCCCGCTGCTGTGAGTGCCTTGGATAACGCCTCGAGCTGTGCGGCGTCCAGTTTTCCCGACACGCCCGACAGCACGCTAGAAAGTTCGGTGCTGACCTTCGCGACCGGCTGTGGATAGAAGGTATCCAGCACGGCGCCTTGAGCATTCTCCGACACAATGCCTAAACCAAAACCGTGAAGCGAACTCATGAGAGGTGTTCCTCAGATATCAAATAGTTGTGCATACTCTTCTGCCTTGAAGCCCACTGACACCGTGCTGTTCCATTCCAGTACCGGGCGCTTGATCAAGGTGGGTTGAGCCTGCAACACGCTCACCGCGCCATCGTCTTCCAATGCGGCTTTGTCACCTTGGGATAACTGTTTGAAGGTGGTGCTGCGCCGATTGATCAGTCGATCTGGGCCAACCACTGCGAGCCACTCGGTGATCTTTTGCGTGGACGGCGTGTCGGCCCTCAGATCGATGAACTCATGCGCCTGGCCTTGATCATCGAGCCACTTGCGCGCCTTGCGGACTGTGTCGCAATTGGGAATACCAAAGAGTATTGGCTGACTCATTAGCGTGACCTGTGCAGTGATTCATCGTTTACGGGCTGAGGCGCGACACCGGATCGCGCGTCATCCCGTGTCAGGTGGCGCAGAGTAGCAGAATTGCAGTCACATCGCCGCGGCGGTCAGGCCTTGTTGCAACGTTTGGGATGTTTTCGCGCGGGATAGCAGGTGCGGCAGATCTCGCAGACGCGGCCATCGCAGCCCCGCGCCGAGCAGTATTCTCTGCCGTAATAAATGATTTGCAGGTGGAGTGCGTTCCACCGCGCTTCGGGGAAAGCGCGTTTCAGATCCCGCTCTGTCTCGACCACGTTCCGCCCCCGGGTCAGTCCCCATCGTTGCGCGAGGCGGTGGATATGCGTGTCCACAGGGAAGGTCGGCAGTCCAAATGCCTGTGCCATCACCACACTCGCGGTTTTATGGCCCACCCCCGGCAGTTTTTCCAGCGCCTCTAGGTCAGCCGGTACTTCGCCATCGTGATGCGCTAGCAAAAGCTCGCTCAAACGATGGATCGCTTTGGATTTCTGAGGCGAGAGGCCGCACGGGCGGATGATACTCCGGATTTCTTCGACGCTCAGTGTGACCATGTCCTCCGGGCAGTCAGCCTTAGCAAACAATCCCGGGGTCACTTGGTTGACCCGCTCATCAGTGCACTGTGCGCTGAGCAATACGGCGATCAGCAGGGTATAGGGATCCTTGTGATCCAGTGGCACGGGTGTCGTCGGATAGAGCGACTGTAGCTTCTCGTCGACATAGGCGATGCGCTCCGCTTTAGTCAGATTGCTCGGACTACTCATGTCACCAACCTGATGTGACTGCGTGCGCAATGCGCTCTGCGGCTTCAACGCATTGTGCTAGTTCTGCCACCAGTGCCAAGCGAGCGCGGTGCGCGCCTGGGTTGCCGGCCGCGGTGTCCCGGGCGAGGTAACGACCGGGTAGCACTTTGACGCCGGCATGCTTTAGTAGATGCTGGGCAAAGGTTTCATCATCGATCGGTGTCTCGGGCCACAGGTAAAAGCCAGCATCGGGACAGGGCGTCGCGAGAACCGGCGTCAAAATGGGCGTCACAGCGGCAAATTTTTCGCGGTAGCGCGCACGATTGTCGAGCACATGCTGCTCGTCGCTCCACGCCCACTCGCTGGCAATTTGGTGATGTGGTGGCATGGCACAGCCGTGATAGGTGCGGTACCGACGGAATTGCTCAATCCAGTGCGGATCTCCCGCAACGAAACCTGATCGCAGCCCCGGTAGGTTGGATCGCTTTGAGAGACTGTGGAAACACAGACAATGCCGGTAGTCGGTATTGCCCATGCCGGCGGCGGCTTCAAGCAAGCCTACTGGCGGAAGCTCCTCATCTGGATAGATCTCGCTATAGCACTCGTCGCTGGCGATCACAAAATCATGCTCTTGCGCCAATGCAATGAGTCTCTGGAGTGCCTCTCGGGACATGACTGCGCCGGAGGGGTTCCCCGGCGTGCAAATAAACAACAGCTGGCAGGCTTGCCACTGTTGGGTGGTCACCGAATCGAAATTCGGCAGGAACCCGTTTCCGGCTTCGCAATTCAACAAGACGGGCTCGGTGCCCGCCAGCAACGCAGCGCCCTCGTAGATCTGATAAAAGGGATTTGGGCACAACACCGCCCCGGCTCTACCGTGGGTCACCAGCATTTGTGCCACTGCAAACAGGCCTTCTCGCGTACCGTTTAAGGGTAAGACGTGTCGGTCAGCGTCGACTGAAGGCAGTTGGAAGCGACGCTCCAGCCATGCGCCGATCGCGGCGCGAAGTTCAGGTCGACCCGCCGTAGCGGGGTACTGCGCCACCAGCGAGGTATGCTCGCTCAGTAACTCGGTCACCCGACTAGGCGGTGCGTGCTGAGGTTCGCCAATGGTGAGCGGAATGATCTGACGATGGGGTTGCGATAGGCCCTCAAAGAGTTGCCCCAGCTTTTCAAAGGGGTAGGGATGCAGGGTATTTAAGCCGGTATTCAAATACTCAGCCCCGATATTGCGCTGCCTTTCTGTTGATCTGTGCTCAACGCCTCGATGAGCTCGCTCTCAAGCTTGGCAAGTAAGGTCTCCTCTCGGAGCTGTCCGCCATCTGCATTGGCTAGGAAAAAGATATCCTCCACCCGCTCGCCCAAGGTTTGTATTTTTGCACCCTGGACAGATACGTCGTGGCGAGACAGCACCGATCCCAACCGTGCCAGTAATCCGGGTCGGTCGGCGGTGATGATTTCAAGCGTCGTCAGGTGACTGGTCGCGTCCTGGGAGAACTGTACGGTGGTCGGAATGGTGAAGGCTTTGACGGTTCTGGGCGTGTGTCGGGACACCGTTTTCAGCTCGGATTCGCTGAGGTGTTGGCGAATCCTGTCTTCGATCTCCTGAAACGTATCCGGATGGCTGTCCAGAGAGGATCCGTCACTCTTTAATACAAAGAACGTGTCTAGGGTGCTGCCGTGGGTGTCACTGTAGATGCGGGCGTCGTGGATGGTGAGGTCCAGCGTTTCAAGCGCCGCGCAGATCGAGGCGAAGGTAGTGGGCTCATCCAGCGTGTGCACAAAAATCTGGGTCGCATTGCCAATAGGTGACTCGCTGGCCTGCCGCACCAGCACCAACGCGCCACGCTCGTGGTTGTGATCCGCAATGGCCTCGGTATGCCAGGCAATGTCCTCAGGGCGCTCCCGGAGAAAATAGTCTTCGCCTCGCGGAGACCAGAGCCCCTCCAGCTCGGCCTCGAGAAAGCCCCGGTACTCCAGCGCGTCAGCGGCAATGCGTTTGGTTTCGCGTATGACCTGCTCCCGGTCCAAAGGGTTGTCCAGCCCGCGGCTCAGGGCTCGGCGGGTCTCGGTGTACAGCTGACGCATCAGCGATGAACGCCATGCGTTCCAGAGCTCCGGGTTGGTGCCGGCGATATCGGCGACGGTAAGCGTATACAGGTAATCGAGGCGTTCCTGAGTCACTACAATCTCTGCGAAGCGCTGGATTTCCTCTGGGTCGGAGATATCCCGACGTTGGGCGATCTGGCTCATCAATAAATGGTTCTTCACCAGCCAGACAATCAACTCGGTGTCGGTGTGCGATAAACCGTGATCGGTACAGAACGTCTCGGCATCCACTGCCCCTAGCTCTGAGTGATCGCCGCCCCGACCTTTGCCGATATCGTGAAACAGTGCGGCAATATAGAGCAGTCTGGGGTCCCTCAAGCGGCGCGCAATCCGGGTCGACACCGGGAACCGGTCGGTGTAGTCCGCGCGCATGAAGCGACGGGTGTTGGCGATGACCTCAGTCGTGTGTGCATCCACGGTGTAGGCGTGGAATAAATCAAACTGCATCTGCCCAATGATCTTGCCAAACGCGGGCAGATATCGACCCAACACGCCGTGGCGTGACATGCGCCTGAGCTGCTTGGTCATGTTGTGGGGCACACCGAGTACGTCCGTAAACAGGTCGCGGTTCGTCTGAGAGGCCCGGAAGGCGTCGTCGATCAGGGGCGAATCCCGGCGCAGCAGGCGTTGCGTATTGGGCTCAATTCGGTCTACCAACGGGTCATTGCCGATGAGCACGAACAGCCGTAACAGATTGCTGGGGTTGTCCTGAAATACGCTGTCATGTCGAGCCCTGATACGGCTGTCGCTCACCTCGAAGTCGTCATCGATGACGCGGACATCGGAGTCGGGGGCGTCGGCCAGTCGATGCTCAAACACCTCTATTAATAATTCGTTAAGCTGGCTGAGGGTTTTCATCCAGCGGTAATACACCTGCATGAACTGCTCGACAGCCAGCGTGTCGCCATCGACCATACCCCACAGCGCCGCGAGCTTTTTTTGATGGTCAAACAGCAGTCTGTCGTCGGCACGCCCTGTCATGCTGTGCAGCGCGAAGCGCACTTGGCTTAGAAATTCCTTGCCATTGCGCAACTGGTCGCGTTCGGCCGCGCTCAAAAAGTCAGGCTCGTTGACCTCGTTGAGCCCGGCCCTGAAGCATCGCAGCGTAATCCACTCAATGACCTGCAGATCTCGCAGCCCGCCAGGTGAGCTCTTAATGTTGGGTTCCAGCGCATATTCGGTATTGCTGTAGCGGTCGTGGCGATTTTGTTGTTCGCCCAGCTTGCCGCGGATAAAGTCGTTTGGCGGCCACATGGCGGAGGGAGCGATAACCTCTGCCAGCGCTTCTATCAAACCGGTGTCGCCTTCGAGATGGCGTGATTCCATCATCGTCGTCACCACGGTCAAATCTTCCTTTGCCAACTCTTCGCACTCGGCCAGTGTTCTGACGCTGTGTCCTATCTGGAGTCCCGTATCCCAGAGACTGGTGACAAAACGTTCCAATTGGCTCGCGGTGTCGGCGTCTGGTGCCTCTCGAGTGAGGATGAGTACGTCGATATCAGATTGGGGGAACAGTTCGCCTCTGCCATAGCCACCCACCGCGATGAGTGCCGGCGCCGCGTTCTCCCCTATGTATTCCACCCACAATCGGGTGAGCACAGCGTCGACCATGGCGCTGGTTTGTCGGAGGAACGGCGCAATCGCCTTGCCAGGCGCAAAGCTTTCAGCCAGCGCCTCTCTCGCTGTCTGCAGAAAACTCCGGGCCGCCAGAGCAGGATTTGTGTCCTGCGCTAGGAAAGAGTCAAAAGGGGGAATGGACCCTTCTGGAAGTGCCTCAGAAGGGGAGGATTTCATCCTGCCTCCGGGTGAGTACCTCGCAACCCGTGTCTGTTACAGCGATGGTGTGCTCCCACTGGGCTGAAAGCCGGCCATCTCGCGTGGTCACGGTCCAGCCGTCTCGCGTATTTAACTTGGTATATCGCTTGCCCGCGTTGATCATTGGTTCCACCGTGAAGGTCATGCCGGGTTCCAGTTTAAGGCCCGTGCCGGCTTTGCCGTAATGGAGCACCTGCGGTTCTTCATGGAAAACTTGGCCGATACCATGGCCGCAGTACTCTCTGACAACCGAGTAGTAGTTGGATTCGGCATGTTGCTGAATAACATGGCCCAAATCGCCCAATGCGGCGCCAGGCTTGACCAGCGCCAGCGCCTGATATAGGCATTCCTGAGTGATACGCATCAGTCGCTCTGCATGAGGGGCGACGTCTCCGACGCCCACCATAATACTGGTATCACCATGCCAGCCGTCTTTGATCACCGTGACGTCGATGTTAATGATGTCGCCGTTTCGCAATTTCTTGCTGTCCGAGGGAATGCCATGGCAAATCACCTCGTTCACTGAGGTACAGATCGATTTGGGGAAGCCTTTATAATTGAGCGGCGCAGGGACCGCTTTTTGCACATTCACGATGTGATCGTGACAAATTCGGTCAATTTCACCGGTCGTCATCCCCACTTCGACTTGAGGTCCGATCATTTCAAGGACCTCTGCGGCGAGACGGCCCGCCTCGCGCATGGCATCAATTTCGGTGTGGGTTTTGGGCGTAATGGTGTTCATCAGCGGCTGCCGGTGGTAATGGATCCAAGGGTGGCGAGAGTGTAACCGACTCGGAGGCTCCTTTGGACCGCGCTTTTACTGTCTCGGCGCCTGTGGTATAAAGCGCGCCGCTGGTTTGATCCGGCACGCCAATAATGGCAAATAGCACGCCCCCTCGCAGTTGCGGACCCGGGTGCCGGTTTCCGGTTGGAGTCGCACGACGGGGCGGAAGGTTAACCCAAACAGAGAGTTTGACTATGACGCAAGTAAGCATGCGTGACTTGCTGCAGGCAGGTGCGCACTTCGGACACCAGACCCGTTTCTGGAACCCCAAGATGGATCAGTACATTTTTGGGGCTCGCAATAAAATTCACATCATCAATCTAGAGCACACCGTGCCCGCCTTCAATGACGCGCTGAATACAGTCAAGCGCCTGTCCGAGAACAAAAATCAGGTGATGTTTGTCGGCACCAAGCGCGCAGCCGGAAAGATCGTTGAGGAGCAGGCGCGTCGCTGCGGTATGCCATTTGTCAGCCACCGCTGGCTGGGCGGTATGTTGACGAACTATAAGACCATCCGCTCATCAATTAAGCGCCTTCGTGAGCTTGAGGAGCAGGAACGTGATGGCACCTTTGCCAAGCTGACTAAGAAAGAAGCGTTGATGCGCTCCCGGATGAAGGAAAAGCTTGAGCGGTCCATCGGCGGAATTAAAGAAATGTCGGGCCTGCCCGATGTGTTATTTGTCGTGGACGTAGATCACGAGCGTATTGCAGTGACCGAAGCCAACAAACTGGGCATCCCGGTTATTGGCATCGTCGATACCAATAGCAATCCCGATGGCGTCGATTATGTGATCCCTGGAAACGACGACGCGATCCGCGCAATCAAGCTATACGTCGCCGCCGTGGCTGATGCGGTGCTGGCGGGTAAAGCGGCGGCGGGAGAAGTGGTATCCGCTGATGAGTTTGTTGAGGTGACCGAAGCGGAGGCAGAACCTGTCGCCGCCGCAGAGGCCGCCGAAACGGCGGAGCCTACGGAGACAACTACTGAAGCGGCCGCGCCTGTGGCCACTGAGGTCAGCGCAGAGGCTGAACCGGGAACTCCCGCAGAGGCGGAACTGGAAGCCCCCACAGAGGCGGATGCGGCCGAGGAAGCAGAGAAGCCTGCTTCCTGACACGCCAGTCTGTTTGTGATTATGGGGTTTGTCACCCCGGAACCATCAATGATCTTGCCGCCTTAACGGGCGGCTTCGTGAGGAAAGAACATGTCTGCGGCATTGGTTAAGGAACTGCGCGAGAGGACCGGATTGGGCTTGATGGAGTGTAAAAAAGCGCTCTCAGAGGCGGGTGGTGATATCGACGCGGCGATTGAGGCACTTCGCAAGTCCAGCGGAATGAAAGCGGCGAAGAAAGCCGGTAGGACCGCGGCTGATGGTGTGGTGGCGATCAAGACCGCAGAAGATGGCAGCTTCGCTGCGATGGTCGAGGTTAACAGCGAGACCGACTTCGTCGCGCGAGACGAGAACTTCCTGAATTTCGTTCACAGCGTCGTGGGCAAGGCGTTTGATCAACGTATTGACGACGTGACTGCACTGGCGGACGGCGATACCGAAGAGGCCCGTCAGGCGCTGGTGCAAAAGATTGGTGAGAACATCAGTGTGCGTCGCGTAGCGACCCACGTGGCGGATGGCGGCGTCATTGGCGGTTATGTGCATGGCAATAATCGGATTGCTGTACTGGTAGCCCTGAGGGGCGGCTCAGAAGAGCTGGCACGCGACGTGGCCATGCATGTGGCCGCCGTCAACCCCCAAGTCATCTCACCCGATGATATGCCCGAGGACCTCGTGGCCAAGGAGCGAGAGATCTATTCTGCACAAGCTCAGGACTCTGGTAAGCCGCCGGAAATCGTTGAGAAAATGATTGACGGTCGAATTCGCAAGTTTCTTGCTGAGAACAGCCTGACTGAGCAGGCCTTCGTTAAAGACCCTGACATGACGGTTGGTAAGCTAGTCTCGCAGGCCGGTGCGGAAGTACTCGGTTTCACCCGCTTCGAGGTAGGGGAAGGTATCGAAGTTGAGAAGGTAGATTTCGCTTCCGAGGTGGCTGCCCAGCTCGCAAACTGATTCTGGCGCCGCCCTCTCGCATTGATCCCGGCGTGATATCAACTCGGGATGACAAGAATCACCAAGGTTTCTGTGTCAACAGAGACTTCACGTCCGGTAGCATGGGGCGACACGGATTGAGCAGGCGGAGATAGGGACAGATGGCGGCGGACAAGGTCTACAAGCGCATACTGCTCAAGCTGAGCGGCGAGGCGCTAACCGGTCAGGAAGCCTTCGGTATTGATCCCAAAGTATTGGACCAACTGGCCCTCGAGATCGGGCAGCTGGTGGGCATCGGCGTTCAGGTCGGATTGGTAGTCGGCGGCGGCAATCTTTTCCGCGGCGCGGCTTTGAACGCGGCTGGGCTAGATCGCGTCACAGGTGATCACATGGGTATGTTGGCCACCGTTATGAATGCACTGGCCCTTCGCGATGCCCTTGAGCGATCCAATATCGCGACTCAAGCCATGTCATCTATTCCGATGAGCGGTGTGGTAGAGCACTATGATCGGCGCAAAGCGATCCGATCGCTGTCTAATGGCGACGTCGTTATTTTTGCAGCGGGCACTGGTAACCCTTTCTTCACCACCGATTCCTCGGCCTGTTTGCGTGGCATTGAAGTCAAAGCGGATGTGGTGTTGAAGGCGACCAAGGTCGATGGTGTCTACAGCGCGGACCCGGTTACAGACCCCAATGCGGTGAAATATGACGAGCTGACCTATGACGAGGTGCTAGACAAGAAGCTGGGTGTCATGGATTCAACCGCCATTTGTTTGGTGAGGGATCACGACATGCCGGTGCGGGTGTTCGATATGGCGCAGCGGGGCGCACTACTCAGTATTGTCCGGGGCGGGGATGAAGGTACGTTGATTCAGGCTTGATAGCGCAACGCAGTGCGCTGCGGTCAAAGAGAAAAACACCCAGGATTGATAATGATAGAAGACATCAAGCAGGATACCGAAGACCGGATGGGCAAGGCGCTCGAGGCGCTCTCTCACAACTTCAATAAAATCCGCACTGGCCGGGCACACCCCAGCTTATTAGACAGCATTCGGATCGAGTATTACGGCGCAGAGACGCCGCTTAATCAGTTGGCCAACATCAATATCGAAGACGCCCGGACCTTAAGCGTGGTGGCGTTTGATAAGGGGATTACGCCCGATATCGAGCGGGCCATACTGAAGTCAGACCTGGGGCTCAACCCGGCAACCGCTGGCGATGTGATCCGCATTCCGATGCCGGTGCTGACCGAAGAGACTCGCAAAGGCTACATTAAACAGGCCCGTGCCGAGGCGGAGTCCGCGCGCGTATCGGTGCGCAATGCTCGGCGAGATGGCCTCGGCATGCTGAAGGAGTTGCTCAAGGAAAAAGAGATCTCCGAGGACGAGGAGCGCCGCGGCCAGGACGTCATTCAAAAGCTGACCGACGACTATGTGGCCAAGGTCGAGTCTGCTTTGGGCGAGAAAGAAACTGACCTCATGGCCATCTGAGGCCCGAGACAAAGCGCCTGTGCAAGCATCTGATATTCAGCCCCGCACCGTGCCTCGCCATCTCGCCATCATTATGGACGGGAACAACCGTTGGGCGCGCCGGGAGGGCTACCCGGGCGTGGCTGGGCATCGGGCGGGAGC
>QOPK01000041.1 GCA_003331685.1 Halieaceae bacterium | reverse complement strand
GGTGGGATCCCTCACACTCAAAGAGCAGGGCGAGACACTGGTCTTTGGCTCACAGGCCGACCCCGCTGCACCTCATGCTGAGGTGCACGTTCATGACAGCGACTTGTATCGCCGCATTCTTACTGGCGGCGGCATCGCGGCAGGCGAAACCTACATTGAGGGATTGTGGAGCAGCCCTGATCTGACGGCGGTGACCCGTGCTTTCAGCGCCAACTTGGCCATGCTGGGCGCCATGTCAGACCGCCAGAATTTGCTGGCAAAAACCGCGCTGAAGCTAAGCCATTGGGCGCGACGCAACACTGCTACAAGGTCCCGGGAAAACATCTCCGCCCACTACGATTTGGGGAATGATTTTTTCTCGCTGTTCCTCGACCCCAGCATGATGTATTCGTCGGCGGTCTTCCCCACGCCGCAGAGTGATCTCGCCGCCGCGTCACAACACAAGCTACATTTGATCTGCGAGGATCTTGAGCTCAAGCCCGAGGATCATCTGGTCGAGATTGGCACGGGCTGGGGCGGCATGGCGATCTATGCGGCCGAGCACTATGGCTGTCGGGTTACGACCACCACCATCTCCCGAGAGCAGTTTGAGTACACGGTCGACGCCGTCGCCCAACGCGGCCTGCAAGACCGCATTACGGTGCTCTTCGATGATTACCGCGACCTAACCGGCAAGTTTGACAAGCTGGTGTCCATCGAGATGATCGAGGCAGTCGGGCATCAGTTTTACGACACCTACTTCCAAACGGTCAGCCGACTACTGAAGCCACACGGCAAAGCGGTCATCCAAGCCATCACTATGACCGGGCAACGCTATGAGCAGGCGCGAGACTCTGTGGACTTCATCAAGCGTTATATTTTCCCGGGCGGATGCCTCCCCTCTCTCACCGTCATCAGCGATGCGCTGGCGCGCATGACCGATATGCAGATGGCTCACCTGCGAGACATCACCCAAGACTACGCTGACACACTCAACGCCTGGCACGAGGGTTTCCTTGAGAAACTGGACCAAGTGCGTTTAATGGGCTTTGACGATCGGTTTATCAATATGTGGCGCTACTACCTCAGCTATTGCGAGGGAGGCTTCCGCGAGCGCATTATTGGCACCTATCAAATCACCATGACCAAGCCGGGGTACCGCCCCGCCTGATCTACCGCCTATGCTGCTGTCCCTCGCGCCAATCGCGCTGCTGGTTTTACTGCTTTCTGCCTCGGTGGCGCTGTTTGGTTCGGACGCATCCTACGGACCCAACCAAGTTGCACTGATCGTTGCCTCGGCGGCCACCATGCTGGTGGGCTGGCAACGGGGCATGAGCTGGCAGGCGATTCAAGACGGCATGGTCGGCGCGATTACCGTCTCGATCATGCCCATGATGATTCTGCTCTCTGTGGGAGCGTTGATTGGCAGCTGGATTATCAGTGGTACCGTCCCGGGCATGATCTATTACGGGGTGCAGCTGCTGGACCCCGGTTTCTTTTACGCCGCATCTGCCGTCATCTGTGCGCTGGCGTCATTGAGCCTCGGCAGCTCTTGGACCGTCGCAGGGACACTGGGCATCGGCCTCATGGGCATCGCCACCACCTACTCGCTGTCACCCGCTATCACGGCTGGTGCTGTGATCTCAGGCGCCTATTTTGGCGATAAGCTCTCGCCGCTCTCAGATACCACCAATCTGGCCGCCGCGGCGGTGGGCGTTGACCTTTTTGAGCACATCAAAAACATGCTCTGGACGACCCTGCCCGCCTTCATCGCCGCACTGGTGATTTTTTCCTTCATCGGTAGTGAGGGCGCCGCCACCCCCGAAAACATCGCCGAGATACGAACAGCTCTTGCTAGCCAGTTCACGATCTCTCCCTGGGTGCTCTCACCGCTGATGTTGATGCTCGCTTTGATCTATTTCCGGGTACCCGCCTACCCCGCCATCCTGATATGTACCCTATCGGGCACGCTCTACGCCGCTGCCTTTCAGACAGACGTGGTGCGCGCACTGGCACTTGCCAGTCACGCAGACTCGCCCGCACCCCTGATTCAGGGGCTATGGATGGCGCTGTTCTCTGGATATCAGTCACCCGAAGGAATGGGCGAGCTCAGCAAACTGCTCGACAAGGGCGGCTTGGCCAGCATGCTGAACACCATCTTTCTCATTCTGACTGCGATGACCTTCGGCGGGATGCTGGATAGCACGGGCATTCTGCGGCAGCTGCTTGATCAGGTCCTGCGAGGCGTGAAGCGCACCGGAGATCTGATACTCGCCACCGTGGGGGGTAGCTTAATCACCAACATACTGGCTGCCGATCAGTTTCTCGCTATCACGTTGCCCGGCCGCCTGTTTACGCCGGCCTACGATGACCGCGGGCTGAACCGACTCAGCCTGTCCCGGACGCTGGAAGACTCCGCCACCCTCACCTCGGTGTTGATCCCCTGGAACACCTGCGGCGCGTTTATGGCAGCAACGCTGGGCGTTGCGACATTCGAGTACGCGCCCTACGCGCTGTTCAATCTGATTTGTCCCGCGCTGGCGGTGATCTTCGGCTACTTGATGATCGCACAGCCCCCCGTCGAGGCGGCCAGCGCATGACGGTGCCGCAGTGGGATTTTGCCGATCCCTATTTGTGGCCGGTCACCGTTGAAGAGGCGCATATTGATGCGCTCGCCCACACCCGAAACACCCACTATATTGAGTGGTGTATGGAGACCGCGTGGGCGCACACAACCGCGCTTGGACTCGGGGCTGAGGACTACCAGCGCCTTGACCGCGCCATGGCTCTGACACGTGCCGAGTACGACTACCTGAAGGCAACCCGGGCGGGCGATCAATTACTGGTAGGCACCTGGATAACAGAATGGGCGGGCAAGATAAAAATGACCCGTCGACTGCAGGTGGTCTGTGAACAGACTGGCGAAACCGTTTTTCGTGGCGTCCTAGAATTTGTGTGCATCGAGATATCGACAGGTGCCCCTAAAAGGCCGCCCAAAGAATTTATCAACATTTACGGCCCGGTCATCGCTACAGCGGCACCTGCACAACAATAATAACTACTGGGTCTCACTCGGCGAGGAGCCTACAAAAAGCGCCTTGGATCACGCCCTATCCCAGCCGAAGCTGATGGTCTCCGCGACACTTCCAACGCCCAACTTCAAGGCGAGCAACCGATCCACACCCAACGCAACTCCGGCGCACGCCGGCAGGCCGTGACGGTGAGCGGCCAGCAGACGTTCATCAATGGGGCGCAGCGGTAGCCCGCGCTGCTGCCGACGAGTGTTCTCGGCGTGCAACTGCGCGGCAAGCGCGTCGGGGTCGATTTGCTCCCAGTATCCGTTGGCCAGCTCATTGCCGTTCACATAACATTCAAAGCGCGCGGCAACGTGGACATCGCCTATGGGGATGCACCTTGCCATGGCCGCCTGCGACAATGGAAAGTCAGTGACAAACACCACCCCCCAATCGCTGATCTCGGGCTCGATACAGTGGCTCATCAGTAAATCGAGTACGGCATCACGGTCGAGACTATCCGGCACTGCACCGATCCGGGATTGGGCGAGATGAGTGAGTCTACTCAGACTGGTCTGCTCATCCAGAGGGTCTATACCGAGCAGCTCGATAAAAAGGGCTCGATAGGGCCAGATCTGCCAACCATCCGATTTCAGAACGATGCCCAACAATTCGGCGACCTCCCGCATCAAAGCGGCGTGGCCCCAGCCCACCCGATACCACTCGAGCAACGTGAATTCAGGGTTGTGATAACGGCCCGCCTCACCCTCGCGAAAGGCTTTGCAGATCTGAAAAATATCGCCGGCTCCCGCTGCCAGAAGGCGCTTCATCGCGCTCTCGGGCGAGGTTTGGAGGTACCTATCTGGCTCGTCGCCCTCACCCGGCAAACTGAAAACGTCGATCCCGGGGTCTGGGACGGTGCCTTGAGACAGAAGCGGGGTCTCGACTTCCAACACACTACGATCAACTAAGAAGCGGCGCAGCGTCTGTAGTAATTCTGCCCTTGCCGCGAGGTGCTCCGGCGGCAGCGAGGGTAGCCATTGACTCACGGGTCAGTCGCTCAAGGATCAGCCGCTCGCGGGTCAGCTTTTGCTGGCGCGACTCACGTATTCACCGGTACGGGTATCGACGCGGATGACCTCACCCTTGGTGATGAATAGTGGCACTCGCACCACCGCCCCGGTACTCAGGGTGGCGGGCTTGCTGCCCCCCTGTGCCGTATCGCCTTTCAGGCCCGGGTCGGTCTCGGTAATTTCCAGCTCGATGAAATTGGGAGGTGTGACAGCCAACGGCGTGCCGTTATAGAGCGTAATCTCATACCGCTCCTGCTCTTTGAGCCACTTCTCGGCTTCGCCCACCGCGTCACGATCAGCGCCATACTGTTCGTAGGTAGAAGGGTCCATAAAGTGCCAAAATTCGCCGTCGGAGTAGGAATACTCAAGATCCACATCCATGACGTCGGCGCCCTCAAGCGTGTCTCCCGACTTAAAAGTCCGCTCCCAAACCCGCCCGGACTTGAGGTTGCGGAGTTTGACACGGTTGAATGCCTGCCCCTTTCCGGGCTTGACGAACTCGTTCTCAAGGATAGAACAGGGGTCGCCATCAAGCATGACCTTCAGGCCAGGCTTGAATTCGTTGGTTGAGAAGTTTGGCATCGTCAAAGACCTGTTGAGCAAAGCTGCGATCATACCTTAGGGCATGATCTCTGGGCATCATCAGGCGCTAAGGCCCAAAGTTCAGGTATCGACGAATTCGCCCTCACTGCCCAGCAGGTAACACACCCCGTCGAGACCGCAGTGGGTGACTTCGATGGGGCTCGCGGCGCGCACCGCGGGTTTCGCATGAAAGGCTACACCCAACCCAGCCATCGCCATCATGTCGAGATCATTGGCGCCATCACCCACAGCGATACAGGCATCAACGCCAATACCCAAGCGGGTCGCTAGGGCTTTTAGAGCCTCTGCCTTGTGCTCTCGATTGACGATAGGAGGCACCACCCTGCCAGTGACTTTACCGGATACGATCTCCAGCGTATTCGCCACTGCTTCATCAAAGCCGTAATCCGCTTGAAGTCGCTCTGCGATCGGCATAAAGCCGCCGGAAAAAATCGCCAGCGTCATGCCATGGGCCTTGAGTGTGGTGGTCATTTCCCGCAGGCCCTCTTTCACCGGCAGCCGGTCAGCCAGGTGTTCGATTGCGCGGGCATCGAGACCTTTCAACAGCGCAAGCCGGGTGCGATAACTCTCGTCAAAATCGAGCTCTCCGCGCATCGCCCGCGCGGTGATCTCTGCGACCTCCTCGCCAACGCCGGCAATCGCTGCGAGTTCATCAATAACTTCGCAATCAATCAGCGTGGAGTCCATATCAAAGACTGCCACCCGATATGACTGGCATCGCGCCGCACGCGACTGCAGCGCGATATCGACGCCATGTTGATCAGAGAGGTGCCGCAGCCTTGAGGATAAGCCCTCGGTATCGGCGCTGCTGACCAGCAGATTGTGGACAGTGCGACGATCAGACAGCGCTACCGGCACCGGCGAGGCGCGTGTCTCAATGACTTCAGCGCCAGCTGCCTGCGCGACCTCAGCGACCCGATCCACCTCTAGCGCCGCTCCTCGGGGCACCATCAGGACTATCATGTGCGTCGCATTCACCACGGGGGCTCTCTAGTTGGTAGGAGAAGATGTGCCGCGCTCACCCGACAGCGGCATGACGTGAGTTTATACTGATCTCGGTGTCACCGGAGGTCCTCTTTGGAGCAAGTATTGCAACGTTTGCGTAATCAACCGCTGTCGCAGCAACTGGCGCTAGCAGCAGCAGGCTGCTGCCTGTTGGCAACGCTGACCCTGGTTGCAGTGGCTGCGCAATCGACGCAATCGATTCAGAACGTGACGCTGGCCGAGCACGCCGAGGCCGCCGGGCGACAGCTCGCCGGCCGGGCCAGCGCCGAGTTGGCTACTGGGGACCGGCTGAGATTGGTCACCGAGCTCCAGTTCTACACCGACCAAACCCTGTTCGCCGCGGCGAGAGTCCTGGATGTAGAAGGTCTGGAGATCGCCACCAGAGGCACCATACCGGGCGATGCGAAAGCGCACCGATATCCAGTACTCATCGATGGTAATACCGCGGGTAGCGTTGAACTTTATCTGGATTTGGATGAACAACGCGCGGCGCGGGAGACCCTGATCTGGGGTTTGATCGCGCTGTCTGTGCTCTTAAGCACCGCTGTATACGCCCTGACAAGACCCATGGGTCAACGACTGGCCAGTCATATTAGCGAGGCCGTTGCCCAATTGGATGCCATCACAGAGGAAAGATCCACTTCAGTCAATGAGGTCCACAAGTTGCGGGACCGCATCAATGCGCTGCCGCTGGACTTGCTGAAGTCGCGAGACATCGAGGAGTCGGATGAGGAGCACTACAGCGACACCGCGATTCTCTGTATCGCACTCAAGCACTTACCCACCTACCTCGACTCATTAGATGAGTCACGCCTACAAGGCTATGTCTCCAGCTTGCATCGCATGGCGTATGGTAGTGCCGGTTTTTACGGCGGAGAGCTCAGTGTGGTCCGCCAGTTTGGATTAGCGATCTATTTCTCGGGGCCTCATGCAGCGGGGTCACCCGTGTTGCGTGCGGCCAGTTGCGCCTGGCTGTTGTCTCGCTGCAGCGACATCGCTGAGAGGCAAGAGCGGCTCTCCTATACCCCGGGCATGGCGATCGGTATCAGTGAACTGGGGCGCGGCGATGACGAAGACATCTACCCCGGCCTCTACACGCAGGCAACACTGGATGACTTGTTGGCGCTCGCCCAGCAAGATCTGGATGGCATTTTGCTGTCGTCTCGAGCAGCAGAGGATGCGGGTCTGACCGCGCGAATTGGCATTGATGTCATCGACGAGCAGTGGATGGCACTCGGCGATATCAGCGGCAGCCACCTCAATCTGCTCGAGCGGCAACTGCTCATTCTGCAACGCGCCATTTCGCCCAGCGACAACGAAACGCCGCAGGGGTTTCTGCCTTTTTAGCAACCAGTCGAGTAAACGAGTCAGTCCGTCACTACTTCCAGACGCGTCACCCGCTGATAGCCTTTAGGAAGCTTGCTACCCCGGCGCCCCCGCTCCCCGCGGAAGTGCTCAAGCTCGGACCACTTGAAGTTTCGGTAGTGCCCACCCGAGGTCACCTGAAGTGTATCGCCCTCAGTCACCACGCAAAGTCCAGCCACAAACTCCTCGCGTGCCGCCGCCCGTGCAGATGGGATGCCAATCAATTTGTTGCCCTTGCCCCGCGCCATCTCCGGCAACTCAGCCAACGGGAATACCAGCATGCGGCCCTCATTGGTCGCCACCACCACCAGCGGCTCTTGCCCTTGCGCAATGGCTGCCGGAGGCAACACCTGTGCGCCCTTTGGCAATGTGAGCACCGCTTTACCAGCCTTGTTTTTCGCCTGCAGCTGCCCGAATTGCACCACAAATCCGTAGCCCGCATCGCTTGCCAGCAAATAGCGATCCCCATCCGCACCGGTCAACAGCCCCTCGAAGGTGGCGCCGGATGGCGGGTTAATGCGACCTGTCAGGGGCTCTCCCTGACCGCGCGCCGAGGGAAGCTGATGTGTGGGCAGGGTGTAGGCTCTGCCCGTGGAGTCGAGCACCACCGTCGGCAGATTCGATTTACCGCGGGCCGCAAAGCGGAAACCGTCACCCGATTTGTAACTGAACGATGCCGGGTCAATATCGTGGCCCTTTGCCGCGCGAATCCAGCCCTTTTCGGACAACACAATCGTCAGCGGATCCGCGGTGGTCAGTTCAAGCTCACTGAACGCCTTTGCCTCTTCACGCTCAGCGAGGGGCGCACGCCGAGCGTCACCATGGACCTCAACGACTGCTTTCAGCTCACGTTTGATCAGCGTCTTGAGACGCGCATCACTGCCCAGGGTCTTCTTCAGCGTATCGCGCTCTTCGGCCAACTCATCCTGCTCGCCGCGGATTTTCATTTCTTCAAGCTTGGCGAGGTTACGCAGCTTCAGATCAAGGATGGCTTCTGCCTGCACATCGGAGATCTTGAAGGTTTTCATGAGTACGAGTTTGGGCTCTTCCTCCTCGCGAATGATGCGGATGACTTCATCGATGTTTAGGAAAGCAACGAGGTAACCTTCGAGAATATGGAGCCTGCGTTCCACCCGTTCCAATCGATGCTGCAAACGGCGCTTAACCGTCGTCTTTCTGAACGCCAACCACTCCTTGAGTACGGTTACCAGAGATTTCACCGCTGGCCGACCATCGATGCCAATCACATTGAGGTTCACGCGATAAGTGCGCTCGAGATCGGTGGTGGCAAATAAATGGCTCATGAGCCCGTCGAGATCGATGCGATTGGACCGAGGTACCACTACCAACCGCGTGGGGTGCTCATGATCAGACTCGTCGCGCAAATCCGAGACCATCGGCAGTTTGCGGGCCTGCATCTGCGCCGCGATCTGCTCTAGCACCTTGGCGCCCGAGACCTGATAGGGCAGCGCGTGAATCACGACCGCACCATCCTCAATGGCATAGGCCGCCCGCACCCGCAGCGCACCGCGCCCCGTCTCATAAAGTGTTCTGAGTTCATCTACCGGCGTGATGATTTCCGCTTCTGTCGGAAAGTCCGGCCCTTTGATGTGTTTACACAGGTCTGACACGGTTGCCTTTGGTGAGTCCAGCAAATGGATGGTGGCCGCAACGACTTCCTTGAGGTTGTGCGGTGGAATGTCTGTCGCCATACCAACAGCAATGCCGGTTGTGCCATTGAGCAGCAGATTGGGCACCTGCGCAGGCAGCACAGTAGGCTCTTCGAGGGTGCCATCAAAATTAGGCTGCCAATCCACCGTTCCCTGACCGAGCTCCGAGAGGAGCACATCGGCGTAAGCCGTCAGTCGGGATTCGGTATAACGCATGGCGGCGAATGACTTGGGATCATCCGGCGAGCCCCAGTTCCCCTGCCCGTCGATGAGTGGATAGCGGTAGGAAAAATCCTGCGCCATCAACACCATCGCCTCATAAGCCGCGCTGTCGCCATGTGGATGGAACTTGCCGATAACATCCCCCACTGTGCGTGCCGACTTTTTATATTTAGCCGAGGCCTTTAGCCCGAGCTCACTCATCGCATACACAATGCGGCGCTGCACCGGCTTAAGGCCGTCGCCAATGTGCGGCAGGGCACGGTCGAGAATCACGTACATCGAGTAGTCGAGGTACGCTTTCTCTGCATAGTCACGCAGGGATAGCTGCTCTACGTCGACCGAAGGCTGCATCATATCTGTCATCGTAATGGGGCTCTCTGTGAAGGCGGCGGGTTCGGCAGCGTGCGTCACCCTGTCATCTCAATCGGGTTATCCTACCGCACCCCCGCGCGGGAAGACCACGTAACCAAAGCCTTGATGGGTTGAGGAGACTCTCCATGGCGCTCAATCCGGAAACGCTTCGCAATGAACTAGTATGGCGCTGGCGACACTTTGCGGTATTCAGCGGATCGGAGTGGCATCGGGTGCTGAGCCTGCGTACTAAGATATTTGTCGTGGAACAAACCTGCCCCTATCAGGAGGTCGACGACAAGGACCCGCTGTGCTGGCATCTGGAACTGACGCATCAGGGCGCGCTGATCGGCACCCTGCGAGTTTCGCCCCCCGGAGTGGCCTACAACGAATGCTCCATTGGCAGGGTTGCCATTCGCGATGACTATCGCGGCCTAGGGTTGGGCCGGGACCTGATGGATATGGCGCTGGCATTCTGTGATGCGCGATGGCCGACAGTGCGCCTCAGTGCCCAGGCCTATTTGCAGCCTTTTTATGAGTCACTGGGCTTTGCGGTGACGAGCGAACCTTATCTCGAGGACGATATTCTCCACATCGAGATGTTGAGATCACGCTGACCCTAAAACGGGTTTCACCAGGTATGTGGGGCCCTAGGCGGCTTTACGAGAAGCGCGCTTGCGCTCGTGTTCAAGCAACAGCTTTTTGCGCAGGCGAATGCTGTCAGGAGTGACCTCAACCAGCTCATCTTCATCGATGAACTCGAGCGCCTGCTCCAAACTGTGCAGCACCGGCGGGGTCAGAATGACGGCCTCGTCCGTGCCTGATGCGCGGACATTGGTCAGCTGCTTGGCCTTGGTCGGATTGACCACCAGATCGTTCCCACGGCTGTGCAGACCCATAATCTGGCCTTCATAGACATCAACATTAGGCTCAATGAAGAGTCTGCCGCGCTCCTGCAGGCTAAACAGTGCATAGGCCAGCGTCTTGCCCGACACCATTGAGACCAGCACGCCGTTGTTGCGCACGGCTAGATCAGACTTTGCCACCGGGCCGTAGTGATCAAACACGTGGGTCATGATTCCCGAACCCGAACTCAGCGTCAGAAACTGCGAGCGAAAGCCAATCAAGCCGCGGGCAGGCACAATAAATTCGAGTCGTACCCGGCCGGCACCATCGGTAATCAAGTTCTGGAGCTCCGCTCGGCGCAGACCCAGCTCCTCCATCACACCCCCTTGATGCGCCTCTTCAACGTCTATCACGAGCTGCTCGTAAGGCTCACACAACTTGCCATCGATTTCCTTTTGGATGACCTCGGGTCTTGAGACCCCGAGCTCGAAACCCTCGCGACGCATGTTTTCAATGAGCACCGAGAGGTGAAGCTCGCCGCGGCCCGAAACCTTAAACTTGTCGGGGCTATCGCCTTGTTCGACCCGCAACGCGACGTTGTGAATCAACTCCCGATCAAGTCGCTCTTTGATATTGCGCGAGGTCACGTACTTGCCCTCACGGCCGGCAAAGGGCGAGTCGTTAACCTGAAAGGTCATGCTGACCGTCGGCTCATCAACGGTCAGCGCCGGGAGTGCCTCGGGTGCCGCAGGGTCGCATAGCGTATCGGAGATGTTGAGCGCGTCGATACCGGTCACACAAACGATATCGCCCGCTTCGGCCCGATCTGCCTCGACCCGCTCAAGGCCCAGATACCCCATGACCTGCAGCACTTTGCCGCTGCGGCTATGACCCTCGCGGTCGACCACCGCCACCGCAGTGTTGGGCGTCAACACGCCCCGCGTGATCCGCCCGACACCAATGACGCCGACGTAGCTGTTGTAGTCGAGTGCTGAAATCTGCAGCTGCAAGGCGCCGTCTGCGTTCACCTCGGGCGGCGCTACTTTATCGACGATGGCCTGAAACAGCGGCGACATATCATCCGCCATGTCCTCGAAGTCCTCGCCGGCCACACCGTTAAGCGCCGACGCATAGATGACGGGGAAGTCGAGCTGCTCTTCCGTAGCCCCCAAAGTGTCAAACAGATCAAACACCTGATCCACCACCCAGTCTGGCCGCGCGCCGGGGCGATCGACCTTATTGACCACGACGATCGGGTTGAGCCCGCGTTCAAAAGCCTTAGCCGTGACGAAACGGGTCTGGGGCATAGGTCCGTCCACCGCGTCGACTAAGAGCAGCACAGAGTCCACCATAGACAGCACGCGCTCCACCTCACCACCAAAATCAGCGTGTCCGGGTGTGTCGACTATGTTGATGCGGTAGTCATTCCAACTAATCGCGGTGTTCTTGGCCAAAATAGTGATGCCGCGCTCACGCTCCTGATCATTCGAATCCATGATGCGCTCGGCACCAGCGTTCTTTCGATCCAGCGTGCCAGACTGCTGTAACAGGCAATCCACCAAAGTGGTTTTGCCATGATCTACGTGGGCAATAATCGCGATATTGCGGAGTGCTTTCATAACCATTCCGAGCTTCTGAAGATAAGGGGTCGCGTCAGCGCGCGCGGAGTGTACACCAGCACAGGCAAACTGGTTTACTTCCTGCGCCAGCACTGCCTATTCGCTTGCGCACCATTTAGGTGCAATTAATGGGCAGAGAGACCCATGTTGGTGCATTGGGCTCTGCGCATTGTCGGCTAAAGTTACCACTTATCGAGCAAAAACATGGGTTTAGTGGCAGCGAGCCGACGGCGTAAAGTTGGCACAGACCTTGCACTATTTTACACGCTCAGCCGGTGCCCATGCACTTTCTGATTTTTACCGCCCAGTGAGTGCTGGGGAAGTGACTATTGAAGGAGAACGACATGTCAGAGCGCACGCTCGATTTAATCAGCAAAAACGATGTCCGCTGGGTGGACCTGCGATTCACCGATACCAAGGGAAAGGAGCAACACGTCTCGATCCCTGCCGGTGTGGTGGACGAGGATTTCTTTGAGGGCGGTAAGATGTTCGACGGCTCGTCTATTTCCGGATGGAAGGGCATCAACGAGTCGGACATGATCCTCATGCCTGATGACAGCACTGCCATTCTCGACCCCTTCACCGATGATCCGACGGTGATCCTGCGCTGCGACATTGTCGAGCCGTCCACTATGCAGGGCTATGATCGCGATCCCCGCAGTATCGCCAAGAAGGCTGAGGCGTATCTCGCGTCAACCGGTTTGGGCGACACCGCTTTTTTTGGCCCCGAGCCAGAGTTCTTTGTATTTGACGACGTGAAGTGGAGTGCCGACATGAGTGGCGCCAGCTACGCGATCAACGCTGAGGAAGCAGCCTGGTCCTCTAACCTCGACTTTGAAGACGGCAATACGGGTCACCGACCTAGAGTCAAAGGCGGCTACTTTCCCGTGCCCCCCGTTGACTCGCTTCATGATATTCGTGCGGCAATGTGTTCCGCTATGGAGCAGATGGGCCTCGAAGTTGAGGTTCACCATCACGAGGTGGGTACTGCAGGCCAGTGCGAGATTGGCGTCAAGTTCAACACCTTGGTATCCAAGGCAGACGAAGTGCAGATAATGAAGTACTGCGTATTGAACGTTGCTCACGCCTACGGCAAAACCGCCACCTTTATGCCCAAGCCTCTAGTCGGTGACAACGGTTCCGGCATGCACGTTCACCAGTCTATCGCCAAAGGCGGCGATAACACCTTTGCTGGCGACGGCTATTCAGGCTTGTCCGATACCGCGCTCTACTACATTGGCGGCATCATCAAGCACGCGCGCGCGTTGAACGCCTTCACCAACGCCTCCACCAACAGCTATAAGCGCTTGGTGCCGGGTTTCGAGGCCCCCGTAATGCTCGCATATTCCGCGCGCAACCGATCCGCGTCGATTCGTATTCCCTACGAGCCCTCGCCGAAGGGCAAGCGTATTGAGGTTCGGTTCCCTGACCCGACAGCCAACCCATACCTGGCGTTCGCAGCCATGCTGATGGCGGGCATTGACGGCATTCAGAACAAGATCCACCCCGGCGATGCTGCTGACAAGGATCTTTACGACCTTCCCGCAGAAGAAGCAGCGGATATCCCAACAGTCGCCTCCAGTCTGGAAATGGCATTGGATGCACTCGAGGCGGACCGCGAATTCCTGACCGCCGGTGGCGTCTTCACTGAAGACATGATCGATGCCTACATCGAGCTCAAGCGCGATGATGTGGAGCGCTTGAACATGACCACCCACCCAGTCGAATTCGACATGTACTACTCTGTCTGAGTCGGACTATCTCGACGAAGATCGATCACAAAAGCCCGCGCTACGCGGGCTTTTGTTTCCCTAACACTGCAAAAGGTACAATGCACTATTTTGGTGCACAGGAAGCGATCGTCTTGCCGCCATCAACGACATATAGGCTTATTGACTTACCATGACGCAGGAGCGACTGCAAATACGCCCCTCGCGCGCTCTTTGGTCGGTATTGGAGATCGGTATCTGTCTGGTACTCGCGCCGACTCTGATCGCGCAACCGGTTTACAAGGCCACTGATGCGGATGGCAACGTCACGTTCACAGACACGCCGCCGCTGTCAGGTGAAGGAACGATTGAAGAACATTCAGTCCACGCGCCGAACAGCGCAATCCCCCTGGCGACAAAGAAAACCTCTGCCGCTTCTGTGAAGCTCGAGCAGCCTCCCCTCTATGACACTCGCATCGTGACACCAGCCGATAACACCACTATCCCAATGGGGCCTGGAACCTTTGCCGTCCAGGCTGCTTTCAGCCCGCACCTAGCACCCGACGAAGCCCTGCAGCTGCTGCTCGATGATGAACCCCTCGGCGCTCCGCAGCGAACCGCGAGCTGGCAGCTGACCAACGTGTATCGTGGCGAACACCGACTACGAGTGGTTCGGCTCGATGAAAGTGGCGCTCAACTCGATGCGTCAACGACGAGCACGGTGTACGTGATGCGACCGATCGTAAATAGGTGACGTGATGGCTGCTGAATCCTTGATGGACCTCTCCGCCGACTACCACCTCGACCTGCTGGCAACAGGCGTCATTCTGTTGGACGCCAGCTTGCACATCCGTGAATTGAAC
>QOPK01000040.1 GCA_003331685.1 Halieaceae bacterium | reverse complement strand
GGGTCGGTGTCAGGACCTCGTTCACCGCATCGCAAACCGATACGGCGAAATCCATCTCCGTGCCGGTAAAGCTCTCCGGGCTGTACTCAAACACCCACTCTGTCTCAGGGCGCGCGTCGGCGGCCTCTTTAATCAGCCTTGCACCATTCACGGCGATGTCGCGAATGCCGTCTCGATCAAGACCGAAAACGTATTCCCGCTGCACCGTCGAGGTACTGTTATAAAAGTGCACGACGGCTCGCTTGACACCCTCAAGCGCGACAAAGGTTTTTTCAATAAGGTCCGCTCGCGCTTGTACCAACACCTGCACAGTGACGTCATCGGGAATACGCTGCTCTTCGATGAGCTTCCGCAGAAACGCGAAGTCATGGCTTGAAGCCGAAGGGAAGCCCACCTCAATCTGCTTAAAGCCGATGGCAACCAGTAGCTCCCACAGGCGCAGCTTTTGCTCTGCATTCATCGGCTCTACCAGAGCCTGATTGCCGTCACGCAAATCGACGGAGCACCACTCGGGCGCGGCCTGAATAATGTTGTCCGGCCAGCGGCGGTCTGGCTTGGCGATCGGCTTAAACGCACGGTACTTTCGGTGATCAAAGCGGCGATGATCAAATCGGACATTTTCCATGACACTGTTCCTGATCTTGTATGAGCCACATAGTGTACCGGCGAGGGTGTGGAGATAATCACCAAAAACCGTCAAACTTGCCCATTATTGAGTGTTTAATGCCATACCACTGGCCTTAAAATACATTTTTACCTAATATTAGGCCTTATTATGGATAATTCACTACCGCTACTGGACCGCCTTGATCGTCGCATTCTGCGGGTTTTGCAGGGCGACGCCGGTCTCAGCAACCTCGAACTAGCTGAGCAGGTGGGTCTGTCTGCCACACCCTGCGCACGTCGCGTTAAACGGCTAATGACGGAGGGTGTCATTACCCACCAGGCCGCAATGGTCGACCCCAAGAAGTTGGGCCTGAACCTAACCGCCCACATCAGTGTCAGCATGGATCGCCACACCCCCGATCGTTTCGAGGCATTCGAGGAGAGGGTGCTATCACTGCCGGAGGTGGTCGATTGCTGCGTGGTCACCGGCCAGAGTGCCGACTATCTGCTGAAGGCGGTCGTGCGCGATATGGCGCACTATGAACAGTTTTTGTTGGGCAAACTCACCCGAATCCCCGGGGTAACCGGCGTACATTCAAGCTTTGAATTAAGGCGGGTCGTGACACGGACCGCGGTATCCGTGCCCGACGAGTAATCAGCGCGCGGCCAATTCTTTATCAATCAAAAAGCGAGCAATTTCCAGCATATTGGTTTGGCTTCCCGCGGCACGAGTTTCTATCAGGTACTTACCGGCCACCATCAAAGAGGGGGTGCCCGAAATTTTGGCAGAGCGGGCCCGCGCGTCGGCCTGTCGAACCTGCGAGTCGACGCCAAAAGAATCAAACGCCTTATCGAACTGCACAGGATCCACGCCGTTATCTTCAAACAGATCGCGCAACTCGAGCCGGGATACCAATCGCTTTCGCTGAACATGCATCGCGTCGAAAATGACGGGGTGCAGCTTCTCCTTTACGTCCAGCACTTCTGCGATGTAGTACGCCTTGGCGTGCATGCGCATAGGGTCGTTCCATACAGCTGGCGAGGGCTGCACCACAGCCCCGTCGGGCAACTGTTTGCCCCATGCGCTCAGCATGGGCTCAAAGGTGTAGCAGTGGCCACATCCGTACCAAAAGAATTCGGTGACCACGACGTCGTTGCCGCGACCCACAGCAACTGGTGGCGTCAATATTTGATAGTGCTGGCCTTCGACCCACGGATCCTCGGCCAAGGCGATAGGCGCTGTGGCCCAGCCGACAACGGCGGTTAGCGTGAATACTAGCGTGGCAATCGTTTGACGAATACCTGTCATGTTTTCCTCCTTCCCTGGAACACAACCGGGGTCGATATCGGGGCGCCCCGCCCCGACGACGTTACGGGGTAGGCTGTAAGCCAGCAATATAGCTCGCGACAGCCTCAATCTCCATATCGCTCAAACGAAAGGCGGTGGTGCGCATAATCTTGGCTTCGCCGCCATTAGTGCGGCCCGTGGGATCTTCGTAACCCTTCCGGAACATCTTCAACTGCGCTGCAATGTAGTCAGCGTGCTGACCACCCAGCGCCGGATACCCTGCGGGGCCGTTGCCATTCCCTGTCGGGCTATGACAGCCCGAACACGCTGGCACCTGTCGTTCGGCGATGCCGGCGAGGTAGACCTTGCGACCCAACGCCACTTTGTCGGGGTCTGCCATTCCGCCCGTACGGGGCTGCGCGTCGTAGAACGCCGCAATGTCAGACAGGTCCTGATCTGTCATATTGTCGACCTGGCCGGCCATCAGCGCGACTGGACGGCGGCCATCACGAATATCCTGCATTTGCTTCAGCAAATACTTGTGACCGAGCCCCGCCAACTTGGGAAAGGTCGGCACAGCGCTGTTACCATCCACACCGTGGCATGCCACACAGGTCGCCGCCTTGGCCTGGCCTGCCTCGGCATCACCGGCGGCATAGGTACTTGCTCCGGTGACCATAGTGACGACCAGAAGCGTTACTTTAAAGAGAGAAGGATACATAGGAACACCCATCGAATATGGTTTGGCCCGCGTCAGGCTACTATCCGGCGGGCTGACTGGCCCACCGTACCTTCAGCGATTTACTGAGCAGTGGCCATGTAAGTGATTAGCGCAGTGTAGTCTTCGTCGCTGCAGCTGTTGCACAACCCGCCAGGAGGCATCGCATTGAGACCGTTACGGACAGAGGCGACCAACGCCTCCATACCCTTCTCCATGCGAGGTGCCCAAGCTTCTGCATTCCCGGTTGCCGGCGCACCGGCTACACCCACGGCATGGCACGCGCCACAGGAAGCCGCGTACTGCGGAGGGGGGTCACCCGCCAGCACCGTCGGCGCAACGGCCAGCGCCGCAATCGCCGTAGCCCGGATAGCAGTGGAGCGGATAAATGCAATAGTTCTCATGGTCAGACCCTCTGATGTCTTTATCTGTCGTCTTTTTACTTAACCGTTAACTTTTAACCTTTTGTGCCGCCTCATGGCCGCAGGTTAGCGCATTCGCTGAGGAGTGCGTTTGCATTGTCTCAGGCTTAGCGGCGTCACACATGACGCCCATTGCCAAAATTTACTCGCGTTTGTCGGGCATGGCACCCCGAAGAGCGTGGCATTATAGACGTTCCGTGTCTTGGCACAAATCGCAAAATGACCGACATCAGCGCCGCCCCCAGCTCCGTGAATTTCCGCCACGCCGCGTTCCTGCAAAGCGCCAGCGCGGTTGAGAACGCACCGCCCGATTTCGGCTGGGAGGTGGCATTCGCGGGCAGATCCAACTCTGGAAAATCCAGCGCAATCAATACTTTGACAGAACAAGGTAAGCTCGCGCGGACTTCGCGCACCCCAGGTCGCACGCAGCTCATCAATTTTTTCACCCTCAGCGACAGTCAAAGGCTCGTTGACCTGCCAGGCTACGGTTTCGCCAAAGTGCCGCTGGCAGTCAAAAAAAAGTGGAATCAGCAGCTGGAGCGCTATCTGCAATACCGGGAAAGCCTGCGTGGTTTGGTGATGCTCATGGACATCCGGCATCCGTTGACTGATCCGGATAAGCAGATGCTCGGCTGGGCAGTCTCCGCCAGCATGCCGGTGCACATCCTGCTCACCAAAGCGGACAAGCTGAAACGCGGCCCGGCGCAAAATACCCTGCTGTCTGTTCGGGGTGAGCTCGCCGCCCATGCCGAGCTGGTCAGCGTGCAGTGTTTTTCGTCTCTGAAGCGTCAGGGTGTCGACGAGCTGGGTAAACAGATCAACCGCTGGCTCACCGATGAATCCGTCATGGATCCACCACAGGAAATTCCCGAGACAGAGTGAGGCCAATCAATGGGCTTCATCCCAGTTATCGCCCGCGCCGGCGTCAACGAGCAACGGCACATCGAGCAATCCGACCTCTGACATCAACCGCCCCACCGTCTCGCACAGTTCATCCACCGCTCCCACTTCGACCTCAAACACCAGTTCATCATGCACCTGCATGATCATCCGAGCATCGATCATTGAACCTGTCAGCCACTCATCAACCGCCAACATAGCCATCTTGATCAGATCCGCGGCGGTACCCTGCATGGGCGCGTTAATCGCCGTGCGCTCTGCGGCTTGCTGGCGCTGTCGATTCTTGGCGTTGATCTCTGGCAAGTAGAGGCGGCGCCCCTTCAGGGTTTCCACATAGCCGGTCTCGTGCGCCAGCTCACGGGTCCGCGCCATGTAATCCGCCACCCCGGGGTAGCGGGCAAAGTACAGATCGATGTACTCCTGTGCTTCACTCCTACCCAGACCCAGCTGTTTGGCCAAACCAAAGGCCGACATGCCGTAGATCAGGCCAAAATTGATTGCCTTCGCCTTACGGCGCTGGTCTCCGGAGACCTCACCAATCTCGACCCCAAACACCTCTGCAGCAGTGGCGCTATGCACATCCAGCTTATTGGCAAACGCATTGAGCAGGCCCTCATCCTGCGAGAGGTGCGCCATGATTCGCAGTTCGATCTGTGAATAATCGGCCGCGACAATTTTGCACCCGGGTGCAGCGATAAAAGCCTGGCGGATACGTCGACCTTCCTCTGTACGAATGGGAATATTTTGGAGATTAGGGTCGGAGGAGGACAGGCGGCCAGTCGCCGTGACCGCCTGATGGTAAGACGTGTGCACTCGGCCGGTTCGCGAGTCAATCATCTCTGGCAGCTTGTCGGTATAGGTTGACTTCAGCTTGCTTAGGCTGCGGTACTCCATCAGCACTGCCGGCAACGGATAATCCAGTGCCAGCTCCGCGAGCACCTCCTCAGCTGTGGATGGCGCTCCCTTGGGCGTCTTCCGCAACACAGGCAGCTCCAGCTGGTTAAACAGGATCTCACCGAGTTGCTTGGGAGAACCGAGATTAAAGGGCCCGCCCGCCAGCTCATGGGCCTTGGCTTCCAGCGACAGCATGCGCCCTCCTAACTCCTGACTGTGGACCGCAAGCGTGTCCCGGCAGACCAGAGCGCCGTTTCGTTCGATGCGCGACAGCACGGGCACCAGCGGCATCTCCAGTTCCCGATAGAGCGCGGCAAGCGAGGGGGTCTGATTGAGCTTTTCCGACAGCATCTGGTGCAAACGGAGGGTGACCTCAGCGTCCTCGGCGGCATAAGGCGCGGCTTGTTCTATAGGCACTTGATTGAAGGTCAATTGCTTGGCCCCTTTACCTGCGATGTCTTCGAAATGAATCGTGCGCTGACCGAGGTATTTGAGCGCCAAGGTATCTAGGTCGTGTCGGCTCCCCGCTGCATCCAGTATGTAGGACTCCAGCATCGTGTCGTCATGAATGCCGCGCAGGGTAATCCCGTGATTGGCCAATACATTGGCGTCGTATTTCAGGTGCTGGCCCACCTTGGCGGTCTGCGCATCCTCCAGAAGAGGTCGAAGCGCCTCGAGCACTGCGTCGCGATCCAATTGATCCGGCGCGCCCGGGTAGTCATGCGCTAGGGGCACGTAGGCCGCGGCGCCGGGCTCGACAGCAAACGACACACCGACGATCTGCGCCACCATGTAATCTAGGCTCGTCGTCTCGGTGTCAAATGCAAACAGCTCGGCGGCTTCAAGCCTGGCAAGCCAGTCATCGAAAACCGCTTGCTCCAAGACCGTGGTGACCTCGACCGAGGCGGTGGCAGGTTCTGACTCAGCCGCCTCTGCGGCCCCGGCGTTAGTGGGCGCGTCTATGGCCGCCGCCGCACCCGCTGCGACTGCCCCCTCGTCCTTGAGTAGGGCCTCCAGCCACGTTTTGAACTCCAACTCCTGAAACAGTCGAAGCAGCGCCTCGTTATCCGGTGGGCTCGAATCCAGATCGCCCTCGGCTAACCCTAGATCACAGTCGATCTTGATCGTTGCAAGCTCATAGCTCAGCTCAGCGTCAGCCCGGGCGGTATCCAATTTGACGGCGAGACTCTTGGCGCCCCGGATCGGCAAGTCCGCAACGGCATCGAGCTGCTCATAAATAGAGTCAATCCCGCCCAGGTGCTGCAGCAACGCGGTTGCCGTTTTCTCCCCCACTCCCGCCACACCGGGAATGTTGTCGACCTTGTCGCCCATCAGCGCCAACAGATCGATGATCAGCTTGGGCGGTACGCCGAATTTGTCGACGACCCCCCCGTGATCCATGGCCGTATTGTTCATGGTGTTGATCAACGTGACATGGTCGTTAACGAGCTGGGCCATATCCTTGTCACCGGTTGAGATCACCACCTCTCGCCCACTACCCGCGGCCTGCACTGAAAGCGTACCGATGACGTCGTCCGCCTCGACTCCCGCAATGCAGATCAGCGGCAAGCCCATGGCGCGAATGGCGTCGTGGATCGGTTCGATCTGCTCGCGCAGCTCATCAGGCATGGGCGGGCGATTGGCTTTGTATTCCGGGTAAATGTCGTTGCGAAAGGTGGGCCCCTTGGCATCGAATATCACGACCACCTGATCACCTGCGTAATCGGCAACCAGCTTACGGATCATGCCGATCACCCCTTTTGCGGCGCCAGTGTTCAGGCCTTTGGAGTTCGTGAGTGCGGGCAGGGCATGATAAGCGCGAAACAGATACGACGATCCATCAACCAGAATGAGCCGATTTGCCATGAGGTCAGTGCTCCCACACGTACTGCGTAGAGCGCAAGGTTACCCGCATTTTGGGAATGTCGAGCGGTGCACGAAAAAATCCGTGGTAGTCACCGCGGGGGTTAATCAACATGACGTTGGCGCTGTGTTCCATTTGGTAGGCGCCCTCGGGCTCGCTAACCTTGCGAAAAGGGGCATTGAGCCGCTGTGCAAAGCTGAGGATGTCTGCAAACTCCCCCGTGACACCCAAGAAATCGGGATGAAAATACGGGACGTACTCCGCCAGCCGCCGGGGCGTGTCCCGGGCAGGGTCGACAGACACCATCGCAACGCGGGCGTTCCGTGCTTCAGTATCGGCCAGCTGCGCCTTGAGTTCGGCGAGCTCTGCCATGGTGGTGGGGCAGATATCGGGGCAGTGCGTGAAACCAAAAAACACCAGCGTCCAGTGGCCCACCAAAGCGCTGTGCGTGAAAGGCTCGGCGTTGTGGTCAATCAGCGAAAACTTACCCAACGCCCTCGGGGTATCGAAGAGAAACAGACCGTTAGCCCGGGTTTCCGCCACGCTCATGATCCGCGGCTCACCAATGCGGTGGATAAAGCTGGCAACCACCACGGTCATGAACAGCAGCACCCCGGCGATCGTCAGGCGCACGCCGCGCTTTGTGGATGCAGACATAGCTCTTCAGCCTCCCGAGTGTTTCAGCAGAAAACGGAGATCGGAGATCACATCCTTATAATAAAGCTCATCCGAGACCCGCATCATGATCCAGCCCGCGGGATCCACCACATACCACTGCGCCGGGGATTCCAGCACTTCTGGCGCAAGCGTGCTCAACCTTTCCGATGGCACCGTCAACGCGGTCACACCAACGTGCTCCTGGGCGAGCCAATCTGACAGACTGGCGGTCGAGTTGCCCTGCGCTGCCTCCGGTGTGACGGTCACGGCTTTCGGAGCGGTGTTACTAAGAACCACCCTGCCAACGCGATTGAAATCCTTGCCCAACGCGAGATGGATCTGTCGGGTTTGATACAGCTGTCGCTGGCAGATTGCGTCACACACTCCACCCCGCTGCACGACCAACAGTCGCCACTTTGCTGGGAGATCCTGCCACAGCGTCTCGGCAACACCCTCGTGTTGGAATACCACGTCACTCACCGAGCGAGGCGGGTCGATCAGTTCCCCGTGGTTCGCGGTGCCCACACTGCCCAAAACATCGACATGCCCCTGCTCTACCGCCCACCATAGCGCGGTCGCACCGAGCATCATGCTGAGCGGAATGCCAGCGATCAGAATCAGCACTAGCCGGGCCCGGCGGCGCTGCGACGTTATGGCAGTATCAGTCATGTGCACGATTCCCGCTGAGAAGAGACCTTAGGTTGGTCAGGCGCAACAGCCCGATGATCACGAGTACGGCTGCCATTGCAAACCACTGCACCGCGTAGCCAATGTGCTTTGAAGGCGACTGATTGACGACGGCCCACTCCGCCGCTAACGCGTGCGGCGAGTCCGGCTGGATCCTGACTTCGAAGGGGAACACGGTGCGGCCCGAGAGCGCTTCAAGCGAACGCTGCCAGTTATCCCAGTAAAGGGTCTGCACGGTCGCCGGCAATGCCGCGGGCGGCTCTGGCTTCTGCATCATGAGAGGCGTGCCGCTCGGCACATAAATGCGTCCTTCAATGACGACAGTCCCTTCCGGGAGTGTCGGTGTCGGCGTCGTTCTGCGGGACGGGTCTCCGGCCAACCAACCTAAGTTCAACGGAATAAGACCGACGTCCGATCCGGCAAGGGCAATCACGTGATACCCTGCCCGACCGCGATGCAGCCGGTTGTCGAGTAATAAGTAGTTATTAGAAGTAAAAGATGCCTGCCATCGCACTTGCCGGTCAGCGAGGGCTGCGCCTGCCTCGTTCGATAGCGGGTCAGGCGTCAGGGCCTCGGGTGTGACTGCGGGCATGTCGGCACGCGCTTCCCAGCGAGATTCCAGGGCTGACTTCTCTCCCGCACGGTCCAGCTGCCATAACCCGAGGTTCATCAACAGCGCGAACAGAATGAAGCCAGCCAGCAAGGCCCGCACATCGCCGCTAATGCAGAGCGGGCCCAAGCTTCGGTTAAACTGCATCTTTCTTCGACTCGTGTTTCATCCGCTTTCCCACTATGCGCCAGGCGGGGCCAAAAGGATTGCCATTATGCTCAAGACCCTCATCGTGCTGCTCATGATAGCGCTTGTCGTCAGTCTCGCCTCGGGTCTGGTATTTCTGATGGCTGATCAAGGCAACCCGGATAAAAAGCGGTTATTCACCTCGCTGGGGGTTCGTTTGGGCCTCGGCTCATGCTTGCTCTTGGTGATTTTCTATGGCGTCATGACCGGGCAGCTAGGGCAACAAAACCCGTGGGACCCGGGCCCGAGCAACACTGAACAAGCTGAACCGCAAGAGTAGCCCTGCTCAAACTGACAGGGCTCCTATCCGCGCCGCGGGAAGGTCATTGTGCCACGCGGTCAGTCAGGTTTACTTCAGCGCCCTCTGTTTTATGTGTCACCAACAAAAAGGGCGCCGCAGCGCCCCGAGGTGCACTGCATCGGTCACAGGATGTAAACAAACAGGAACAGGAACACCCACACCACATCGACAAAATGCCAATACCAGCTGGATGCTTCAAAGCCAAAGTGGTCTGTCGCGGTAAAGTGCTCGTTCCTCACCGATCGGACCAGCTGAATCAGCAACATGGTCATACCCATTGCTACATGGAATCCGTGGAACCCGGTCAACATGAAAAAGGTAGAGCCATAGATGCCAGAGTTCAACGTCAACCCATATAGCACATACGCTTCGTAATATTCCGCAGCTTGTAGGCCAAGGAAAATTACCGCGAGGCCAACGGTGATACCCAGCCAGCGATTAAACTTTTTGCGGTTATCGGCGAGGATGGCGGTGTGCGCAACATGCACCGTTGCGCTCGAAGACAATAGAATCAGTGTGTTCCACATTGGCAGCCAAGCGTACCAAGCGTGAGCATCAGCCGGTGCCATGGACGTTTCCTGAGAAACAAACGCGCCATTGTTGGCAATCACTTGGGCATCGGCACCACCAACGATCTCCTGAGGGGTTGTCGAAGGAGGCCATGTAAATTCAAAGCCAGGCCAAAGTAACCCGTTCATGCGACCACCCTCTCCCTCGCCTGCAAGCCAGGGGCCGGCAAACTGCCTGACATAAAGTAGCGCTCCGAAGAATGCGGCGAAAAACATCACTTCTGAGAAGATGAACCAGAACATCCCCAGCACGTAGCTCTGATGGAGCTGGCTGCTGTTCATGCCGGCTAGGTTTTCCCGGATCGCGGTGCCAAACCAGCTGGCGAGAGTAAAAATGAAAAACACCAGGCCAACGGTGAGCACCCAGACCGAGGTGCTGGACTCCTCCGCACCGCCGAAAGTCATATCGTTCAGCATCATGGCCGCACCGAATACCGACAAGATCAGGCCTATGGTGGCCCTAACTGCCAGACTCGAGGACTCGGGCACGTAATATTTTTCGTGACCGGCTGAAGCTGATGATGGATTGGCCATGTTTCTCTCCTCGACCGGGCGCTAGCGCGAGGCTAACCCGTCTGTCACCGTGCCGGTGACATCGAATAATGTGTACGAAAGTGTGATGGTTTGAATGTCCGCGGGCAGATCCTGGTCCACGATGAACTGCAGCGGCATCTCTGCGCCCGACTGACCGTCGAGCATCTGCTGGTCAAAGCAAAAGCATTCGGTTTTATGAAAATAAGCCGCGGCGCGACTGGGCGAGATGCTGGGGATGGCCTGGGCCACCATGTCGGCGTCGGTCGGGTTCAAGGCATGGAAGACTACGCCATTTGCCGCGCCGGGATTGACCCGCATCATGCGTGTATTGGGGGTAAAGGACCACGGCATGCCGTCGTTGTTGATCGCCACAAACTGCACCGTAACCTCGCGGCTTTCATCGACTGCTGCCGGTACGGCTGTGTAGGCCTGATTGGCGGTCTTGCCGTTGATGCCAAGCGCGTCACAGAGCACGTTATATAGCGGCACCATCACAACGAAGACGAAGGCGAACATGGCGACCGCAACCGTCACCAGTTTCAATGCTGTGTCGATGGCCGGCACGCGGCTAAACCGCAGACTGCTCATCTCACTCCCCCGTCTCGTCCTGCGTCCCGCTAGATTGTGCCCGCGGGTCTTGGCACCGCCGGCGGCTCTTCAAAGGTGTGATAAGGCGCAGGAGTCGGTACCGTCCACTCAAGCCCCTCTGCGCCGTCCCAAACTTTTTCGTCACTCACGGGCTTACCCGCCACAATGGTCGCGATCACGTTGTAGAGGAACAGCAGTTGAGAGGCGCCGTAAATAAAGGCACCGATCGATGACATCATGTTGAAGTCGGCAAACTGCAACGCGTAGTCCGGAATGCGCCGTGGCATCCCCGCAAGCCCCACAAAATGCTGGGGGAAGAAAGTGATATTGAAACCAATGAATGAGATCCAGAAATGGGTCTTACCCATGGCCTCGTTGTACATACGGCCGCACCACTTCGGCAACCAGTAGTAAACCGCTGCGGTCATAGAGAACACCGCACCTGCCACCATGACGTAGTGGAAGTGGGCCACGACAAAATAGGTGTCGTGATACTGGAAGTCAGCCGGCGCAATCGACAGCATCAAGCCGGTAAAGCCACCCAAGGTGAACAGAATGAGAAAGCCGATGCAAAACAGCATGGGCGTCTCAAAGCTCAACGCACCGCGCCACATCGTCGAGATCCAGTTAAACACCTTCACACCAGTAGGCACCGCAATCAGCATGGTGGCGTACATAAAGAACAGTTCACCCGCGATCGGCATGCCCACTGTGTACATGTGGTGGGCCCAGACGATGAACGACAGGAACGCAATGGATGCCGTGGCATAGACCATTGAGGCATAGCCAAATAACGGCTTTCTGGAAAACGCCGGAATGATCTGCGATACCACGCCAAACGCCGGCAGGATAATGATGTAGACCTCCGGATGGCCGAAGAACCAGAAAATGTGCTGGAACAATACGGGGTCACCGCCGCCAGCAGCGCTAAAGAAGCTGGTCCCAAAGTGGATGTCCATCAACATCATCGTGACGGCGCCAGCCAACACCGGCATCACTGCAACCAGCAGGAAAGCAGTGATAAGCCAGGTCCAGACAAACATCGGCATCTTCATGTAGGTCATACCCGGCGCGCGCATGTTCATCACCGTAGCGATGATGTTGATCGAGCCCATGATGGAAGACACGCCTAGAATGTGGATCGCAAAAATGAAGAAGGTGACCGAGGGCGCCGCATACGTAGTCGATAGCGGCGCGTAAAAGGTCCAGCCAAAGGCAGGCGCACCGCCCTCCATAAAGAGCGTGGAGGCCAGCATCAAAAAAGCTGGGGGCAAAATCCAGAAGCTCCAGTTGTTCATGCGGGGCAGCGCCATATCCGGCGCGCCGATCATCATGGGGATCAGCCAGTTAGCAAGCCCAACAAAGGACGGCATGATGGCGCCGAACACCATCACCAGACCGTGCAATGTCGTCATCTGGTTAAAGAATCCGGGTTCAACCAACTGCATGCCCGGCTGGAATAGCTCCGCACGAATGACCATCGCGAAAAAGCCGCCGAGCAAAAACATGGCGAAGGAGAACCACAAATACATCGTGCCGATGTCTTTATGGTTAGTGGTAAACAGCCAGCGCGAAATGCCCTGAGCCGGTCCGTGATGATGTGCACCCATCGTCTTTTCCCCTTAACCGTTCTTCATACCGGTGACATCACCGGGCTGGACGACATCGCCCGTGTTGTTACCAAATGCGTTGCGCTGGTACGTCAGCACCGCAGCCATTTCGACATCATTAAGCTGACCACCAAAGGCCTGCATCGCTGTCCCCGAGACACCTTTGGCGACTACCGCCATGTGACTGGAGAGGTCACCCATCACGACGGCACTGCCGGCAATAGCGTTACCGATACCACCCTGCCCCTGCGCACCATGACAGGCCAGACAAGCACTGTCGTAAACCGACTTGCCCTGGTCCATCAGGTCATCGACCGACAGGGTTTGCATAGCCAGCTGCGTCTGCGCCGCAGCCGCACCGCGCTTGGCGGCCATCCAGGCGTCAAATTCGTCTCTCGATACGGCGTGCACTACGACAGGCATAAAACCGTGATACGAGCCGCACAGCTCCGTACACTGACCGCGATAAATGCCCTCTTCAGGCACCCGCGTCCAGGCTTCGTTGATAAAGCCCGGGATCGCATCGCGCTTCACCGCGATTTCCGGTACCCACCAGGAATGAATAACATCGTTGGCGGTGATCAGAAACCGCACCTTGGTATTGGTCGGGATCACCAGCGGTTCATCGACTTCCAGAAGGTAGTTGTCCCCCTTTTCATCGGTGTTGTAGATCTCTTCCTGGGACGTAGCCAGATTAGAAAAGAAGGCCACCGGCTCGCCGGATTCCTCAAGGTACT
Organism: Halieaceae bacterium; assembly: GCA_003331685.1. The sequence goes on along the minus strand of QOPK01000040.1, from coordinate 1,217 downwards.
CGTACCTCCATTTCCACTGGTAACCGGTAATCAGAATATCCAACTCGGCTTCGTCGTTGTCGTAGACCTCAAGCAAGGTAGATGTTGCCGGCACCGCCATAGCGATCAGGATCAGGAAGGGAACAACCGTCCAGGCGACCTCGACCTTTGTGCTCTCGTGGAATTGAGACGCCTGATGCCCCTTTGATTTGCGGTGGGCATAGATGGAGTAGAACATCACAGCGAATACCGCGACGCCAATCACGACGCAGATCCACATGATGAGCATATGGAGCTCAAAAATATCAGCGCCGAGCTCTGTCACCCCCGGTGACATATTGACCTGATTTTGGGCCGCAGCGAGCGGCGCCAAAAATGCCAAGACCGCTCCCGAGAACACTCTCCCCATCGCGTGTGAACTCCATTTGTCTTTGTGGCGTAAGACCCCAAGCCACTGAGGGGGCTGAAAAGCGCCGGGATTATAGCGAAGTTGCTTAAAAATACACGGGCAAAAGTGCACCGTTGGCCAGCGGAGCGTATGGTCCGCGGGCGACATTATGAATGCCAATGTTTTTCATTAATTCCTCACATAGCTTGAAGTTATGTGAGGTGACAGCAGGGTCGGCTTGTGGCGTGGCATTAAGGCCGCCTTGGTGGGGTGACATTAGGGGCGGCCCGGCCTTACTCGTCCAGTAAGCGCACCGCCTCTGCCTCGGTCTCGACGCGTCGGGCGGAGGCTCTGGTGACTCGGGTTGGCGGCATGCTGGCACCGGCATCGGGTCGCGCCTCGACGAAGCCACAGGCGACGCACCGCCGCTCGTCGGCCGCGCCATCAATCACCATACGATCCATTTCTTGGCAGCTAGGGCAGACCGCACCGGCCACAAATCGTGGCCGCTGTTTGGGTTCAGAACCAGAATCCGACATACTCGCTTCGCGGCATATTCAACACCGCCCTTTAACATCCATCGTCATCGAGGCGTTAGTTTAACAACCCTGGCGCATGCCGCGGGAAACTGCCCGAAACATGGCAGACAATGCCGCCTGAAGTCAGCAGGAGAGACACTTTGAACACCTTCGATTTTAGAGGCGAGAGCAATATACGTGAGGGGCTGGGCGTTACCCCAGCGCTGGGCAAGCGCGTGATGATCGACCCCTCCGCTGTCGTCATGGGTGACGTCGCGCTGGGTGATGACGTTAGCGTTTGGCCCCACGCGGCGATGCGCGGCGATGTGCAA
>QOPK01000004.1 GCA_003331685.1 Halieaceae bacterium | reverse complement strand
TGCACCAACATGCGGTGCAGGTCCAGACGGGCGTCGATCTGGTACTGACCCAGTCGCAGCTTTCGATACACCCCGTTCTGAATCCCCGGCCTCTTGAATTCCAATACATGCCAAGCATCCAGCGGCGTCACACCGTCATCAACGAGTGGATTCACCACGCGCTCTTCACCCACTGCAGCCCGCTGGCGCCCTTTTTGTTGGTCCTCAGAGAGACGGTCCTTGACCAAACGCACACGTGCCTCGCGGCCTAGGGGCTTAACCCCGGCCATTTCCTCGGCAAAGAGATCCTCGTCGCTCACCCGTATTTGCACTCTGATCGGCGGTTAAGCCAGTATAATCGTCGCGTCTGTCGCTGGGGGACCTCATGAACGGCAATTTCGTTACGGGCGCGGGGTATTTCCTGCGCGGTCTGGCCATGACGTTTGAACCGGGCCTGCGTCGCTTCGTCTTGGTCCCGCTGATCGCTAACATCTCACTGTTTGGCCTCATGGGATGGCTACTTTATGAGGTCATCACAGACTTTTATGACGCCGCGATGCTCAGCGTGCCCGAGTGGCTTCAATTTCTGTCTTGGATCATTACTCCCCTGCTGTGGTTAGTTGCAGGTCTGATGACGGGTTATGCCTCGACTCTGCTGGTACTGATGCTGACGTCCCCCTTTCACGCCTTGCTGGCGGAGAAGGTCGAAGAAGCGATTACCGGAGAGTCGGTGCCGGCGTTAGAAGGTGTCGCGGCGGCGCTCCTTGAGGTCCCGAGAGCCCTCTTTCGTGAGATCCGGAAGTTTCTCTATTACGTTCCGATGGCACTGGCGGTGCTGATCCTGACCATTATTCCGGTCTTTAACGCTGTCGCCCCTCTAGGCTGGTTTCTGTTGGGGGCGTGGATGATGAGCCTTCAATTCGTCGACTATCCGATGGACAACCACAGATTGCCGTTTCGGGAAGTGCGCGACGCATGTGCTGAGCGAAGATTGTCGACGATTGGCTTTGGCGCCACAGTGGCGTTTTTTACTGGCATCCCACTCCTGAACCTGGTCGTGATTCCCGCGGCGGTGATTGGCGCAACACTGTTGTGGTGCGAGGAGTTGCGGTCGCAGCGTTAGGACTTGTCACCGGGCACTGGCGGCGCCATGCAAGCCAGGGAGTGGCCCAGCAAAGCTTCTATATCGGGCAGCAAAAAAGCGTCATCTTCACTGGCAAAGCTGATCGACACACCTGTGGCACCCGCCCGGCCAGTGCGACCGATGCGGTGAACGTAATCCTCGGGGTCCTCTGGAAGGTTGTAGTTGACCACGTGGGAGATACCTTCAACGTGGATCCCGCGCCCAGCGACATCCGTAGCGACCATGACTTTCGAGCGCCCTGATTTGAAATTTTCGAGCGTCTTGGTGCGTTTAGCCTGAGTGATCTCACCGGAAAGCATACCGCACTGGACACCTTCCTTGCGCAATTTCTCGTAAAGCCTTCTCACCTGATCGCGCCGGTTAGCGAAAATAATGACACTCTCAACATCGGGATCATTCAGCAGATCCATCAGAACGGGGAATCGCTCTCGGCTGGAAACGAGATACACCCTTTGATCCACAGATGCCGTCGCCACCCGCTCGGGTTCAATCTCGACGGTGATGGGCTCAAACGTCCACTGCCTGGCTAGGTTCATAATGTCCTGAGTGAAAGTGGCCGAAAACAGCAGTGTTTGCCGATCTTCCTTTCGCGGTGTGGCGCGCACAATACGCTTAACCTGAGGAATAAACCCCATATCCAACATACGATCTGCTTCGTCGAGGACAAGCGTTTCCACCCGGTCCAATGCCAGGTCGCGCCGCTCCATGAAGTCGATCAGGCGACCGGGGGTCGCTACGATGAGATCAACGGGCGCCTGATTCACCTTGCTCAGCTGTTTCTGATAATCCGCACCACCTATGAGGGTGACCGTTTTCAAACCCGTGAACCGGCCCAGTTCATCTGCATCGGCGGCGATTTGCATCACCAACTCACGCGTTGGCGCAATGATCACAGCGCGCGGCTCCCCAAGGTAGCGCTCCCCCTCGATCGGGTGGCTTAGCAAATCATTGAAGATGGTAATCAGAAAGGCAGCGGTTTTACCGGTGCCCGTCTGCGCTTTACCAATGGCGTCATTGCCCGCGAGGGTATGCGGCAGGATTTGACCCTGTATGGGTGAGCAAAACTCAAAGCCCAGCGCGTCAATGCCCCGCTGCACAGTGGCATCAAGCTCCAGAGACTCAAATTTGACTTGTTCAGTGGGCGCGGGGTCAGCGGACTCAAGCGGTTCGCTCTGCGCGGCGGCATTTTCTTGCACAACTGTAGCCGAGAAAAATGAGCGCGAAGTCTAGCACAGGGAACGGGTTAGAATGCGCGAGCTTTTGGACTCGGCAATGGCCGCATTTTCGAACATGAATAACGCTGATTCATCCCGGCTAGTATCCCAGATGCTCGCAGAACTCCGGCCACTGTGGCGCATTGCCTGGCCACTGCTGATTGCGCAGACCGCCCAAATTGGCACCGGAGTGGTTGATACACTGATGGCGGGCAATTACGGCGATGTCGATCTTGCCGCTATCGCGGTGGGCTTCAATATCTGGCTACCGCTCTATCTGATCATACTGGGCACACTGTTCGCCTGCTCGGCGATCGTGGCGCAAGACTTCGGCGCTGGGCGCATAGAGCGCGTGCGCAGTTTTCTTCCGCAGGGGCTCTGGGTGGCGGTGGCGCTCAGCGCGGTGATGACGCCGCTTTGTTTGAACAGCGACATGGCCATCACGCTACTGGGGCTACCCGAGGAGACGGCTGCCAAGACCAGCGCCTACGTGAGTCGCGTGGGCCTTGGCTTCCCTGCCCTTGGCATCTTTATGGCGCTTCGTTACCACACTCAAGGCTTGGGCATTACCGCGCCCTTTGCCTTCGCAAGCGTGGTGGGGTTTATCGCTAACGTGCCACTCAACTACATGCTGATATTCGGTGCATGGGGCGCGCCGGAGCTAGGCGCCGAGGGTTGTGGTCTCGCCACGGCGGCGTCGATGTGGATCAGCACGTTCATCATTTTGCTGTATGTGCTCACTGCGCGCTCACTGCAACCGTACCTGCCGACCCGCTGGCTAGAGGGGCCCGATTGGGGGCGTATCAGTGAAATTCTCGTGGTGGGCCTCCCAGTGGGACTGACCTTCTTCTTGGAGACGGGTGTCTTTTCTGCCATCACGCTACTGATCGCCACACTCGGGGACGCGGCGGTTGCTGCGCATCAAATCGCCATCAATGTGTGGGATGTTTTCTATATTCCGATGGTCAGCGTAGGCAGCGCCATGGCGACCCGCATGGGCCACGCGATCGGAGCCCGGAATGCGCAAGGCGTGCGAATGGCGCTTTGGGTCGGTGCCGCACTTTCCACGTTGATTGGCCTTTTGGCCATGTCACTACTGTTACTGTTTCCGGATGCCATTATCGGAGCGTATACCCAATCCGAGGATATCCGAGAGCTCGCGCTCAAGCTGCTGCGATTGGCGGCGCTATTCATTATGATCGACGTCGTCCAGATTGTTGGGTCATTTGTGCTTCGCGCGTACAAAGAGACCCGCTTCCCGTTCATCGTGGTGACACTCTCCTACTGGGGTCTGGCGCTGCCGCTGGGTTACCTGCTGGCCATCCACTGGGGTGACAGCTCACCCGAAGGTACAGTGGACTTCTGGTACACCACCATTCTGGGTATTGCGGTGGCAGCTGCGCTGATTACCTGGCGTGTCCGGCGGATTCTGCGCTTGCTGGACTGATCGATCGCTAGATCGCTAAGTTGACGGCTCCTGACACAGCACGCAGTCCTCGCGCACAGCGAGCCCAAGTTGACGGGCCTCCCCCGTCCAGGCGTCCAGCATATGCAAGCAACCAGTCGGGAGCCCCGCGCCCACAAGATATCGAATCACCAGCAAGCTTTGCTGCAGCGCCACCAGACCAACCACTGGCCCGAGGATGCCGAGCGCCGCGCAACCTCGGTTTTCCGATGCGTCTGGCTCTCTCATCAGACAGTGGTAGCAACCCTCGCGGCGCGCCTTATCAAATGCTGCCCACTGACCCGATGTGCCGACCGCTGCACCCATGACCCAGGGTAGCCCAGCGGCATACGTTGCCCGGTCTATGTCCAATCGCGCCTGCAGGGAATCAGTCGCATCCAACACAATGTCCACTCCATCGAGCAGTTGCGACGCCGTATCGTCGTTGAACCGCTTGCACTGAGCATCAACGGTAATTTCTCGATTGGCATCCCTTAGTCGTCCCGCGAGTACTTCCACCTTCAACTGCCCTAAGTCGTCCTCGGTGTAGGCCAACTGGCGAGGCAGGTTACTGAGCGCAATTCGGTCATCATCGACCACGCGAATCGACCCGACGCCCGCGCCCGCAAGATACTGAGCTGCCGGGGTACCCAGACCACCTGCTCCGACAATCAGCACGCGACTGTCTTTCAACCTCGCCTGCCCCTCTAGATCAACCTCGGGCAGGATCAACTGACGTGCATAGCGCGCCAACTCGCTGTCACTCAAGGCTGCCATTGTCCCCCCGTCATGCGCGGCTGACCGGACCAATCCCGCCGGGAACGAATGTGCTGAAAGCCTCGATCCCGCATACTAGCTGTGACGGCATCGGCCTGATCAAAACCATGCTCAAGCAATAGCCATCCGCCGGGAACCAGATGGTCAGGAGTGTGCTCGACAATGTGCTCGATCGATTCAAGACCTGTCTGACCGCCAATCAATGCGCTATCGGGCTCAGCGGGGAGGTCACCCTGCCGCAGGTGCGCATCCGATGCGCTGATATAGGGTGGGTTGGAAACCACCAGATCCCATTGGGCGGCACCCAGTTGCTCAAACCAGTGACTTTCAAGCCACTCCACCTGCACTCCCAGTGAACGCGCATTGGCTTCGGCACACGCCAGCGCCTCCACACTGCAATCGATCGCGGTCAACATGGCGCCAGGCCGCTCCGCCTTGCAAGCCAGCGCAATCGCGCCGCTACCCGTCCCCAAATCGAGTACTCGCTTAGCGCCCACATCAATGCACTCAATCGCCCACTCGACCAAATGTTCTGTCTCTCTTCGCGGAATCAAGACATGACGATTGACGCCTAAGCGCAGTGACCGGAAGTCGCGATATCCCAGCACATACGCAAGAGGCTCACCGTTTTGGCGCGCGGTGGCATGATCGGTAAAAAGGGTCAGCGCCGGCTCTGCCACAAGGTGCTCGCCATGGGCGATTAGCCAGGCACGCTCTACCTCGAGTATGTCGGCAAGCAGTATTTCAGCCTCGACTCGATCGATGCGCGCCTGCTGGATCAGCTCGCGAACCGTCATTCCTCTGACATTGCTGCCAGCAGATCGGCTTGATGCTCTTGCCGGAGTGGCAGAATCAGCGGATCTAAGTCGCCGCTAACGACGTCGTCCAATTTGTAGAGCGTGAGATTGATTCGATGATCTGTGATCCGGCCCTGGGGAAAATTGTAAGTGCGGATCCGCTCCGAGCGATCTCCTGACCCCACCAGTGAGCGCCGCGCGGACGCCTGCGAGGCCCTCTGGCTCTCCTGCTCTGCCGAGAGCAGCTTCGCCTGAAGGAGAGACATCGCTCTGGCACGATTTTTATGTTGTGAGCGCTCATCCTGACACTCAACAACAATGCCCGTCGGCAAGTGAGTCAGGCGCACCGCCGAATCCGTGGTATTGACGTGCTGGCCACCTGCCCCGGAGGACCGAAAGGTATCCACCCGGAGATCCTCCTTCCGAATATCGATAATATCCACCTCCTCGAGCTCAGGTAGCACTGCCACGGTGCAGGCAGAGGTGTGGATTCGCCCCTGGGATTCGGTTTCGGGAACGCGTTGCACCCGGTGCGCGCCTGATTCGAACTTGAGGTGACTGTAAACATCTTGTCCAGCCACTCTGCTGATCAGTTCCTTATAACCGCCATGCTCGCCGGAACGTTCAGACAGGATCTCTACCGACCAACCCTTCTGCTCGGCGTAGCGGTGATACATCCTGAACAGATCGCCTGAAAAGATCGCAGCCTCATCGCCACCAGTGCCCGCTCTGATCTCAAGGAAAACATTACTGCCGTCATTGGGGTCCCTCGGCAACAGCAAGACCTGGAGAGCCGACTCAATCTCCTCTAATGAGACTGAAGCCTCTGCGACCTCATCGCTCGCTAGGGCTTTGATTTCGGTATCCGAGTCATCCAGCAGTTGCCTGGCGTCTTCGAGCTCGACCTGCAGTTGTTGCCACCGCTGATACTGCGCCACGACGTCATTCAAGTGCGCAAACTCAACCGAAAGGTCGCGAAACCGATTCTGATCGCTGATCACCTCGGCATCACCCAGCAAGGCCTCAAGCTCCTGATGGCGATCAGCCAGTGCCTCGAGTTTAGTCAGCAGGGATGCTTTCACTGCGAGGGTACCGGGGCAGTTTTATTGGAGGGTCGCACCCTCGTCCCGCTCTTCATCGAAGTCTGTGAGCCCCAGCACGGCGGCCATTTTTGAGACATCGCGCTTGCCACCTTCCTTCGCGAGTTGACGAAGGCCCGCAGTGGGAGCGTGAATCAATTTGTTGGTCAAATCTCTTGCGAGGCGTCCCAGCACCTCCTCCGGGTCAGCGCCTTTTTCCAACATTTTAAGCGCTTTCTCGAGCTCAGTCTGCTGCAAGGCAATAGCGGAGTCTCGATAGGTTTTCACCACATCGGCTGATTGCCTCTCAAGCAATGCCTCTCTCAGTGCTTCGATGCCTGAGGCGACAATTTCATCGGCCTTGCTCGCCTCTGACGCACGCAAGCGCAGATTTTCCTCGATGACCTCGCGCATATCGTCAACCGTGTAGAGATAGATGTCAGGAATTTCGGCTACCTGCGGCTCAATATCCCGCGGCACCGCCAAATCGATCATGAGCATGGGCCGCCAACGCCGCGCTTTGATCGCTTCTTCTGCCGCACCTTTCCCTAGAATGGGCAACTGACTCCCAGTCGAGCTGATAACGATGTCAGCATCGGGCAAACGCTCTGTCACGTCAGCCAGCAGAATCGCTTCTGCGTCAAACTGCGCGGCCAATTGCTCAGCGCGCTCGAGTGTCCGGTTGGCAATGATCAACTTGGAGACACCCGCGTCCCGCAAATGTCGGGCCACGAGTTCAATGGTCTCGCCAGCGCCCAACAGGAGTGCAGTGCTGCGTTCCATATCGCTGAAGATCTGGCGCGCCAGATCAACCGCCGCGTAGGCCACCGAGACCGGGTTCTCACCAATGGCGGTATCCGTGCGCACCTTTTTCGCGATCCGGAAGGCTTCTGGGAAAATCAAATTAAGGTGAAACCCGACCGCTCCCGCCTCCTGCGCTACGGCAAAGGCGGACTTCATCTGCCCGAAGATTTGGGGTTCGCCCAGCACCATGGAGTTCAGACCGGCGGCCACCCTAACCAGGTGCGAGGCTGCCGCCACCCCATGATTTCGGTAAACAGAGGGAGACAACTGATTGATGTCCAGTCCATGATGGGCAGCGAGCCACTGCGCCACTTGATCGCTGGCGCTCACACCGTCCACGTTGTCGGGCAACACGCCGTAGAGTTCTGTCCGGTTGCATGTGGACAAGATCACCGACTCACTGAGCTGGGTATCACGGATCAGGGCGCCCAATGACTCGTGCACTTTTTCCGGAGCAAAGACAATGCGCTCGCGCAGCTCAACGGAGGCCGAGTCGTGGTTTACGCCAACTACTACCAGCTTGTTCAACATGGCTTCGGTCAGGACCCTCGCCATTCATCCCAACTTGCTATCATAGCATCTACTGCTGACTAAGACGCCGCAGGGGTTTCGCGCCTTTGTGGCACTATGACGACCCATGATTGCCTCACGCTCCGCTTCCATCACGCTCGCACTGTTTCTCGCAGGTTGCGCCACATCTGCACCCGACCTGAGCGTCGAGGCGCCGATTGCGCTTGACGATGTGGAAATCGCTGAGACACCTGAAGCGCGAACAGAGACGCCGATTCCGGATGACAGTCTGCTGCCGCTGTTGCAGGCCGAATTTGCCTTACGTCAGCGTGATTTTGATCAGGGTCTCGCGTTACTGACCGAGCAAGCTGTCTTACTGGAGGACCCGGCGCTGGCGCGGCGCGCACTGCGACTGGCAGAGTTCATCAACGACGCGGATCGGGCCGCCATGATGGCGGTGAGACTAGTTGAACTCGACTCGGACGATGGCGCTGCCGCCGCCGCTGCATCGGGGTGGCTGTCGAGAGCGGGACGCCCGGTCGATGCAGTGTATTACGCCAAGCTCGCCTTTGAGCAAGGCCATCCGGTCAATGTCGCGACCAACCTCGGCACGTATGACGCTCTGGATGAAGGCAGTCAGTTGGCGATTGCCGAGGCTATCCGCGCTATTGCTGCGCAGTGGCCAGAGGATGACCAGGCAGCCATTGCAGCTAGCCTGCTGTCGCGACTTGAGGGCGATTTCAAGCAGGCAGAGTCCTTCATCGTGCCTGTGCTCGAACGCTCTCCAGAAAATATTCGAGCTGTCATGCTCTGGACCCAACTCATGCTGGACCAAGGCGCCAGTAACCCTTTTGAAGTGCTCGCGAGCGCCGTGTCTCGGTATCCCGACAATCAGGAACTGCGCCTGCAGTTCGCCCGACTGCTCGGATCAGAGGGGGACTACGCTGGCGCCCGTGCACAATTTTTTTTGTTGCTTGAACGCGACGCGGAAAATGCCGAACTCCTCTCAACTGCTGCGCTGCTAGACTTTGAGCTCGAATATTTTGACGAGGCGCTGAGTAAATTTCAGCAGCTGATCACATTGGGAGAGCGGCTTGATGAGGCGCACTACTACGTCGGCCGAATTGAGATGGCGAGCGATCGTTACCCCGAGGCCATTGCTGCTTTCGCCGCGGTGGGCCCCTCGCGGGAGTTTCGCGACGCTAAGGCCCTCGCCGCCCAGTTATTGATCGACACCGCGTTCGCCAGCGATATTAAAACCTTCTTCGACGATCAGCGGCGCGCTTTCCCTAGCGCGGCAGAGCAGCTTTTTTTGCTCGAAGCAGACTCACTACGAGACTGGTCGGGTGAATCCCTCAAAGCCTATGACCGAGGCCTGATCGCTTTTCCGCAGTCGTTCTCGCTACTCTATGGCCGCGCGATGGTGCATGAGTCAGAAGGCCAATTGGGCGCGATGGAAAACGACCTGCGCAGCATTCTCGCGCAAGATCCTGACCACGCCGCCACCCTCAATGCCCTGGGCTACACGCTGACCAACCACACGCAGCGTTATGAAGAGGCAGTTAACCTGATTGAGCGCGCGCTCGTGCTGTCGCCCGGTGATCCCGCCATCCTCGACAGTTTGGGGTGGGTTTATTACAAGCTGGGTCAGTACAGCGAGTCCGAGGCGCTACTGCGCGAGGCACATAACGCCTTTCCAGACCCGGAAGTCGCCGCGCACCTCGGCGAGGTGCTGTGGGTCCAAGGCCGTCAATTCGAGGCGCGAGACGTGTGGCGCGACGGATTGGGTCGGGTGCCCGACCATCCCATCATTCTCGAGACGGTGAAACGGCTGGGCGCTGAACTGCCGTGATCCAGCGTCTGAGCTCAAGATGTCGAGGCCGCTGCGTAGCGGCTTGGCTTTGGATCGGATTGGCGGCCCTGCTCATCACGAGTTGCGCCAGTACCGACCCGAAGACCCATAAGCCCGTGGAGACGCTCCCTAGGGTGCCCGGTAGCCTTGTCGATTGGAAAGCCAAAGGGAAAGCCTCTTTTACTCATCAAGGCGTCACGGAGACCGCACGTTTTCATTGGGCCCGGAGCACGCCACAGAGTGATGACATCACCTTGTCGGGCCCGTTCTCCGTGAACCGCCAGACAATAGAGCGTTGGGATGACCAACTCATATGGCGCGACGGAGAGCAGGTTCGCCCACTGTCTGACTTGGACCCCGACTCACCCGCTATCACCGCTTTGACCGCCATTCCGCCAGAGACACTGGGGCGTTGGTTACTAGGTGCTCAACCCGATTCATCAGTTTGGGGGGTCGAGGTGACCGAATGGCAGACAGTTGCCCCCTGGCAAGCACCCTCGCGGGTTACAATCCGTGGCACTGGTTTGGAAATAAAGGTCGTTATCTCGCAATGGGAGTTCAGTCTGGCACCGTGACAGCAATTGAGACCTGCTCCCCCGCGAAACTCAATTTATTTCTCCATGTGACAGGGCGCCGCCCCGACGGTTATCACTCGCTGCAGACCGTCTTTCAGTTACTCAACTGGGGGGACGATATGCGTTTCGAGGCCCGTGCGAAAACGGGCGTCACGCTGACGGGTGATACGGACGATATTGCGCCCGAGCAGAATCTGATTCTGCGGGCGGCCAGTGCGCTCGGGCAGCCAGACCGCGGCGCCCATATCCATATCCGCAAACGCATTCCACGAGGCGGGGGGTTGGGCGGGGGCAGCTCCAACGCTGCGACCACCTTGTTGGCGCTCAATCGATTGTGGGGGCTGGGGCTGGAACAGGACGCTTTGCAGCGCTTGGCGGCACCTCTGGGAGCCGACGTGCCAGTCTTTGTTATGGGCCAGAGTGCCTGGGCAGAAGGAGTGGGTGAAGTGCTATCCACTCTCACTCTACCGAAGCGGTGGTTCGTCATTGCTCAGCCGGATTGCACCGTCAGTACTGCCGAAATCTTCGCCGATCCCGCGTTGACACGTCACACCCCGCCCATTACAGTGCAGGCCTTTTTTTCAGGGGCTGGTCACAACGATTTACAGGACGTTGTGCTGCCGCGCTACCCTGAGGTTCAGCAAGCGTGGGAATGGCTCGATCGGCACTCCCCGATGGCAAGAATGACCGGCAGTGGCGCCTGCGTTTTTGCCGCGCTAGAGACAGAGGAATCAGCGCGCCAAATTGCGGCCGAGGCCCCGGATGGGCTGAATGTTGTCGTGGCCGAGGGCGTGGACCGACTCCCCGAAATGCGGGTAGTTGAATAAAGGGTTTGTTGGGGCGTCGCCAAGTGGCAAGGCAGCGGGTTTTGATCCCGCCATTCGGAGGTTCGAATCCTCCCGCCCCAGCCATCTTTCATAGGGTGAGGTAAAGGAATGTCATCGAAAATGATGGTGTTTACAGGCAACGCCAACCCTGCGCTTGCGCGCAAGGTTGCGGATCGGCTTTACCTCGCAATGGGAAATGCAGCGGTCAGCAAGTTCTCCGATGGTGAGATTACCGTTGAGCTGAATGAGAACGTGCGCGGTAAGGACGTGTTCGTGCTGCAGAGCACCTGCCACCCGACCAATGACAACATCATCGAGCTGTTGCTCATCATCGACGCCCTGCGCCGTGCCTCGGCGGGACGCATCACAGCAGTGGTACCCTACTTTGGCTACGCGCGCCAGGACCGACGTGTCCGTTCGGCCCGGGTGCCGATTTCCGCCAAGGTGGTCGCCGACACCATGGTAGGTGTAGGTGTAGATCGGGTACTCACCGTCGACCTGCACGCGGAGCAGATTCAGGGCTTCTTCACGGTTCCGGTAGACAACGTCTATGCCTCTCCGATTCTCAATGCCGATATTGTCAAAACCGGCTACGAGAATCTGATTGTCGTGTCTCCTGATATCGGCGGCGTGGTGAGAGCGCGAGCGATCGCCAAGCAGTTGGACGACGCCGATCTGGCTATTATCGACAAGCGCCGCCCGCGCGCCAACGAAGCCGAGGTAATGAACCTGATTGGAGACGTAGAGGGCCGTACCGCGATTCTGGTCGACGACATGGTAGACACCGCGGGCACCTTATGTACCGCGGCCAATGCACTCAAAGAACGCGGGGCGTTAAAAGTGGTGTCTTATTGCACCCATGCGGTTTTATCAGGCAAAGCTCTAGAGAACATCAAGAATTCGCAGCTCGACGAATTGGTCGTCACAGACACGATTCCACTGTCGAGTGAGGCTCTGGCAATCGGCAAGATCCGGCAGCTGACGATCGCTGACTTACTGGCGGAATCCATTCGCCGAGTCAGCAACGAGGAATCCATTAGCGCACTGTTTGATTTGTCTTAAGCAGTGTTTTACCCACCCACCACCGCGTCGGTCGCAGACAGAGTGGTGCTGAAAAAGGAGCCAGACCATGTCTGACTTTATTGTTGTTGCAGAGGCGCGAGCCGACCAGGGGAAAGGTGCGAGCCGCCGCCTGCGTCGTCTCGAGGGCAAAATGCCCGCTGTCATTTACGGGGCAAATAAGCCCGCTCAAAGTCTCACGCTGATCCGCAAGGATTTCGAGTACATGTTGGAAAACGAAGCCTGCTTCAGTTCCATTCTCGAGATTCAGGTCGGGGGTGAATCGGAAAACGCGATTATCAAGGATATCCAGCGGCATCCCGCAAAGGGCTTCCCCATGCACGCCGACTTCCTTCGCATCCGCATGGACCAGGCGATCAAAGTGAATGTGCCCCTGCACTTCGTTAACGAAGCACAGTGCGCTGGTGTCAAACTTGAGGGCGGTATGATTCAGAAGCAGGCGACGGACATCGAAATTCAATGTCTGCCCAAGGACCTCCCGGAATATCTCGAAGTCGATATGCTCGAGGTCGGACTGGGCCAGATTGTCCACTTGTCTGACATCACGCTCCCTGAAGGCGTCATCTCTACCGCGCTGGAACAAGGCGAAGATCATGACCTCACGGTTGCCTCTGTCGTGGCACCAAGAGCCGCGAAAGAAGGGGCCGAAGACGGTGAGGCCAGCGGCGAAACCGACGGCGATGGCGATTCAGGTGATGGCGCTCAGGCGGCATCCTCTGATGACGCCGGAGACGGCGACAAGGACTGATTAGACCTTGTCTGCCATCCGACTCATCGTCGGGCTTGGCAACCCCGGCACACAATACGAAGGCACTCGGCATAATGCCGGTGCCTTTTTTGTGCGCCGCCTTGCCGCACAGTTCGGGCTGACACTAGCCGCTGACCGCAACGCTCTGGGCGAGTCAGCGCGCGGCACTGTCGCCGGACACGACCTGCGGCTGCTGATTCCCGATACCTTCATGAACGAGAGTGGCCGATCGGTTGCCGCTATGGCGCGCTACTATCGTATCGATCCCGGCGCGATTCTAATCGCCCACGACGAACTCGATATCCCGCCCGGTGAGTCCCGATTCAAGCACGACGGTGGCCACGGTGGGCATAACGGTCTTAGGGACATCATTCCCGCACTGGGCGGCCACCGCGACTTCTGGCGGTTGCGCATCGGTATCGGCCATCCCGGCTCAGCTAACAAGGTATCTGGCTGGGTACTGAGCAAGGCCTCCGCCGCTGACCAGACTGCCATTGAGGCGAGCACTGAGGCCGCCATCAGTTCACTATCACTGTTGCTAGACGGCGAAGATGTGAAAGCCATGACGGCGCTGCACAGCGAGAGCTATGCCGCCACGACATCTCAGGAGGATTAATTGGCATGGGAATTCAATGTGGCATCGTCGGTTTACCTAACGTGGGTAAATCCACTTTGTTTAACGCGCTCACGCAAGCGGGTATCGACGCGGAGAATTTCCCATTCTGCACCATCGAACCCAATACGGGCGTTGTGCCCATCCCGGACCCAAGGCAGGGGCAAATCTCTGACCTCGTGAGCCCCGAGCGGAACATTCCCGCGACCATGGAATTTGTGGATATTGCGGGCCTCGTGGCAGGTGCGTCAAAAGGCGAGGGTTTGGGCAATCAATTTCTAGCCAATATTCGGGAAACCGATGCCATCGCCCATGTCGTGCGTTGCTTCGAGGATCCCAACGTCATTCACGTCGCCAATAAGATTGATCCCCTGGCCGATATAGAAACGATTAACACAGAACTAGCGCTGGCGGATTTGGAATCCTGCGAGAAGCAGCTTGCCAAAGTGGTGCGCACAGCCAAGAGCGGTGACAAGGAGGCTGTCGCGCTCAAGGCGCTTCTCGAAGACAAACTGTTACCCCAGTTAAACGAGGCGCAGCCGGTTCGTGCGCTGACGCTGGATGACAGTGACTGGCCGCGCGTCAAAACCTTACACCTGCTGACTACCAAGCCGACGATGTATATCGCCAACGTGGCGGAGGATGGCTTCGAGAATAACTCCCATCTGGAAGCTGTCCGGGCTCACGCCACTGCAGAGAATGCAGGCGTTGTGGTGATCTGCAACAAGCTCGAATCCGAGATCATCGAGCTTGATGATGAAGAGAAAATCGACTTCCTCGCCGAGATGGGCATGGAAGAGCCGGGGCTCAACCGGGTCATTCGCGCGGGCTATGATTTACTCAATCTACAAACCTACTTCACCGCAGGGCCCAATGAAGTGCGAGCTTGGACCATCCGCGTGGGCTCCACAGCACCGGAAGCCGCCGCGGTCATTCATACCGATTTCCAGAAGGGCTTTATCCGCGCAGAGGTGATTGGCTTTGAGGACTACGTGACGCATCGGGGTGAGCAGGGTGCCAAAGATGCCGGTCGCTGGCGGCTGGAAGGCAAGGACTATGTGGTCGCGGATGGCGATGTCATCCACTTCCGATTCAACGTCTGACTTAGCCTGAGACCAGCGCGCGGCTTATCGCAGCCCGCGTGTCCTCAGGCTGAATAACCGCGTCAATCTCGAGATAGCTGGCGGCCTCTACCGCACGCCCCTTGTCGTACATCTCGGCAAGCAACTTATCAAATAAAGCCTGCCGGGCTCCCTCGTCCGGTGCCTCGGCGAGCTCTTGACGAAAGCCCAGATGAACGGCTCCCTCCAAACCCATGGCACCGAACTCACCCTGCGGCCAACTCACAGCATAACGGGGCACCTCGAAGGAGCCGCCGGTCATCGCCATGGCGCCGAGTCCGTAGGCACGGCGCAGAAAGATCGCGACGATAGGTTGGGTGAGCGTCGCGCCCGCAATAAAGAGGTCTGACATCAATCTGGGCGCACCCTCGGCCTCGCTCTGTGGGCCGACCATGAATCCGGGTGTATCGATCAGCGACACAACCGGCAGGCGCCACCTTTCAGCCAGCTGATAAAGCGACGCTGCCTTGGTCGCAGACTCGCCATCAATCGCGCCGCCCAGATGGCGACAATCACTCGCGAGTACCGCAACGGCTCGACCCTCGATGCGCGCAAGCCCCGTGACAATCGCGCGCCCCATATCCGGCTGGGTCTCGATGAAGGACTCCTGATCAAACAGGTGCCGGATAACCTTGCGGACGTCGAAGGCATAGCGGCGGTTAGTGGGCATCAGTGCAGCCAACTCTGACTGATCGGCTGCCTGCCAATCCACGACTGAGCCTTGCACACAGGCGAGCACACGTTTGACGACCTCAGTCGCCTCAGCCTCATCAGCGACCACAATGTCCACCACACCGTTTTCGCGATGCACCGAAACAGGACCAATATCCCGTGGCTCCCAACTACCGAGGCCACCGCCCTCAATCATCGCCGGCCCCGCCATGCCGATGCAGCTCGCTTCGGTGGCAATGCGCAGATCTGCGGCGCCAAAAAGCGCTGCATTGCCTGCAAAGCAGTAGCCATGATTCACGGCAATCCGAGGGATCCGGCCGGCCAGTGCCGCCCAGCGATGAAAGGTGGGCACATTCAGCCCCGCCATCGACACCAACACGTCGGTATCGCCTGGTCGGCCGCCGCCGCCCTCGGTGTACATCACAATAGGCAAGTTATCCTGCTCGGCGACCTCCAACAGTCGGTCAATTTTGCGGTGATGAAAGTACCCCTGGGTGCCCGCCAACACGCTGTAGTCGTTGATGATCAGCGCCGTTTGGCTCTGCTCACCCGAAAATAGCTCAGCGTTGACGGCGCCGACCGCCGTGATCACCGCATCGGCGGCGGTTTCGGCATAAAGCGCATCGCCCTGACGCCGCGTCCGCTGGGCCGCAACCGCCAATTGACCATACTCTGAAAGAGCGCCGCCATCGGTGAGATCAGCGAGGTTTTCCCTCGCAGTGCGCCCCCCGCGGGCGTGCCGCTTGGCGACCGCCTCGGCGCGGGCCTCGTCATTCGTCTTTGCAAGCCGGTACTGAAACCCGGCGTAGGGATCGTTGTGTTGATCACTCATGGAGGTCTGTCTATCCGGTCAGCGAGCGGCTACAGCCGCCATGTCCAAGCTCAGAGCGCTCACTGGTTGACTTCAATCACGGAGTTTTGCAGAATCGCGCGCCTCACAGATTTCCTTATGTGGCTACGTAGCTCAGCTGGTTAGAGCACAGCATTCATAATGCTGGGGTCGGTGGTTCAAGTCCACCCGTAGCTACCATTTTCTTCCCTCAAAATCAGCGGCTTAGGCGGCGCTCAAATGTCTTTGCGCTTCCCCCTCCGCCCGACTGCGGGAGATTTGCGCGAGTATTCGTTTTTGTTCAAGGTCAGGTACACTGCTTGCTGGGTTTTCTAGGCAACGAGGGTTTCAAGAATCAGTTGGTCTCAATACTCGAACTGAAACAGCGTTGCTGGCCAAAGGAAAATGTATGTCACGTGTTGTCGTTGCAGGAATCGTTGAGTTTCCACCTGAAGTGAGGGATGACGCCTTAGTGAAAGGCAACGAGCTCATCGAGGGTGCGTATACCGAAAAAGGCTGCATTCATTACCTCTGGACCGCTGATCTCAACCACCCCGGTCGTGTGGTGGTGTACGAGGAGTGGGAGAGTGAGGCTGACTTGGAGGCTCACCTGAAGGGTGAGTGGTACCTCAATATGTTCGGGCACCTCGCGCAGTACAACATACTCAATGCGGAGACCAACAAGTTCCGAGTGGAAGTCAAAGAACCGGTCTATGGCGAGGACGGCGTCGCGACCGGATATTTTTCGGACGAGGCTTAAGCGCTTCCTATTTAGGAGCCTAAACGCGCGGGGGAACAACGCCCCCACGCAGATCGAACCGGCTTACACTGACCCTCGTTACTACCACTCCCCTGCAGAGATGGACACCGGTTGCGAGACCTTATTGGCCCTTCCAGGATTGAATTTTTCGATAGATCGTTGAGGGCGCCACCTGCAAGCGCTTGGCGGCCCGATTCACGCTCCCATCGCAGGCAGCGATCGCCGCTTCAATGGCTTTTTTCTCAGTAATCCACAAAGGCTCAATCGCGGCGTCACTCTCTGAGTCCAATGGAGCTATGGCGTGTTGCGACACTTCGTCAGTCTCGACTGCTATTTCAGTACCCGAGATAACCCGGTATACCGCCGCTTCGTCGATTTCTTCTGCAGGGCCCAGCAACACCAGCTGCCGAATCGCATTTTCCAACTGCCGAACATTCCCCGGCCATGAGTAGTGCTGGAGTGCATGCGCCGCCGCATCACTGAGCTGGCTGGCAACCTTGCCCTCCTCCTCAGCGACCCGGGTGAGGAAGTCTTGCGCCAATAGCAGCACGTCGTCGGAGCGCTCGCGCACCGGCGGCATTCGCAGGGGCACGACATGTAAACGGTAATAAAGGTCCTCTCGCAATCGCCCCTCGCGCATTTCAAACAGGGGGTCACGGTTGGTGGAGGCAATAATGCGGACGTCTCCCGCAACCTCTTGGGACGATCCTACCGGACGATAGGTACCGTGCTGGATCAACCGCAGTAGCGTGGACTGTGCATCGAAGCTAAGACTACAGACCTCGTCCAAAAAAAGTGTGCCCGCTGCAGCCTCAGCGATCAAGCCACTGCTCTGCACGTCGCCAAACAAGGCGCGCTCCAACTGGTCCGCCGCCAGAGCAGCACAATCGACAATAACAAATGGGCCCGGTGCGCGGGCCGATAACTCGTGAATAGCGCGAGCGGCGAGCTCTTTACCGGTGCCACTCTCGCCCATCACAAACGCTGTGGCCAAGGTGCCTGAGAGTGATTCGATTGTTTCGAAAACGGTTTGCATGGCGGGTGACTGACCACGGAGTGGTCCGAGTCGCTCACGCTTGACCGATAACGTTTCAACTTGCTGGCTGAGCTTCTGCTTATCCGCGGCGTTCAGCAATGTGACCCGCAAACGCGCAGCATCGAAAGGCTTGTTGAGAAAATCGTCTGCGCCGCTCTCTATTGCCCGTTCGGCATAATCAGCGCCGTGACCGGTCATGACGACGACCGCTGGCCGAGGGGTGACGCGCCACACATCATCCATCAGATCCAGGCCGTTACCATCAGGAAGCTCAATATCCAGCAAAATGAGCTGTGGGTTCAGCTCAACCAAGGTCTCTCTGGCCGACGCGAGGGTCTCGACCGCCGTTACATCCAGACCACTGCCATCCAGATATTGGGAGTAGATGGCACAGAGGGTTGCACTGTCCTCGACAATGAGGGTTTTCACGCCAGTTCCGTCTCCTGCGGACACGCATGACGGCTACCAGGGCAAAAACTGCACCTGTGAGGTCCGTCTCACTCTTTACTAAACGGAGAGTACCAGCTTTTGATCAGTCTGGGCGTGTATCCAGTAAAGCACCGCTGTCAGTAGCAGTACCGCGCCCACCTGATGGGTAGCCGCCATGGGAATCGCTACTTGCGTCAGCACCGTGCCAATGCCCAGCGCCACTTGAAACGTGAGCGCAACCAGCATCAGCCAGGCACCCCGCCTGACGCCGGGATGGTCGCTGCAGCGCAAAGATTGCACGCTCAGTGCCAGCACAAGGAGCGCCATGGCATAAGCGAGCATGCGGTGATTGAAGTGAATAGTCGCAACCCCTTCGAAAGTGGCTTGCCAGCCCTCGGCGTAATAGCCCATGGGCACAAAGGTTTCACCCATCATTGGCCAGGTCGGGTACGCGAAGCCCGCATCCGTGCCGGCCATAAATCCGCCGGACAAAATCAGTGTGTAGACCCCCACAACCAACACCCAACCCCAACCGCTGATGTGTTTTAGCGCCGGCGAGAGGCCTGTGCTGACACGCAATACCAGCCACATCATGAGTGCATAGATGGCGACTGCGACGCCTAGGTGTGCCGTCAGCCGATATTGGGAGACGGAAGGCCGGTCAACGAGGCCGCTCTTCACCATGTACCAGCCCAACAGGCCCTGTACGGCACCCAAAATCAACAACATAATCAACGTCGGCAGGAGCTGTGGCGCAATCATCTTGCGCAGCGCAAAGATCACCAGAGGCACGAAGTACATAAGGCCAATCAGTCTGCCGAGCACACGGTGCAGATACTCGAACCAGAAGATTTGTTTGAACCCGGCAAGATCCATCCCCTGGTTGATCTTTTGATACTCGGGGTATTGCTGATACTCGGCAAAGGTGTCTAACCACTGTGCCTCGGTCAGCGGTGGTATCACGCCCATGATCGGCCGCCAGTCCACCATGGATAGACCAGACTCAGTGAGTCGGGTAACCCCGCCCAGCAGGATCATGCCCAAAACCGTCACGGCGCAGACCGCAAGCCAGAGCGCTATCCAGCGCGCATGAATCTGCGCATCTCGCGCATGAATCTGCGCATCTCGCGCATGAATCTGTGCATCTATTGTCGCTGTCGTCATGTTGCTGTCCCCCAGGACTGACATTCTACCTAAATCCGCGCAAAAGTTGTTTTCTGCCCTACACTGGCCGCCCTCAGGAGAATTTCCATGCCCTATATCCGTCTCGATCAGATCGAGTTCAGCATTGGTAACCAGGTATTGCTGGACAAGGTCAACCTGACGCTGGGCAAAGGCGAGCGGCTGGGGCTCTTGGGCCGCAACGGTGCGGGCAAGTCGACACTGATGCGCATACTGTCGGGCGAGCTCCTCCCAGAGGACGGCGAACGTTGGGTAGACCCCAATATCACAGTGGCGCGTCTTGAGCAGGCGCTACCCGAGCATCTCGAAACCAGCGTGTTTGATTACGTCGCCACAGGCCTGGCGGAGACCGGCGCCCTACTCTCGCGTTATCACGCTCTCACCGCAGATAGCTCTGCGGACGCTCTGGAAGAATTGAGTCAGATTCAGGCCCAACTAGAACATCTCGACGGCTGGACCATGGCGCAACGGATCGAGAGGGTACTGCAGCAGCTAGACCTGAAGGCAGATGACCTGTTGGCAACACTTTCAGGGGGGTGGCGGCGGCGCGCTGCACTGGCACGAGCATTGGTAACAGAGCCCGACGTACTCCTCCTAGACGAGCCGACCAACCACCTCGATATCCCATCGATCGATTGGCTAGAGCGGCAGGTTAATGCCTTCGAGGGCGCTATCGTCCTCATTACCCACGATCGGCGGTTTCTGCAGCGCGTCTGTAATCGCATTGGCGAGCTCGACAGAGGTCATTTGTCCTTGTGGCAGGCAGATTACAACAAGTTTCTGGTCTTGAGAGAGCAGCAGGCTGAAGCTGAGGCGCGAGCTGATGCGCTGTTTGACAAAAAGTTGGCACAGGAGGAAACGTGGATCCGGCAAGGAATTAAAGCCCGCCGCACGCGAAATGAAGGCCGGGTCAGGGCACTCAAGGCGATGCGTGGAGAACGCGCGCAGCGCCGCGTGGCGCAGGGTAAAGGCAGCTTCAAGCTGGAGGAAGCCAGCCGCTCAGGACGCCGCGTTGCCGAGGCGCGAGGCATCGCCTTCCGCTACGACAACGAGACGGTGGTGGACGACTTCTCCACTATTATTCAGCGCGGCGATCGCGTGGGTATTGTGGGCAGCAACGGTGTCGGCAAAACCACAGTGATAAAACTCCTGCTCGGTGAACTCACGCCTGACAAAGGGGATGTGGTACTCGGCACCCAACTCGAGATCGCCTACTCTGATCAACTGCGCGGCGAGCTCGATCCGGAAAAGGACCTGATCGACAACGTATGTGGTGGACAGGAGTTCATCGAGATCAACGGCCAACGCCGACACGCCATCAGCTACCTTGGAGACTTTTTGTTCACTCCTAATCGCATTCGGACACCCGTTAAGGCCTTATCTGGCGGCGAGATCAACCGGGCGATTCTTGCGCGTTTGTTCACTCGCCCCGCGAATCTGCTCATCCTCGATGAACCGACTAATGATCTCGATATCGAGACGCTGGAACTCCTCGAAGAAATCCTGCTGGAGTTCAAAGGTACGATCATTCTGGTCAGCCACGACCGCCATTTCCTAGACAAGGTGGTCACCAGCCTGCTGGTGATGAAAGGCGGCGGAGACATCGAGGAACAAGCGGGCAGCTACTCCGACTGGGAAGCCCGCGGTGGGCAACTCTCAGCGGTGATCAGCTCCGTCGGCACTTCTTATAATACTGCCCCGGTAACGACGCCCACGGCCGACGAAACCAAGGCGACACCAAAATCGAGATCAGATCACGAGGGCAATGGCACACCGCCACAGAAAAAAACCAAACTGAGTTACAAAGATCAACGGGAGCTGGACGCCCTACCCGCTGAGATCGAGTCTCTGGAAGCCGACCATGCGAAGCTGCTGAAGCTCATTGCTCAGCCGGGTTTTTATGAGCAGTCACCCGATGACGTCGCTGCCACGTTGACCGCCGTCACCGAAACGGAGCAAGCGCTCGATCGCGCTCTAGAACGCTTAGTCGAACTGGAGGGGTGAGCGCGGCGGCGCTGCTTCAAGTACCGAATCAGAGTTCCGAATCAGAGTTCCGAATCAGAGTTCCGAATCAGAGGGCCGAATCAGATTGCCGAGTCAGAGTACCGAGTCAGAGTACCGAGGCGACCGCCTCAACCACCCGACCTAGATTATTGGCATTGAGCCCGGCGATATTGATGCGGGACGAATCGAGCATATACACAGATTGTTCCGCTCTCAGGCGTTGCGCTTGTTCAACGCTGAGCCCCAGAAACGAGAACATGCCGTGCTCTGTACCGATAAAACCAAAATCTCGCCCGGTCGCGGTGGTCAACGCATTCTCGAACTGACCACGCAGGTCGTTAATGCGCTGGCAGATTTGTCCCAGCTCAGCCTCCCATGCTGATCGCAATGCCGGTGAGGACAACACTCGTCCCGCCAACAGCGCACCGTGAGCCGGCGGCATGGAGTACACACGGCGGGCTGCAGAAACAGCCTGGCTTGCCATCGCCTCGGCCGCGCGGGCATCGCCGCCCAAAAACACCACGGCGCCCGCTCGCTCGCGATACAGGCCAATATTTTTGGAGGAAGACACCGCGATAATCATTTCGGGCACGCGCTCAAACAAAGCGCGGATACCCGCGGCGTCATCATCAAGACCAGCCCCCATACCCTGATACGCAAAGTCGATCATGGGCAGCAGCTGTCGCTCCGACATTAAGTCGGCTAAAACGTCCCATTGTTCGAGCGTCGGATCGACACCACTAGGGTTATGGCAACAGCCGTGCAGGAGCACCACGTCACCGGTCTGCGCCGACTCGAGATCCGCCAGCATGGCATCGAAATCGAGACCCTTCATGTCAGCGGAATAGTAGCGATAGGTTTTGAATTGCAGCCCCACCGAGCCTATCAGCGGGATATGCACTGGCCAGGTCGGATCACTCACCCACACAGTGGCTTCGGGGGCAGCGGCGTACAGCACCTCGGCACCCAACCTCACTGCGCCGCAACCACCAGGGGTCTGTACGGCTGAAATGCGATCTCCAAGAGCGGCCGCACCCACCTCGCCGAATACCAGTGAGCGGATTCCCTCCAGATAATCAGGATCTCCCTGCGGTGGCATATACACCTTAGTCCGTTCCTCGCTGACCAGCGCCTGCTGCGCTTGCTGCACCGCTTCAAAAACGGGGCACAAGCCCGTTTCATCCATGTAAACGCCCAGTGTGAGATCCACCTTATCGGGGTTGTGGTCAGCGCGACAGGCGGCTGCCAGGCCGAGAATAGAGTCAGGCGGGAGCACGGGCAGAGAGTCAAACATAGCGAACACTCGGGAATGTAGGATCAAGCGGAGCGGGAAAGTATGCGCGAGGAACCGAGGGCCCTACAAGCCCTGTTATCCTGCACCTTTCGCCTTTGGTCGTCCCAGCGTGTTATGACCCAAAATGTATCGCCCAACTCTGCTCCAAACGCCGACATCCGTCTGTCCACGGCGGGTGAATCCGCGTCTACCGGGCAGTCAGGCGGGCGTGATGACTTGTTCGCCTCCCCCCTGTCTGACCCAGGACTGTTCCGCTTCGACGCATCCGTCGCCTCGGTCTTCCCGGACATGATCAATCGTTCCGTACCGGGCTACGCCACGGTGGTAGGCATGACCGGCACCCTCGCCGCGCAGCACGCCCGGCCGGGTTCTCGGATTTATGATCTGGGATGCTCTTGGGGCGCATCGCTCCTATCGGCGGCGCGGGAAACAGCCTGTGATCGCTGCGAGCTCATCGGTATCGACAATTCCGAGGCGATGCTTGAGCAGGCGAGCGGTCACTTGGCGCAATTCTCTGAGGCGAGCCGTATTGAGCTGCAACAGGCGGACATACTCGATACCCCGCTCGATAATGCGAGCGTGGTAATCATGAACTACACCCTCCAATTCATTCCTCTTGAGCAGCGCGAGGCACTACTGAAGGGGATTCGCGAGGCGATGATGCCAGGTGATGTGCTGATTCTGTCGGAGAAACTCACCCTGCCAGACCCGCGTCTGAATGAGTACCTAATCGACCTGCACCACGATTTTAAGCGGCAACAGGGCTACAGTGATCTCGAGATCGCCCAGAAACGACAGTCGCTGGAGGATGTGCTGGTGCCCGAGACGCGAGAGGCGCATGTCGCGCGCCTCAATGCCGTGGGGTTCAGCCGTTGCGACGTCTGGTTTCAGTGTCTGAACTTTGGCTCGCTCATCGCCATCGCATGACACCACCAGCCGCGCTCAAACACACATTTCCCCCCGAGCTCCTTAGCGACTGGGAAGCTCTCAGCACGCGCTGGCAAGCCGGGCCCCTCTCAGAGTGGCTGACGCTTTTGCCAGAACAGTTCTCTGCGGGTTTATCACCGGCCCGCTACGGTGATCTCCCTCGCTGGCGGGACGCCCTCGCCAATCTGCCGCCACTCCCAACCGCTGATATAAAGCTGAATACCGCGCGCGTAGGCGTCTCAGGCACGGCTTCGAGCGAGACGATGGAGGCCTTGCGCAGCGCCTTGATGGGCCTCCACCCCTGGAGAAAAGGGCCTTTTGAGCTGTGCGGACTGCATGTCGATACCGAGTGGCGGTCCGACTGGAAATGGGATCGTTTGGCGGACGCCATCGCGCCGCTTGAAGGCCGACGGGTCCTCGACGTGGGCTGCGGCAATGGCTACCACTGCTGGCGTATGCTGGGCTCAGGTGTTGCAGAGGTCGTCGGCATCGATCCCACGCCGCTCTTCATCCTGCAGTTCAAAGCCATCCAACGCTACCTGCAGCAGCCGGGGATCCACGTCTTACCCATAACGCTGGAAGCGATGCCACAGCACTTGCCCGCGTTTGATACGGTGTTTTCCATGGGTGTGCTGTATCACCGGCGGGACCCGATGGAGCACCTGACGAGCCTAAAACACAAATTGGTACCCGGAGGGCAGCTGGTGCTCGAGACGCTGGTGATTGAGGGCGACGATAACGCGCTGTTGGAGCCCAAAGGAAGGTATGCGCGCATGGGCAATGTCTGGCAACTGCCGAGTCCCAGCCTCGCCGCGCGTTGGCTTGGTCAGGTGGGCTTTAGCGAGATCGAGATCGTCGACGTGGGTGTCACCGCGCTGGAAGAGCAGCGTCGCACCTCTTGGATGACATTTCACTCATTGGAAGAGTTTCTGAACCCTAGCGATCAGACCCTGACGATAGAGGGCTTCCCTGCGCCGCGGCGCGCGATACTGACAGCCTATCGAAGGTGACACGCTCGATCACCAAAGCTCGCAGGGCAACGCTCACAGCTCAGCAGCCTGCTTGAGGCGGTAATGCCCGACTTTAATGTAGCTGCTTCTGTTCTGCCGAGGCATCAAACACGATATCGAACACCTCACGGAAGATGCGCACAAAATGCACCGTGATGCCTTCGCGCAGATAATCGGGCAGCACCTCGTAATCCCCTTTGTTGGCAAAGGGCAGGATGACCTCGGTAATCCGCGCGCGCCGGGCGGCAATGACTTTTTCGCGAATACCGCCCACCGCCAAGACCTGACCCGTAAGCGTCAATTCTCCGGTCATGGCCAGTGGCCGCGGTAAACGCTCTCCACGTGCCAGCGACACCAGTGCGGTCGCTATGGTGATGCCGGCACTGGGCCCATCCTTGGGGGTTGCCCCCTCGGGGACGTGCAGGTGCACCATCGACATATCGAAAAAGTCTGTCTCGCAACCGAATTCCCGTAAATGCGCAACGACATAGCTGTTGGCAATCTCGGCGCTCTCTTTCATCACATCCCCGAGCTGCCCAGTGAGCTTGAAGCCACGGTTGAGTGTATGGATCTTGGAGGATTCAATACTGAGAGTCGCCCCGCCCATCGCGGTCCACGCGAGGCCCGTGACCACGCCTCGGCCACGCTGGGCACGCTCAGGTTTGAATCGCGCCTGACCAAGAACCTCCTCGACCTCCCGCTTGCCAATGCGCACCCGCTTGATGTCTTCCTCCACCATTTTCAAGATGCACGCTCGCACCAGCGAACTGAGCCGCTTCTCCAATCCCCGCACACCGGCCTCCCGGCTATAGGCATCGATGACTAAACGAATGGCGGCGTCGTTGATGCGGATCTGACTGGGTTTAGCACCGTGGCGCTCGAGCAGCTTTGGCCACAAATGATTTTTGGCAATCGCCAGTTTTTCCTCGGCGATGTAACCCGACAACCGGATCTCCTCCATCCGATCCAGCAGCGGCCCGGGAATGGTATCGAGCTGATTCGCGGTGCAGACAAACAAGACCTTGGACAGGTCCACACGCAGATCAAGATAATGGTCCAGAAACTCGCTGTTTTGTTCGGGGTCGAGCACTTCCAATAGGGCAGAGGCCGGATCGCCCTGAAAAGAGGCCCCGATCTTGTCGATCTCATCGAGCATGATCACGGGGTTAGCCACCTCAACTTCTTTCAACGCCTGCACGAGCTTACCCGGCATGGCTCCGACGTAGGTGCGCCTATGGCCCTTGATCTCCGCCTCGTCGCGCATGCCACCCAGACTGAACCGGTAAAATTTGCGACCTAGGGCTGCGGCAATCGATTTGCCGATACTGGTCTTACCCACACCCGGCGGGCCCACCAGCAACAGAATAGATCCATCAATACTGCCCTTGAAGGCGCCCACTGCTAAAAACTCTGTGATGCGGGCCTTTACGTCAGCCAGCCCGTCGTGATGCGCCTCAAGCGCAACCCGCGCCTGCTTGAGGTCCAGATTGTCCTCTGAATACACGCCCCAAGGGACGGAGGTCGTCCAATCCAGATAATTGCGGGTCACACCGTATTCAGGGGACCCCGACTCCAGTACCTTCAGTTTGCTGAATTCTTCTTCAATACGGTCCCGTACTTTTTGCGGCGGGTGCAGGTTTTCAAGCCGCTGCTGGAAGCGGTCAAGGTCTGAAGTATTGTCGTCTTTAGAAATGCCCAGCTCTTTCTCGATCACCTTCATTTGCTCTCGCAGAAAGAACTCACGCTGATTTGCCGAGACCTTCTCGTTGACCTGAGTGCTGATCTGCCCCTGTAGCGTAGCCACTTCCTTTTCACGCTTCAGAAGCTCCAGGACTTTTGTCATGCGCTGGGTCAGGGGCAGGGTCTCGAGGATCTCCTGTAATTGACCGCCGCTCGCCGTGGTCAGCGCTGCCGCAAAGTCGGCCAACAGGCTCGGCTGATTGGGGTTGAACTGCCCGATGTGTTGCTTTAACTCCTCGCTGTACAGAGGGTTAAGCGGCAGTAATTCCTTGATCGCCGCGATAATCGCCATGGCGTAAGCTTTGATCTCATCACTCTCGCGATCTCCCTGGCTACGTGGGTACTCTACCTGAGCCACCAGAGGCCCTTGCTCATTAAGCCAGCGCACAATGCGGAAACGGCGAAGCCCTTGTGCAAGAAACTGGCCACCATGCTCTGCCATGGGCGGTCGGTGCAGTCGCACGACGCAGCCGGTATTAGGGAATTGTTGTGCAGTGGCTTTGCCAGGGTCTGGCTCGTCGACAAAAGCGAGGCCTAACAGCCCAGAGCCTTGCTTCGTGATGGCATCCAGCGTCGCCTGCCAGTTGTCAGGATTGAATGAGACCGGTTGCACCTGTCCCGGAAAAAAGGGTCTGCTGGGTAACGGTAATAAGACGAGCGTATCGGGTAGCACATCATCGGCCACGGCCGGCGTTGCCGGGTCATAGTCCGCTGCCGGCGCACCCTCGGGTGGCAGTACCTCGCCGTCGTACTGAGTATCGTCTTCCCTGTCCATTGCGCCTCCGTCCGGGCAGCGCCGCTGCCTGCCTGATGGGAGGGATATGAGGGCGAAGTTGGCGCAATTCAAGGTGCTAGAAGCGCAGCACCAGTCACTGACAGTGCCACCATTGGCGCTACAGAAGCTGAGCCGCCAATAGATTCAGGCACTATCATCCACAGTGAGCTGTCCGCGAGGGATCACCGGCGTTCGAAGTCCATTTCCAGAGGGATACCGGCTGAGCGATGGGAGCCAGCCGATCAGGCAGGTCTACTCGTCACCCTGAGAGGGCACTAGCGGCTGTGGCGTCACGGGGAAAGCCGCAATTTTGGCACTGCCGCCTTCAGAGATGCGCGCGGCGCCCTCTTTGTCCACTTCGTCAATGCGAACAATAGACTGCAAAGGAATGTAGCTTCGTTTCACACCCGAGAACTCGTTCTTGAGCTTCTCTTCGCTAGGGTCAACCAGGATCTGGGAGCGCTCACCAAAAACCAGCTCTTCTATCTCAACAAAGCCCCACATATCACTCTGATAGATCTGCCGGGCAAAAACCTCATAGACCTGACCACCATTGTGGAAAATGACTTTGTACATGGGCTGAGATGACATGAGGGCTCCAAGCGAACCGAGGTGGTGCAGAAAAAGGGGCGGAATGGTAACACTTTGCGAACAAAGCTCCACCTCGGGTCAAAAACCCTGCCCGCAGGCGCTATACTCCGCGCCCTTGGCCACTATTGAGTCACCTCGCATGGCGAGTCACATCGACAAAAAATGAGTAACCCGGGCATCAAAAAGCTGTTTGTCGAGACGCACGGCTGCCAGATGAACGAATACGATTCCGCGCGGATGGCCGATCTCTTGGGTGCCAGCCACGGTCTCGAGCAAACCGATTCGGCCGACGAGGCGGACGTGCTGCTGCTCAACACCTGCTCTATTCGCGAAAAGGCACAAGAAAAGGTGTTTCACCAGTTGGGTCGCTGGAAGCACCTGAAGCAGAAAAATCCTGATCTGATCATCGGTGTGGGCGGCTGCGTGGCCAGCCAGGAAGGCGCTGAAATTGGTAAGCGGGCGCCCTACGTCGATCTGATATTTGGCCCGCAAACACTGCACCGACTGCCGGAAATGATCGATGATCGTCGCCGGGGAGAACCCGTGGTGGTCGATGTCAGCTTTCCCGAGATCGAGAAATTTGATCGCTTGCCCGAGCCCAGTGTCGAGGGCCCGACGGCCTTCGTATCGATCATGGAAGGCTGCAGCAAGTACTGCACGTTTTGTGTGGTCCCGTACACCCGCGGCGAGGAAGTCTCGCGGCCAGTGGACGATGTCATCGCAGAAATCGCGGGTTTAGCAGACCGCGGGGTAAAAGAGGTCAACCTGCTCGGGCAGAACGTTAACGCTTTTCGCGGGCGCAACCACCTAGACGAGATCGTTGATTTCGCTGAGTTGCTGCATCTGGTGAATCTGGTGCCGGGCATTGAGCGAATTCGCTATACCACGTCCCACCCGGTCGAGTTCACCGATGCGATTGTGGCCTGCTACGCCGAAATACCCGCCTTGGTCGACCACCTGCACCTGCCCGTGCAAAGTGGCTCTGATCGTATTTTGATGGCCATGAAGCGCGGACACACCGCACTTGAGTACAAGGCAACTATCCGCGCACTGCGCAAGATTCGTCCCAACATCTCGTTATCGTCCGACTTTATTATCGGCTTCCCCGGAGAGACCGAGGCCGATTTCGCAGCCACCATGAAATTGATTGAAGAGATCGGCTTCGATACCTCGTTCAGCTTTATCTATAGCGCGCGTCCTGGCACACCCGCCGCTGAATTGCCCGACGAAGTACCGGAAGCGGTCAAAAAACAGCGACTGCATATTCTTCAGGCACGCATCGCCCAACAGGCGCAGCAGATTGCCGAATCGATGGTGGGCACGACCCAGCGCATATTGGTCACCGGCTACGCGAAAAAAGACCCGGGGCAGCTCTCAGGGCGCACGGAAAATAACCGCGTGGTGAACTTCGCGTCTCAAAACATTGCCCTGATCGGCCAATTTGTCGAGGTCGAGATTACGGCGGCCTACACCAACTCGCTTCTGGGACGTCAGATCGACTCTGTTTAATGCCCTAAACGGTAGTTGACTCAGCCCACAAGGCGAGTATCGTTTGGTTCCCAATGTGAACGAGGCGGCGTGAAAACCGTTGGACACAGAGCAATCGGCGCCCGAGGTCACTCCTCCGGGTCTGGCCTCACATATCACCCTCTCCCTCGAACCGAATGATGCGCGGAATCTGGCAGCTCTGTGCGGGCAGCTGGACAGCCATTTGCGGCAGATCGAAAAGCGTCTCGACATCACAATCCAGAACCGCAGCAACCATTTTGAACTGCGGGGTGCGCACGAGCGCTGTCAGATCGCAGCCTCACTGCTGTCTTCGCTTTATACGGATATCGAGAATGGCGCGCAGCTGAGCCCGGAGAGCATTCACCTGCGCCTTCAGGAGGCAGACCTCGAACTACTCAGCGAGCCCCAGAGCGCGGATATCGCCACTGATACGGCGGGGCTCATTCGCACCAAACGGCTATCGGTCAGGCCGCGGGGGCAAAACCAGCGTCAATATGTATCGGCCATCAGCACCCATGACATCAACTTTGGCGTCGGCCCTGCCGGCACCGGTAAAACCTATCTGGCGGTCGCGTGTGCGGTGCGCGCGCTCCTCAACGAGCAGGTCAAACGCATACTGCTGGTGCGCCCGGCCGTTGAAGCAGGCGAGCGCTTGGGTTTCCTGCCAGGCGATCTGTCTCAGAAGGTGGACCCCTATCTGCGGCCACTTTACGACGCACTCTATGAAATGCTGGGGTTCGAGACGGTCAACAAATACATCGAACGGCACATCATTGAAGTCGCACCCCTCGCCTTTATGCGCGGCCGCACGCTCAATCACGCCTTCATCATTCTGGACGAGGCGCAAAATACTACCCGCGAGCAAATGAAAATGTTCCTGACCCGGATCGGATTCGGGTCCACCGCAGTGGTGACGGGTGATACCAGCCAGATTGATCTCCCCAAAGGCACGCAGAGCGGCCTGACTCATGCCATGACGGTGCTGGAAGAGGTGGCCGGCATCACCTTTACCCAGTTCGTCAATAAGGATGTCGTCCGACATCCTTTGGTGCAAAGAGTCGTGAGCGCCTACGACGCCTTTGAGCAACGCAACGCGTCACCCGGTGGCGAGGGTCCTCCGTGAATATCCTGCTATCCGTTGACCGCGCCACCGCAATCGACTCGCCCAATGATGCGACACTGCTGGGCTGGGTGAGTCACACACTGACACAGACCGCATCTTTGCCTGAGCCGACTCCAGAACTGTCTATCCGCATTACCGATAGTGAAGAGGCGGCAGATCTCAATCAAAGCTACCGCGCTCAAGCAGGCCCCACTAACGTGCTGTCATTCCCCGCCGATGTGCCGGCAGAGACTGGCTCTGGACTGCTGGGCGATCTGGTGATCTGCGCGCCACTAGTGCAGCTCGAAGCGGCACAACAACATAAATCCGAGGAGGCACACTGGGCGCACCTTGTCATTCATGGTGTCCTGCACCTCTTAGGCCATGACCACCAGATTCCTGCGGAAGCCGAGCAGATGGAGGCGCTCGAGATCGATTTACTCGGGCACCTTGGCTTTCCCAATCCCTATAACCATGAACAGCCCCCGGAGGGCTTATCACCGTGAACGACGAGCGCAAGCTGGAATCGGAAGAAAGGTCCTGGCTGGACCGACTGACCCATTTCATCAGCGGCGAACCCCAGAATAAATCTGACCTCGAGGGTGTGCTGTCACTGGCTGAGGAGCACGAGATCATCGACGAGGATGCGCGCAAAATCATGGAGGGCGCGCTGCTGGTGACCGACATGCAGGTGCGGGACATCATGATTCCCCGCGCGCAGATGATTGTGATTGACTCGGATCAGCCGCTTCAGGAGGCGATACCCAAAATTGTCCAATCTGGTCACTCGCGGTATCCAGTAATCGGAGATGGTATCGACGACGTCATCGGCATGTTGTTGGCCAAGGACCTGTTGCCGCTGATTCAGAGTGAAGGCGATGTGCCGAGCATCACGGAACTGATGCGGCCCGTTATTGCCGTCCCTGAGAGCAAGCGACTCAACGTGCTGCTGCGAGAATTCCGGCAGAACCGCAACCACATGGCGATCGTGATCGACGAGTATGGTGGCATCGCCGGGCTGATCACCATCGAGGATGTGCTCGAGG
>QOPK01000039.1 GCA_003331685.1 Halieaceae bacterium | reverse complement strand
GCAGCGTACTCTCTTTTCGCGCCCATTTTTTGCGGAAGGCAGTACGGTCATGATCGAAGGCTTCTCGCAGGCGAATAATTTCTACCCGGGTGGGTACATCGCCAGGCGTTCGCACGTCGACCGAGAGGCCGAATCGATCCTGAAGCTGTGGCCGGAGCTCTCCCTCTTCGGGGTTGCCGCTACCGACCAGCACGAACTGCGCGGGGTGCCGCACACTCAGCCCCTCCCGCTCAACGACATTCTCACCGGAAGCAGCGACATCGAGCAGTGCGTCGACGATGTGGTCCTCCAGCAGATTCACTTCGTCGACATACAGGAAGCCACGATTCGCTTGTGCCAAGAGACCGGGTTGAAACGCTTTCTCGCCGTTAACGAGTGCGCGCTCTATATCCAAAGCGCCGACGACGCGGTCTTCTGTAGAGCCCAGCGGCAGATCGACCACCGGAATCGCGACGGCCTTGGCGTCTGGGGCATCCGAGGGTTTGCCGCACTGGGCGCAGAGACCCGGCCGCGGCGCCAGCGGGTCGCATTGATATGGGCAGCCGCTCACTACATCGATTTTAGGGAGGAGGGCGGCGAGTGCCCGGATCGTGGTGGACTTACCTGTACCCCGCTCGCCCAATACCAGCACCCCGCCAATGCCCGGATCGACGGCGGCGATCGTCAGCGCACGCTTCATGTCGTCCTGACCGACGATAGCGGTAAACGGATAAGCGGTACTCATGTATGCCCCCTGTTTCGACTGCGCGGATCGTCCTGCGACCTAACTGAGAAAGTGTGAATCAAGGACTATCCGTACGAATGTCAAACAAACTATACTATCTACATGTCAACTTTCATTGATATTTATAACATGGCCAAGCCACTGATGCCCGCTTTGGACGCGGAACAATTTGCCTTTTCACTCAATGGGGGCGTGACGCTCCGGGGCTACCGAGGAGAGGTCACTGAGGGTGCGCCACTAGTGCTGCTGCATAGTATCAATGCGGTGCCTAGTGCCATGGAGATGCGTCCCCTGTTCGAGCATTACCGCGACAAGCGTCCCGTTTGGGTTCCCGATCTGCCAGGCTTCGGCATCTCAGATCGACCCGATTTGACCTATAACCCGAGTCTGTATGCGCGGTGGTTGGCGGAGTGGCTCGAGAGCCTTGATCAACCGGCCGATGTGGTGGCGCTTTCGCTCACTGGTGAGTTCATGGCGCGAGCGATTCTGGAGCAGGGTGCCAAGGTGCGAAGCTTGTCACTCATTTCGCCCACCGGAATGGGTGTCCGAACCCCACCGACGGCGCCAAATGGGTCCCGCGTGGATCGTTTTCTGACTTCACCTTGGGTTGGTCGACCGCTCTACCGTGTGTTGACGAGTCAGCCAAGTATCAGATGGTTTCTGGGACAGGCATTCGTCGGCGCTACACCGGAGCATATGGTGCGCTACGCACTAGAAACAGCAAGTCAGCCCGGCGCGCATTTTGCTCCCATCAAGTTTCTGACCTTCAGTCTGTTCACCGAGCAGGCGGTGTCACGTCTCTACAGCCGCCTCAAGCTGCCCTGTTTAGTGCTCTACGACCGTGATCCCAACATCGGCTTTGAACGTTTGCCGGAACTTACCGAGGTGCACAGCCACTGGGCGGCAAAGCAACTCTCGCCCAGCCTCGGTCTACCTCACTGGGAACTCACGGCTGAGACCATTGAGGCGCTGGAGGATTTTTGGAGACCGCCGGAGCAGGGCGCGATGCGCTCAGGCGATATCTCGGATCGCGGCGCTCGCCGCGAGTCGGCCTGACAGCGTCGCCATCGGCACACCGGGGCCGGGGTGGACACTTCCCCCCGATAGGTACAACCCTTTCAGGCGGCTTCGGGCGCCCGGTCGGGTGAAGCTCGACCAAATCCCGTGTGAGGCGCCGCCATAGAGGGAACCGCCGCTGCCTGGGAATCGGCCGTGCCAATCGTTAGGGGTGGTACTGACGCAATCGCTGTCCCGGAAGCTAAGGTTCAGACTGCATCGATCCAGTACCGCAAGCGCGTTATCCCGGGTGCGCGCCACGTCATCCTCGGACCAGCTCTGCCGATCTCCGTCTGCGGGGGCGTTGACCAGCATGAGCAGCCGCTCTGATCCATTCAGCGACCCGCTTGGGCCGCGGTCCTGGGCGCAGAGATACACCGTCGGTTTTGAGGGTACATTGCGCTCTTCGAAAATGGTGTTGAACTCGCTCGGGTAGTCCGCTTCGAAAAAGACGTTGTGATGATCTAGGCTAAAGCCCGAGCTGCTGCCTTTGATGCACCAGGTCAGCGCAGATAGCCCGCGTTGTTCTACTGATCGCGGTTTGACGGCCCGCATGGCCTCGTTACCCAGCTGACCGGTGGCGAGTGCGTTGGTGTCGCCATTGAAGACCACTACGTCCGCAGGTAGAGAAGTGCCGTCCTCGAGCCGCACCCCACAGGCTTTTCCTCTTTTCACCAGCACCTCGCTGACATGGGTGTTGAGATGTAGGTCGATGCCCAGCTCCTGGCCCAGGTCTGCCATTGCGGCGGCGAGTCGATGCATACCCCCATCCACCAGCCAGACTCCCTCGAGCTCGACGTGCGCGATGAGCATTAGCGTGGCGGGCGTGCTGAGTGGCGAAGAGCCAACATAGGTCGCATAGCGCGCAAACAATTGCCGCAGTCGTTCATCAGAAAAAAAATCGCCCAAGGCCCGCCACAAATTAGGCGAAGGTTTGGCCGCCATCAGCGAGCTGGGGTGGTGTTTACGCAGAACGCGACCAACCAGCGTCACCGGATCGGGTTTTGAGGCGTTCATAAACGTTTCAGACAGCGTTTGATGAATACGCGCACTCTGAGAGTAGAAGCGGTCAAAGCCCATAGCGTCGTCTGCGCCGGCGAAATCCTCAATCGATTGACGGGAGCGCTGCGCGTCGGGGTATAAGTCCAGCACGCCGCCGTGACTCCAAGCGTGGCGGGCGATGATCGGGCTCTCCAGCAGTGTCAGTCGATCATTCAGACAGGCGCCCGCATCGGCGAACAGTTGATCGAAGATTGAGCGCATGGTCAGGACGGTAGGGCCGCCATCGACCTCCCGGTCATTTACTGCGCGGGTGTGCATCTTGCCGCCTGGGGCGTCTCCGCGCTCAATGAGTGTGACCTGAAAGCCCGCGCGCGCAAGATCGATGCTGGCCGCCAAACCACCCGCTCCGGCGCCGATCACAATGGCGTGCTTGGTGCTCACGCGAGCCGCAACTTGCTTCGCAGCGGCCGGGTGACGACGCGCTGGTGATAGACGATCAACGCCAGGCCAACAATGAGCGGCACTGCCCATAGACCGGGTTGCAGTGCTAGCTCAGGAATGAATCGTACAGCTCCAAAAGCGAAAAATGCGGTGTACACCGAGATGCCGGCACCGACGAGGCACTTGATGTGTTCCTTGATGCGGTCTGTGGGCAGTGGTTGTGGCTTATAGATGAACCATAAATTGGTTGCCACTGTGGCGAATCCGACCATGGAGATGCCCATCATCATCGGCTCTTCAGCCATCACACCGCGCACAAAGCAGTTGGTCGAGACCACGCTCAGGAGCACCTGCGACAGCAGGTTGTGCCAGACGCGATTTCGCAAGTGATTCCGGCCATTGCGAAGACTCAGCCATCCCTGCCACGCCAGATTAACCGTCAGCGTGGCGAGGTACAGCATCATCCAGCCAAAGATATTGGAAATGGCTTGTGGGTTAGCAAAGACCGGGTGCGTTGCTAAATGCGGATGTGTGCCGATGGGGTCTGACAAGGTGGTAAAGCTGATCGCAACGGCGGTGAAGCCGGTGGCAATCATCGACTGCACGAACAAGGTGCCGGCGCGACGATGCAGTACGCCACCTTTTTTCCCGGCGATCGGAATCCACACCACAATCAGCCCGACTGTGCCGGTGGCAATGTGCAGCCCGACCAGCCACTCGAACAGTGTGTGGGTCGACACCATCAGATCCCCCCTCCATACTGCAGTGATCGAGTCGGGACTGTGAGATGAGCGCACCGGAGCCCTATATCCCACCCAAGCCGCTGTCGCTGTGGTCGGTGGTCGCCCTTGCCCGCGTGCTGTGGAAGGGGGACGGCAATCTGCTGGAGCTCTTGCCCGCTGCTGCCTATCACTTTGACGTCGGTAACCTGGGTTACTCCCGGCGCTCGACGGTGCTCTTCAACGAGCCCGACGCCGTGCGCGAGATCATGCGCGACGCAGAGGGCGTGTTCCCCAAGAGTGACCTGATGGTCAGTGCGCTGGAGCACCTGATCGGCGACAGTATTTTTGTCACCGATGGCGAGCGCTGGAAACGCCAGCGCGCGATGATTGACCCCGCCTTCTCGCACATGCGCATCAGCCATGCCTTTGGCGCGATGAAGGCGGCCGTTGATGACCACCTGCTGACGCTGGAGGAAAAGGCCGCGTCCGGCGAAGCGTTCTCTCTCGACCTCGCCATGAGTCACCTCACGGCGGACATTATTTGCCGCACCGTGTTCTCGACGCCGCTGCAGAGCGGCGTGGCCGTCGATGTTTTCGAGGACTTTACCTTGTTTGAACGCTCTGCGGTGCAGGTCGACGTGTTGCGCCTGATCTTTAAGCCAGCCTGGAGTGACATTCCGCAGCCGCCGGAGGTGCTGGCCGCCTGCGAGCGGATCCGTCGACACCTCGGGACGCTGGTCGACTCGCACCTCGAAGACCCAGGGGCCTTTGATGACATCGCCAGCAGCGTCATCGCCGCGCGCGATCAAGAGAGTGGTGCGCCGTTCTCCCGCGAAGAGCTTATCGATCAGCTGGGTGTGTTTTTTCTGGCTGGGCATGAGACCACGGCGAGTGCGCTGACCTGGGCGTTTTATATTCTGGCTGACCAGCCCCACTGGCTCGCCCGGCTGCGTGAGGAGATCGCCGCTGTCGTCGGCGATTCGCCGATGAGCTTTGAGCACACCCGACTGCTGCCGCTGACCAAGGCGTTTTTCAAAGAGACATTGCGGTTGTATCCGCCGATTACCTTCATGCCGCGGGTGGCACTGCGTGAAGCCAAGGTGGGTGGCCGGCGTCTGCGCAAAGGGGCGCTGGTCATGATCGCGCCGTGGACGCTGCAGCGACACAGTAAGTGGTGGCCAGACCCCCACGCGTTCAAACCCGCGCGATTCCTGCCCGAGCAGGAGGCGGCGCTGGTACAGGGTGCCTACATTCCCTTTGGTCAGGGACCTCATACCTGCGTGGGAGCTGGTTTTGCGCAAACGGAAAGCGTATTGATTTTGGCTGAGTTGGTGCGGCGCTTCGATTGGCTGCTGGAGCCCGGTCAAACCGTGCGACCCGCTGCGCGCATGACCACGCGGCCCGCTGACCAGGTCATGCTTCACGTTCGTTCCCCCGCGGCATAACCGCCGCTTGCTCTCGAGCTTGCTGGCGTAACTCTTGTTGAAACCCTGGCTTGAACCAGTGCCAGGCGATATCGCACTGGCTGGCATCGCCGATGGGCATTCGTTCGCGGATTGATCGCCAGATAAATTCCCAGCACAGGGGTGTCATCAGGAAAAAGGGCAGGGGATCGCGCCAGGACCACACTGCATCGCGAGAGATGAACAAATCCCGGAGACAGCGGATCAACTCGGGGATCTGAAATCGGAACAGGTGCTTGTAAGCCTCGGTGAGTGTGGAATAGCTCCACTGCACGCGCTTGCCGGCCGGGGTAATAGAGGGGGCACCCATGTCCTCGCCCATGACCGCGGCGCCCAACCAAGCCTCATCGACGAAGTGCACCCCACTACTGAGCCGGGGATTGCACTCGATCCCCCAGGGTATGCCGCTGCG
Organism: Halieaceae bacterium; assembly: GCA_003331685.1. The sequence goes on along the minus strand of QOPK01000039.1, from coordinate 8,575 downwards.
GTCCAGAATAAAGTCGAAGCTCAGAAATCCGGTGACATCGGTATCAGCTACAAATTGCTCAATCCATTGTTTGACCGAGAAGGGTGTGGGCGCGCTCTGGAAGCCGACCGCCACTGTGCCGCTATGAGTGCTGCCTCGATAACTGGCCGTGGCTTTCACCTCGCCGGCATCCACCCAGCTCAGCGTATACAGATGATTACCCTGAACTCTGCGTTGCAGGAGCATGTCTTGCGACGGTGGCGGCAGCGTGCTGCCGGGTGGAAGGAATGACACCGCGGTACCGGAGCAGCCGCGGCGGGGTTTGAGTACGCACTCGGTTTGACGAATCAGCGCGCGGGACTCGCCATCGGCAGTGGTGTAGACCGAGGGCGCTGTCACGCCACGGCTGATTGCGTAATTCACGAACTGCAGCTTGTCGTGCCACTGCGCGATCCATTGGGCCGACGGGCCTACATAACGCGTGGTATCAGGAAGCCGGGGGGCGAGGTTGGCGACGTGACAGACCTCCTCGGAGGTTGGGATCAGATCTGTCACGTTCTCGCGCTCGATAATGTCGAGGATGTCCCGCTCCCAACCCTCGATGTCGGTGTTGGGTGGGGCTACCTGAAAGGTTTTGGTCACAGCGCGGCTGACTGAGCAGAGCTGGCGCTTCATGGGGTCAGCCACAATGACCCGAACGCCGCGCGCATGAAGGCCCCGCGCCAGCGTGAGTGCCGCGGGAAAACGCCCAACTGTCAATAATGCGGTTCTAGCCACGTTTCTGAGTCAATACTGCCCCTTTGTATCAATATGTTTACTGCATTTGTGTCTAATAATCTATACATAACTTTGCACAGCCGCCAGCCAGTGACCAAATGCGGGGGGCTCGTCCAAAATCCGGACACAAGGCGACCGCTGACCTGATCAGTTCGGCCTTTTAAAAAGAGAAGACGGTTAGGCCCGCGCGCCGCCACATTTAGGCTTATCTTTATGTGGCCAGCGATTGAGACAGTCGTGCCTCAACCACGTAACACTGAGAAGGCATCGGGTTCAGTTTTTGTCTTGATGAATCCGGCGCTGAAGCAGGTGGGGTCCTGTCATCCTTGAGCGGGGTGCGGTATCTTGCCGGCCCATTCGATGTTGAACCAATGAGCCCAGACTATGAATGCCAAAGCCGAGTTGCCCGGTCACGCCCAATATCCGAACTTATTCTCACCCCTAGACCTCGGGCACACGCAGCTTCGTAACCGCTGCATTATGGGATCGATGCATACCGGGCTTGAGGAGCAGCCGGACGGCTTCGAGCGAATGGCGGCGTTTTACGCCGAACGCGCAGCGGGCGGCGTTGGTATGATCATCACCGGTGGCATCTCACCCAATGAAGAGGGAGGACTGGTCCTCAAAGGTGAAGACGGCAAGCCTCTGGCCGCCGCGTCCAAACTGAATACGGAAGAAGAGGCTGCTGGTCATCGCATCGTCACCGATGCTGTCCATGCGGCAGCGCCCGACTGCAAGATTTGTTTGCAGATTCTGCACATGGGCGCGCTGGCTTATAACGAGGCGGCTGTTGCGCCCTCACCGGTTCGCTCACGCATCGGCGCGTTCTCGCCAAACGAACTGGACGAAGCCGGCATTGAAAAGCAAATTGCTGACCACGCCCACTGCGCAAAGCTGGCGCAGCAGGCCGGGTACGACGGTGTCGAAATTATCGGTTCAGCGGGCTATCTGTTGTCGACCTTTCTGGTGGAGAAAACGAACCAGCGGACCGATCAATGGGGTGGCAGCTATGAGAACCGGATGCGCTTCCCGGTCGAGGTAGTGCGTCGTGTGCGCGAGGCGGTGGGTCCCGATTGCATCGTGATTTTCCGCATTGCGGCGATGGACATGCTGCAGGGGGGCATGAGCTGGGATGAGATCGCGCTGCTCTCAAAAGCGGTTGAAGCAGCCGGCGCATCGATTATCTCTACCCACTTCACCTGGCATGAGTCGCAGGTGCCCACCATCGCCACCATGGTACCGCGCCGCGCGTTTACCGGCGTGACCAAGCGGGTGCGCGACGAAGTCTCCATTCCGGTGATTACCTCTAACCGCATAAACATGCCCGATGTCGCCGAGGCGGTACTGGTCGATGGCGACGCCGATCTGGTCTCCATGGCGCGACCTATGCTGGCCGATGCCGAGTTGATGAAGAAGGCAGCGGAGGGTCGCGAGCACGAGATCAACACTTGTATTGCCTGTAATCAGGCGTGTTTAGACCACACCTTTGCGATGAAGACGACGTCGTGCCTGGTAAACCCTCGCGCCTGTCACGAGACCCTGATCAAGTGGGGTCCGGCGGCAATGACAAAGAATATTGCGGTGGTGGGCGCAGGCCCTGCCGGAATGGCCTATGCCACTGTAGCCGCCGAACGTGGGCACACTGTGACCCTGTTTGATGCGGCTGATGAGATCGGTGGGCAGTTCAATCTGGCCAAGCAGGTGCCGGGCAAGGAAGAGTTTCACGAGACCCTGCGTTACTACCGCGCGATGCTCGAGAAGTACGCCGTGACGGTCAAGCTCGGTGAGCGCGTTGATGCGGCACAACTCGCGTCAGCTGGGTTCGATCACGTGGTGGTGGCGACGGGGATTAACCCGCGCATGCCAGACATTCCCGGCATCGATCACGATAAGGTGGTGGGCTATATCGACGCGATCAAAGGTAACAAGCCGATCGGTAAAAAAGTCGCGGTCGTGGGCGCCGGTGGTATCGGTTTTGATGTGACTGAGCTTATTACCCACGAAGGCACCAGCTCTGCGCTCGACATCGATTTATTTGCCAAGGAGTGGGGTGTCGACTTCGAGAACCATCCCCGCGGTGGCGTCACTGGCGTGGAGCCCGTGGTGAACAAGGCCGATCGCGAGGTCTGGTTGATGCAGCGCAAAGACACGCCCGTGGGCCGTGGTCTTGGCAAGACCACTGGCTGGACCAAGCGGCTCTTGCTGAATCGTCGCGGCGTGAACATGATTAACGCGGTGGAGTACGTGCGCGTTGATGATGCGGGCCTTCATGTGTTGATTGGTGGCCAGCCAAAGACCTTCGACGTCGACACGGTGATCATCTGTGCCGGTCAAGAGCCTGAGCGCAGTCTTTACGACGCGCTGGAGGCAGAAGGTCTGTCAGTGGATCTGGTTGGTGGTGCTTACGAGGCCGCCGAGCTGGATGCGAAGACGGCGATCAACCAGGCGACGCAACTCGCGGCCGCGGTATAGATCTCCCCCGGGGGACGCACGCCACCATCTATGAAAGAGAACCCCCGCAGAGGGCATCTGTGCGTGACAGTGGTTTCTCATGCTGGCACTCTGCGGCCCGTCATCACAAATGCGCAGTAAATAAAGAGGAAGATCATCCATGGCCCGTTGGGAATGCATCGTCTGCGGACTAATTTACGACGAGAAAGAGGGTTGGCCTGAGGACGGTATTGCGCCCGGTACCAAGTGGGAGGATGTGCCCGATGATTGGACCTGCCCGGACTGTGGTGTGGGCAAGGAAGACTTCGAGCTGATTCCCGGGTCTGATGATGAGGATTCTCCTGCGGACGAGGCGGATCCCGAAAGCCCTGGCGACGTCAGCGCGCGTTCTGTCGTGGTGATTGGTTCTGGGCTGGCCGGCTATGGTCTGGTCCGCGAGTTGCGCCGCAAAGATGCTTCCATCGCCATTACAGTGCTGACATCTGATGGCGGCGAGGGCTACTCGAAGCCGATGATCTCAACGGGGTATACGAAGGACCTCAACGCCGACAAACTTGCGGCACAGAGCGCCGAAGAATTGGCAGAGCAACTCAACGTTACGGTCCGCACACGAACCCGGGTCGTGAGCATCGATACCCAGGTTCAGGCGGTCCACCTTGAGGGTGGAGAGACACTGTCCTACAGCGAGTTAGTGCTGGCATTGGGTGCCGAATTGATTCGACCGCCTATTGGTGGTGATGCGGCTGATGATGTGCTCGGCGTGAATGACCTTGACGATTACCGGCGGTTTCAAGACTTGTTAGCCTCCAAGGGTGCAAAGAAGGTTGCCATTATCGGCGCCGGGCTGATCGGCTGTGAATTCACCAACGACCTGTTGAATGGCGGGTTCACGGTCGAAGCCGTCGACCCCATGGGTTGGTGTTTACCGACTTTGTTGCCTGAGCAATCCGGACGAGCGGTGCAGGCAGCTTTGGAGGAGAAGGGCGCCACTTTCCATTTCGGTCCCCTCGCCACCGAAGTCAACCGCGCTGGTGAGGGTTATGCGGTGACGCTAAATAACGGCGAAACCATTGAGGCCGATGCGGTCTTATGCGCGGTTGGTGTCAGGCCGCGGACGAGTTTGGCCAGCGATGCGGGCATTGACGTGAATCGCGGTATCGTCACCGACAGGCAACTGCGCACTAATGCGCCGAACGTTTACGCCATGGGCGATTGCGCCGAGGTGGCTGGCCACGTGCTGGTTTACGTGGCACCACTGATGGCTGCGGCGCGGGCACTGGCCGCAACGCTGGCGGGTGAGGCGACCGGTGTCAGTTACCCCGCTATGCCGGTGGCGATCAAGACGCCCGCCTGTCCGGTGGTGGTCTCACCACCCGCCAAAGACGCCGAAGGTGAGTGGCACTTTGAGGGCGATGCGCCTGATATCAAGGCGCTGTTCCGGTCTGGCGCGGGCGATCTCTTGGGCTTTGCATTGACCGGTCAGGCGGTGAAAGAGCGCATGGCACTCGCTAAGGAATTACCTGCGATTCTGGGCTGAGTTTGCCTCAGGCTGCGGCTTCAGCCGGCCAGAAGTGCTTCCAGTGTCTCTTGATCGGCGACAAAGCGCCGGATCCCATCACTCAGTTTTTCGGAGACCATCGGGTCCTGATTATTCGCCAACAGAAAATCGCTCTGGCTGAGTGCTGCCGGTGGGGGAGAGCTGTCTCCGCTGTCCTTGAGTCGCTGTGGCAGATCGTTCTCGTCCGCTTCTAGCTGCTGCAACAGATCGGGGCTGATGGTCAGCCGGTCGCACCCGGCAAGTGCCTCGACTTGACCGGTATTTCGGAAGCTCGCTCCCATGACGAACGTGTCGTAACCATGTGCCTTGAAGTGGTCGTAGATCCGAGTGACGGACTGCACGCCGGGGTCATCGGTTGGGTCTTGAATCACGAGATCGGTGTTGGCGGTGTACCAATCAGTTATGCGCCCGACAAAGGGCGAGATCAGAAATACGCCGGCATCGGCACAGGCACAGGCTTGCTCGAAACTAAAAATGAGTGTGGCATTGCAGTGGATGCCGCGCTGCTCGAGTACCTCGGCCGCACGAACGCCTTCCCAGGTCGCCGCCACTTTAATCAGTACGCGATCGCTGTTGATGCCCGCATCGCTGTACAGCTCGATGAGTTTCTCGGCTTTGGCGATGGTCGCCTCAGTATCGAAAGAAAGGCGAGCGTCAACTTCTGTACTGATCACGCCCGGGATCACCTGATTAATCTTAGCGCCGACGCTCACAGCAAAGCGGTCGACCTTGTCTGCCACAGCATCTTGAGACGACGTCAGCGCAGTGACCTCTTCAGCAAACTCAGGGAGCGCAGCAGCTTTTAAGAGCAGCGAGGGGTTGGTGGTGGCATCGGTGGGCTTCAGTCGTGTAATGGCCTCGAGATCACCCGTATCAGCCACGACCGTGGTCATGGTGCGCAGTTGTTCCAGCTTGTTCATGATCTACCGCTCGCGTGGGGCCGAGCACAGCAGTGCCCATTCTTGCTATCAATGGAGAGCTTAGCAGAGCGATCCCGTTTGTGGGCGTAGCCTCTATACTGCGCGCTCTGACACCAACGGAAAACTTGCTATGCATGCCATGAAGCTCACCGCCCCGGGCGGCCTCGAACAGCTCCACCTCGCCGAGATTGAACCCCGCGCGCCAGGATTTGGCGAGATACAGGTCGAGATCAAGGCCACCTCACTCAACTTCCATGACTACGCAGTCGTGACGGGGTTGATCCCGGCGGACGATGGGCGGATCCCGATGTCTGACGGCGCCGGTGTGGTGACCGCAGTCGGGGAGGGTGTCACCACTTTTGCCAAGGGAGACCGGGTGTTGAGTTACTTCTTTCCCAATTGGGCGGGCGGCAGACCGACGTTACCCAATCTGTTAGGTGTGCCGGGAGATCACGTTGACGGCTTTGCTGCGCAGACCGTGACCATGCCAGCCTCAGCCTTTAGCCGTATGCCTGCCAACCTCGATTTTGATGCGGCGTCGACCCTGAGCTGCGCGGGTTTGACCGCCTGGCGCGCCCTCGTGGTCGAGACGGCTCTCAAGCCCGGGGACTGGGTGCTAGTGCAGGGCAGCGGTGGCGTGTCGGTGGTGGCATTGCAAATGGCACGCATGATGGGGTGCCGTGTGATCGCCACCTCGTCCTCAGACGCAAAGCTGGAGCGACTCGGCGCGTTGGGCGCCGAGCACCTGATTAATTATAAGACCCACGCCAACTGGGGGGAGCAAGCGTTTGAGCTGACCGGGGGCGCAGGCATCGATCTCGTGGTGGAAGTCGGCGGCCCGGGTAATCTGCCTCAGTCGATCAGTGCGCTGGCGGTGGATGGCTGCATCAGCCTGATCGGCGTGCTCACCGGTTGGTCGGGAGAGGTACCGACTGCAGCACTGATGACGAAGAACGGCAGGCTTAGCGGTATTACCGTGGGCAGTCAGCTGGATCAAGCTAATATGATTGCGGCGGTCGAGGCACACGACATGCAACCGGTCATCGATAAAACCTACCCGCTCGCTGAGCTGGCTGACGCCTTTAGATATCAGGAGTCGCAGCAGCACTTTGGCAAGATCTGCGTCAGTCTCTGACGCTAATCCCGTTTGTGATGGGTCCGGTTTTGCCATAGGGTGATTGGGGTCGCTGAGCGACATAGGCTGGGTTCCCTCGCACATGACTGGCAAGTGATCTGCGGTGTGACCAACAAATCAATGCATGGGGTGCAAAGTAATGAAAAGTTTTGTAATCGGAGCAGTGATCGCTGCTTTCGGCCTCACCGCGCAGGCAGGCGAGCCCGATGGCGCACATGACGGCGCTGAATGGCAGATCTGGGCTTACTCTTCGGCGGCGCCGGCGCCGCTCGGCACCAACGCAACGATACTTGGACTCGAGGGCTCGGTACTCCGCGCAGGGACCAATGGTTGGACGTGCATGGTGGGCAACCCGCGTCCTGCGCCGGAGGGCGGCTGGCCCACGGCTCACGCCGCGATGCCGGTGTGTACGGATGATGTAGGCATGAAGTGGATGAGCGATTTCATGTCGGGCAAGGATCCAAATATTGAGCGCGACGCGTTCATGTGGATGCTTCACGGTGATGTGGGTGAGGACAACACCACCGCCGGCGTACTCAATAAAGCGGATGCTAAAGATCCCTCGCAGTGGATCGAGTCGGGCCCGCATTTGATGCTGTTGCCCCGCGATCCCTCGTCCCTGGATGGCATGAGCGATGACTTCAACACGGGCGCGCCCTATGTGATGTTTCCAGGGACGCCAGGTGCGCACGTCATGATCCCGACCGACGGCTACTACGAGTACCAGGATCCACAATAAAGCCCGACCGGGGTCTTGCCTGCGTGCGGGCCCCGCCACTCAAGGAGAACACCGATGACAGTGATCAAAAAGGCAGCGCTTGCGCTGATGGCCCTGCTGATATCCGCGACGGTTGTAGCCGGCCACCACGAGAAAGGGGAAGGCCCCATGTTGGCTGCCAAGCCTGGGCAAATCATGATTGTTTATTACTGGCCCTGCGCTGATGTGGATACCGGGCTTACCCTCATCAAGGAGATGATTGCCTATGAGCGTGATGCCTCGCCCCATCCTTACTCGGCGGCACCGGCGATCCACTCAGACGGGGCGTTGGTGTCGGTTGATGTGCATTCTTCTACCGAGTCGATGGAGAAAGCCATCGCCTGGCAGGAGGCTGACGCAGCTTGGCAGGCACAATTTGCCAAGATGGCAGCTGCTTGTGGCTCGGCGGATGACCTTTCCGTCAATGTAATGACGATGCAGTAAGCGCAACGCAGAAAGAAAAACCCGGCGACTGCCGGGTTTTTTTATGGTTTGTTTCCTGATGTTCCAGTGAGCCCAAGGGGCTACATCCGATCAGATTTTTCGTCTCGTTCCTCGCGGACTTGTTTCCGATGCTCCCAGATGGCGTAGGCCGTGCCCACGGCTGCTAGGGCGACTAGCAGCAATACCTGGGTGAGGCTGAACCCGTGCAGGCCGCATTCGGTGAGGCGTTCGATAAAGGAATAGGTGCTGACGGGGCAATCCATGGTTCGCCGGCTCTTGTTGTTCAACGTTTAGTTTACGCGCTTATAGATCCTTCTCCACGAACAGTGCTCGGCAGGGCACTGTCTCACCGATCGGTTTGGTGCTCACACTCCGGCCGCGGGGTTCCATTAATTCTGCTACCTTGGATTTGTTCCCTTCCAGCGTAATCGCGTCGGCATGTCATCGCGTCTTCCGGTAACCCGTCTGCACACGGGGTCTACGCAACGCGTGCCGAGGGCACCGGGTATCCGGCGATCTTCAACATCACCCGCGATCCGCGCGAGGAGATGAAC
>QOPK01000038.1 GCA_003331685.1 Halieaceae bacterium | reverse complement strand
TTGGGGGTTTCGATGATCGTGTCACCGATTACCAACAGCACATCCCGGGGGCAGTAGTTGTAATAGCCCTGGGTTTCCCACTGGACCGTGCTGATGGTCTGCTCATGGGGCCAGGTGTCGGGCCGGCGGACGGTGACACCACCGGCCTCCAAGACGTCGACAAAGCTCTGCAGGTCTTCCTCGGTTTCTTCAATAATCTGGTCAGGAAAGTGTCCCTGAGGAATAGCCGCGAGATCGCGATCCGGATACTCGGCGAGGCGGGTGCTGGGGTCCGCGTGGGGGAAGCGGGCGCCGAGGGGGTTACCCACGATAACTTCCTCGAGTGGATCCCACTCGTTACAACTCCAGACTTGGGACATTGATTGCTACTCGTCCGTCTTAAACTGGACCGTTAGTCGCTTTCGGCCGATACAACGAAAAAGGGCCGCTCGGAGGCGGCCCCACAGAAAATCAGATTAGAGAATCAGATCTCGTCGCTTTCCCACAGCATGCTGCCGTGGCATGTCATCGTCTCGCGCTCCATCTGTGCGACGTCAGAGGAGGGATAGGCATCCCACCACTTGCCGAAGTCGCCAAATGACTCCCAAGAAACCGCGAGCAGCACGTCGGTGCCGTCGCCATCAGCGCCTACTGAGACGGGGAACATGGTGTAGACATCCATGCCGTCTCCACCAGGCAATTTCCCAGCGGCTTCCTTCCACTTGCCCGCCTGCTTCATTACGTCTTCTTCGGCGACGTCGCCGTTGATGTTGCACTTCCACATCTGCACGGGGTCACCCGCTGAGGCGAAGGGTGATACCAGCATTAGGGCACCTACTGCACTTACCAAACCTTTGAGTTTCATGGGATCTCCTTAATTGATCTCGACTGAAAGCTAACAAGGAGCCGTGAATAGTGCAATCGCTGGATTCGGCGTGTCACCTATTGCTAATTCATTCTGGTGACGCTGCGCCCTGCGTCAGCGGATCGGTGGCGATGATTTAAGTTCTCTTTGCCAAAGCTGAGCCTAATAGGCGCCCGAAAGTGATGGCGGGCGGCACTAGCATCCCATCGGTGTAAGCGGCACCCCAAGTGGGCTCCGGGCCTCGTTGTTTCAATCGGGTCTGGCCTTGATGCGCAAAAAGCGTCGCGTCCACACTGACTGGAAAATGGGGTCCAGCCAACGGTAGAGGCGCCCCGAGACCACCACCGGTTTTCCTGCTTCAACGCCCCTGATTGCATCGCGGACCACAACGTCAGCGTTGTACCAGAGCCACTTTGCCATGCTGTTTTTCATGTCCGTGAGCCCTGCTGTCTCGTGAAAGTCGGTGTGTGTGAAGCCAGGACACAGCGCCGAGACATGCACGCCCTGGGTGGCGACCGTCAGATTAAGCTCCTCGGAGAGCGCCACCAAATAGGCTTTTGCCGGCCCGTAATTACAGCCCCCGGAGCGTGGCACGCGTGCGGCCACAGACGCCACATTGATGACGCGCCCGTAACCCCGTTCTGCCATGCCCGGAATCATGCGGTGACACAGATCCGCTACCGATAACATCATGAGCTGGAAGAAAGTGTGTTGCGCCGTCCAATCACGATCTTTGAGTAAATCCGGACCGGCGACGCCGGCATTGTTAATGAGCCAGCTGACTTGCCAGCCAGCGGACAAGCAGGCGCTGCTAATCTGCGCCCCCGCATCCGGCTTGCTCAGATCCGCAACAATCAGTTGGCAGTCGACGCTATAGGCCGCGCGAAGTTCGCCAGCGATGGTGTTCAGTCTATCCTCACGCCGGGCAACTAAAATGAGATTGTGTCCGGCTGCCGCCAGTTGTCGTGCAAACTCGGCGCCCAATCCGGCTGAGGCGCCGGTGATGAGTGTGTAGTCATTGCGTTGTTTAGTGTTGTTCATGGGTACTCACATGGATGCTGAACAGCGTGCTAAGCCCTGTGGATTTCGTATTGGGCGTTCAGAGTGTCATTGACCAGCTGTGGAGTCGGATTTTCCAGGCGCCGCTGTCGTCCTTGGCCACCACGTCGATGTAGTGAGAGGTAGTCGACTCTCCTTGCAGTGCTCCCTCGGGCAGATCGGCATCTGCACTGGCATCAACGATGCGACGAATGGTGTAGTCGTACTCAACAACCGCTGCGTCGCCCATCATGGTGATGTTGTGCGGAGTGTCGATGGTGATTTCATAGCGCGCTGTCTCAAAGACCGGCCCCAGAAAATTACGATAATTGTCTCGCCCGTCCAGACCCATTACGCCCGGAGGCCGCAGGCTAACGTCAGGGTGTAGGCCGCCTACGTATCCGTCAATGTCACCGCCCTCCACCGCGCGGATCCATCCCTGATAGAGCGCCAGGATTTCTTCATGATCGCTGCCAGCGTGGCCAACAAATGAGAGCAGCGAGGTCGTAGCGAAGGTCATGGCTAAAAGAGCGGCGAGAAATGAGGTTCGAATTGCAGACATGGTGTTGTTCTTCCTTGTTATGAGTTTTTGTAAGCGCACTGCACTGCCTTGGATTGTGTTGACATCGAGCTGGGCGCGCAAGTGAAGTTATATCCCGCAGGCTAGGCGGATAAACCCAGTGTTTGCAGGTAAGCAGTCGCACTCACGTCTCGATGATAGGCGCTGACCGCCTCAGTCAACATCTGTGATTGGGAAGGCTTTGCCAGCACCGACAGCAGGGCGCTAGCGAGGGTGTCACTGTCGCCCATTGCCACTAGGGGTGCGAGGCGACCGGCGTCGAGCAGTTCCCGTGGCCCGCTCGGGCAATCTGTGCTGACTACTGGAATGCCAAGCGCCATGGCCTCGGTCAGGGTGTTGGGGGAGCCCTCCCAGCGAGATGACAGGGCAAAAACAGAAGCCTTGCTCATCCAGGCCCAGGGATTGTTTTGAAAGCCGGGCAGTGCAATGTGCTCATCAACACCCAGTGCGGTGGCCTGAGCAATTAGCTCACTGCGAAGTCCGCCGTCGCCTAAGATAATCAACCGGGCTTCCTGCTGCGATCGGACTTTGGCAAATGCCGCGATCAGCGTCGCAAAATCTTTTTGTTCGGTCAGGCGGCCAACCCCCATGATCACAGGGACACGGTTATCCGGGGATAACCAGGGGTGCTCGACCGGCTCGGTGGCGGAAGCGAGCATTTCGGGTGTGATGGTGGGATTGCGCACCACTGTGACACGGGCTTCGCTCATGCCGGTAATGTCCAGCACGTCTTCTGCCACGCCCTGCGAGACGGCGATCAGTTTTTCGAGTTTGGGGTAGTGCTTGCGCATGGCCCGGTACCAGCGCTGGCGCCGCCGTAATGACTTATTTTCCAGCGCGGCCGAGATGGTCGTGCCAATGCGGCCTGAGATGGGCGTGTCGGTTCTCGCGAGTTGCCGTGCTCTAAGGGCGGCCAAAATGCCCCTGTGCTTAATAGCAAGGAGCGCGTCGGGGCGCTGTCGCTTGAGATAGCGTGAGACCTCCCAAACGCTAGTCAGTGAATGCCGAGCGCGCAAGGAGATAATATTGGCAGAGTCAGGGAGCCTGTCCACGTAGGGTCCGCGGGCCTTGATCAACAGCACATCAAGGTCGATCGGCGCGTCGACCAGCGACTCACAGAGGTTGGCGATCATGCGCTCGACGCCGCCCTGTCCGGAGAAGGAAACCAGAATCGCCAGTTTTGGCCGCGTCACGCTACATCGCCCATGCAAAGACCCTTGCAGGTTAGCACAGGGGCGTTGGCCGAAGATGCCGTCTCGGGAGCCACAGCTCAGACTTGCCTTGCATATTCGACAGGCTCGTTGGGACGGCTTGGTGAGGTGGGGTCGCGCGCTTACACTGCGATGGGCCTAGCAATGGGCCTACTACTAGCAATGGGCCTACTAACTAGATGTGCCGAGATGGGCGGGAGAGTCAGTCGGTGTTCAGTAGCCAGTATCCAGGGAGTTCTTTTTAAATGTGCGGGATCTTAGGATTTGCCGCGAGTGGACAGCTGCAGACTGAGCGGCTTCCGCTGGCCATGGCGGCGCTTCAGCACCGTGGACCGGATGGCCAGGGCGAATCAATCGAAGGGCAGGTAGCGCTCGGTCACACGCGGCTGTCTATTATCGATCTCGAGGGTGGCGCACAGCCTTTGCGAACCCCTTGTGGCCGCTATGTACTTGTCGCTAACGGTGAAATTTATAACCACGTGGAGCTCCGGCAGGAGCTCTCGGCGCTTGGTGCCCAGTTCCTCACGGGCTCGGATTGTGAGGTGATTCTGCAGGGCTATGCGCTTTGGGGTCGGGACGTGCTCCAGCGCATCGAGGGCATGTATGCCCTCGCACTGCAGGATATTCAGCGGGGCGAAGTGTTGTTCGCGCGGGATCCGCTGGGCATGAAGCCGCTTTATTGGACTGAATCGGCAGATGGCGTGCGCTTCGCCTCAGAGTTGAAGGCCCTGCTTGCGCTTTTGCCTTCAACCCCGGATCTTAATCCGCTCGCCATACGCCAATACATTGAGGCGCAGCACCCGCTCTCCGACAACACGCCATTTAAGGGTATCAAGCGCGTGTTGGCAGGGGAGGCCGTGCTGATTCGTGACGGCTGCTGCGTTGAGCAATGGCGCCACTGGCGCGCGGAGCAGATCGAGGGAGTGATCGAGTCAGACCCGGTCTCCGCGCTCGATGACTTAATGGAGACGGTCTTCACCCAGCACCAGAGATCTGACGTGCCCATCGGTCTATTTCTGTCTGGCGGCGTCGACTCAACGATCCTGCTGGGTTTAATGCGTCGTTACGGCATGCAGGACATCCACACCTTTTCACTGGGTTTCCCCGACTCATCGGTGGGTGATGAGCTGGACGTCGCAACGAGTTTGGCCACCCATTTCGGTACCCATCACCGGGTAATCACGCCCGGGGCGGATGACATGTTGTCGCGACTGCCTCAGGTCGTCTGGGCGGCAGATGATCTGATGCGTGACCCCGCGAGTTTGCCGACGCTGCTGCTGGCCGAAGAGGCCAGTCAGTCGATGAAAGTGGTGTTCTCGGGCGAGGGCGGCGATGAGAGTTTTGCCGGCTATGGCCGCTATCGCACCGGGGCGGTGGAGCGCTTGTTTAAAAGTATCGCGTTCCCAGGCACGGGCGGCTTTCGTTCACGGGGAGATCTCCGGGGTGGCGCAGCGCGACAGCTGCTTGGCGACAAATTGACGCAGGTTGGCCGAGCCTGGCGAGGCGAACTCATAGAAAGTTGGCGGTCGTATCCCGCTGCCTGGACGCCGCTACAGAAGATGCAGGCGTTGGATCTACAGCACGCCCTGCCGGATAACCTGTTGGTCAAGGCCGATCGGATGCTGATGGCGCACGGCGTGGAGGGGAGAATGCCCTTTGTAGACCGGCGGGTGGTGTCTTGGGGGTTGGCTGCCGCAGATGCACTGAAGTGTGATCGTCGTGAGGGGAAAAAGATATTAAAGAGGTGGGCAAGTGGCTTTATGCCCGCTGAGCATTTTGCCGCAAAGAAACGCGGCTTCTACGTGCCGGTCAATGATTGGTGGCGTGGAGATCGCCTCGAGGTATTGGGGCGTGTGCTCACCGATAACGAGTCGATACGGGAATGGTTCAAGCCCGCTGGAGTGGAGGCCCTGCTCGCTGAGCAACGCAGATCGCAGCGCGCGGGAAGACAACTGATGACTTTATTGCAGTTTGCGTTGTGGCATCGCTTTTTCGTGGAGTCAGTCACGCCCGCGCTGCCGGAGGTGACTGACCCCCTCGCCATGCTCTCTCGCTAGCTCCGCCACATGACAGACCGCAGTGAAAAAGGGCAGCGGTTAACGCCGGTGAGCGCTGGGCGGCCGCACCATGCAGCCGCTATACTCCATGGCTCGGGTATACGTCTGATTCACCAGTGATCAACCGGTCTTTCGGCGACCCAAGTTCCATGAGCCAATTTCCCTAATGCGGAGTGAAGGATGTCTGATCGAGTTGCCATAACTGTCTCGTCACACATAGCCCATGTGATGCTGACTCGCGCCGACAAAATGAATGCCCTGGACCCGGCGATGTTCGAGGCCATCTGCGCCGCGATTGATGAGCTGAGCGCTATGCCTGATCTCCGCGTTGTGGTGGTGTCTGGCGAGGGGCGAGGCTTTTGCGCCGGACTGGATCTCTCAAATTTTAGCGACGACAGCGACCCTATGGATCTGATGCCCCGGACTCATGGGTTGGCCAACTTGCCACAGCAGATCGCCTGGGGTTGGCGAACATTGCCTGTTCCGGTTATCGCTGCGGCCCATGGGGTCGCGATCGGGGGCGGGCTCAATATCATTTCCGGCGCCGACATCAAAATCATCCACCCGGAGACGCGCTGCGCGGTGATGGAGATGCGCTGGGGCCTGTTGCCCGACATGGCTGGTTATCCGCTATGGCGGGGCAATGTGCGCGACGACGTATTGCGAAAGCTGGTTTACACCAATGCCGAGTTCAGCGGCGCGGAGGCTTGCGAGTTGGGCTTTGCCACGGAAACCGCCGATGAACCCCTCACTCGGGCCATATCGCTGGCAGAGGAAATTGCAGGCAAAAACCCACATGCCATTCGCGCCGCGAAGCGTCTCTCCAATGCGTTGGCAACCAGCACGGATGAGGCGCTGTTGCTGGCCGAATCAGCGGAGCAGACCGAAATCATTGGCAAGCCCAACCAGATCGAGGCGGTCATGTCTCAAATGGAGGGCAGGCTGGCGGCCTATCCGGACAGTCCCTGATCTCCTTCTGAAGCAACCTTAAAGTGAGCATTCTATGAGCGACACAAGTCCCCGGACCCATCACCGGGTCTGCCATCTGTGCGAGGCCATGTGTGGACTGGTAATTCGAACTGAAGGCGACACGGTTACCGATATTCGCGGTGATAAGGACGACCCACTGAGCCGCGGTCATGTTTGCCCCAAAGCAGTCGCACTTCAGGATATTCACGAGGACCCGGATCGCCTGCGCAAGCCAATGAAACGGATCCGCACGGTACCCGGCGAGTACCAACACGTGGAGATCGAGTGGTCTGAGGCGCTGGATTTAGCCGCTAACGCGTTGGCCTCGACAATCGAAAAGCAGGGGGTCGATGCCGTCGGCGCCTACTTTGGTAATCCCTCGGTCCACAATTACGGCATGCTGACGCATCAACGGAACCTGTTTCGGCATATTCGCACACGCAATCGTTTTTCCGCGACGTCGGTTGACCAGCTGCCGCATCACCTGGTGTCGCTATGGTGTTTCGGGCACATGCTTCTGCACCCGATCCCCGATGTGGACCGCACCCACTACTTTTTGATGCTGGGTGCCAATCCCCTGGCGTCCAATGGCAGTATCTGGACGGTACCCGATGTGCGTCAGCGACTGAAGGATCTTAAAAGCCGGGGTGGCAAGCTAGTCGTCGTCGACCCACGGCGCACCGAGACCGCCGAATTGGCGAGTGAGCATTTGTTCATTCGACCGGGTACCGACGCGGCGTTTCTGCTGGCGATGATTCACGTGCTGTTTCGCGACGACCTCGTCGCACCGGGACCACTGGCCACCTTTACCGATGGGTTGGCTGAGGTGGCGGGCGCGGTGAGTCGTTTGAGCCCTGACTGGGCTTCTGCGCTGACCGGTATCGCTGCCGGGGATATCGAGCGTATTGCGCATGAACTGGCGCAAGCGGAGGCTGGCATTTGCTACGGCAGGATGGGGGTGAGCACGCAGGCCTATGGCGCACTCTGCCAGTGGGCGATTCAGGTGATTAACGTGGCAACCGGGCACCTCGACAAGCCGGGTGGCAGTTTGTTCACGCGCCCCGCGATGGATCAGGTGGTGAACACGAACCCCGGTGGTTTCGGGCGCTTTGCCTCCCGCAGGCGGGGCCTGCCGGAGTTCAATTACGAGCTCCCTGCGGCCACCTTAGTCGATGAAATTCGCACAGAGGGAGAGGGTCAGATCCGCTTGATGTTTACCGGAGCGGGTAACCCGGTGCTTTCCACGCCAAATGGTCGGGCGCTGGATGAGGCACTGGAAGAGTTGGATTTCATGATCTCTGTCGACCCTGCGCTCAACGAAACCACGCGGCATGCCGATGTGATCTTGCCGCCCACCTCACCGTTGGAGCACGACCACTACGATATCGCCTTCCACAATCTGGCGATTCGCAACACGGCGCGTTATAGCCCTGCGGTGTTCGACAAGCCCGAGGGTGCGATGCACGACTGGGAGATCTTTAGTGAATTGGGTGAGCGCGTAGCGGCGCGACTGAATCTAGAGCCCATGTCTACTTATCCACCCGACCGTATGGTGGACGCGGCTTTGAGAAGTGGCCCCTATGGCGAACATACGGAGTGGCAGCTGAGTATCGACAAGTTGAAAGCCCACCCCTCGGGCATTGATCTGGGTCCGTTGGAGCCGTCGTGTCCCGAGCGTCTGCAGACGCCCAATCAACGTATTCAGCTGGCGATACCCGAAGTGCTGGCTGATATCGAGCGCTTTGTGCAAGACACCGAAGTCGCGGGCGACCACTACCGCCTGATTGGACGGCGGCACGTGCGAGACAACAATTCCTGGATGCACAATCATCACCGATTGATGAAGGGTAAGCCGCGTTGTCAGTTGCTTATGCACCCCGATGACGTTGCCAAGGAGGGTTGGCAGTCAGGTATGGTCGTCACCATTGAGAGTCGGGTGGGTGCAATCGATGCCGAACTGGCGGCGTCTGACGAAATGATGCCGGGTGTGGTCAGTTTGCCGCACGGTTACGGCCATGGCCTGGCGGGTACGCGGGGCGAGGTCGCGAGTCGCCATGCTGGGGTCAGTTGCAACGACATTACCGATGAGCAGTTTGTTGATCGGTTATCCGGAAATGCGGCGGTCAACGGCGTCTCCGTGCGACTCAGCGCGGCCGCGGCCTGAGCCGCCGAGGGCGAGATGCGGTGAGCGGCAAACGGATACCGACAACCCAGATCGACAGCGGCCGAAAATTTACTAACGACCGCGGCATGTCGGTGATCAAGGATGGCATCAAGGCGTCGTCGAGTGATACCGAGCGACTGGCCAAGCCGGAATGGTTACGCATGCGCGTGCAGAGTAGCCCGAAATTTGACGCGGTGCGGAGCATCGTTCATGAGCACGGGTTGGCCACGGTCTGCGAGGAGGCTAAGTGCCCCAACATTGGCGAGTGCTGGAGTGCCGGTACCGCCACGATCATGTTGATGGGCGATGTCTGCACACGCGCCTGCCGGTTCTGCTCGGTCAATACGGGTAACCCCAAGGGCTGGCTGGATCCGCAAGAACCGCAGAATACGGCAGAGGCCGTCCAATTGATGGGCCTGAAATATGTGGTGCTGACCTCGGTGAATCGTGATGATCTGCCCGATGGCGGCGCGGGGCATTACGCCGACGTGGTGCGTGCCACCAAAGCGCTGAATCCGGAGACCGCGGTCGAGGCCCTGACGCCTGACTTCCTTGGTGATCGGTCGGCAGTAGAGACCCTGCTCGATTCTGGTATTGAGGTTTTTGCGCAGAATGTGGAGACGGTGGAGCGGCTGACTCATCCGGTGCGTGATCCTCGTGCGGGCTACCAGCAGACACTGGACGTGCTGGCCGCGGGTAAAGCCTATCGACCCGATGTGGTGACCAAGACCTCGTTGATGCTCGGTCTGGGTGAGCGTGACGATGAAATCCAAGCCTGCATGGACGATCTTCGGAAGCACAATATCGATGTGCTGACCTTGGGCCAGTATCTGCAGCCAACTCAAAATCACCTGCCTGTTGAGCGCTTTGTGACCCCCGACGAATTTGAACAGTACCGCGATTGGGGTTTGGAGCGCGGGTTCCTCGAGGTGGTCTCAGGTGTCTTCGTGCGCTCTAGCTATCGGGCGGAGCGGGTGCTGGAGCACAATAATGTTGGCCTTGGGCTGAGTTGATATGTTGGCGCCGGGCCGCCCACAGGTGTTGTATCTCACCGCCGTCGATCAACTGGCCGGCGCCGCCAGGCTAAGCCGCGAAACCCGGATCGTCGTCGGTGTATTGGCGCGAGATTTTGATCTCTCTTTGGCAATCGCCGGTCCTATTGACCATCAGGGGCTGCAGAAGCTACGTGATCACTTTGCTTCGGTGCGCGCCGCCGGAGGCTTTCCTGCGAGCTCTGCCGATCAGCCTGCTGTCGCGGGTCTGCGCGGCCTCGCTAAAGCACGACTGGGTACAGATATCGTTAACGCTCGCCTTCAGGCGGCTATTCAGCGACGGGCAGACGCCTTTGAAGCGGTCGTTGTCGACGACCTACTGGCAACACCGTATCTGCCTGCGCGACAAAACGGACCCGTTTACTACCTCGCCCACCGCAGCGAGTCGAAAGCCCAATCCAGCACCTGGTGGCATTGGCTCAGGCAGCGCGAGCAGCGTGGGTTGAGCCAGTGCGAAAAGGGCGCACTCCAGTCGGTATCGGCTGTATTCGCGAAGCCCGAGGTGGCGGGCGAACTATTGGCACGAGGACTGTCATTCAGGCAGCTGAATCCCTCTTTTAGTCAGTTCAGGCCTGAGATCGTGCTGGGAGAGCCGACCACATGGGGCGGAACGTACCAACGAGTGGGTTACGCCGGATACCTCGGCGACGATCGCAACCTGGCCAGTCTCGAGTGGTTGCTGAGAGAGGTATGGACTTCGGGCCAGCGCACGTTGGCTGGCATCGAGCTGCACCTTGTCGGCACGGCACCGCCATCGCCATTGAGAGAGCTGGCCGCTGCCAACAATAACGTTTATCTTCACAGCGGAGGGCGACAGCTGTTGCGCGATTTGGGTTGTCGGGCGGTTATTGAGCCGCTGATGTTCGAGCAGCACGTGGATACCAAGCTGATCAATGCCATGTCTCAGGGATTGCCCGTCATCACGAGTCAGGAAGGATTTCGACGCGCGCACGCCGAGCTGGGAGAGGGCGTACTGGCCACCGCGGGTCCGGAGCAGATGTCCATGACCGTGCATCAGCTCATGAATGACGAGTCGCTTTGGCAACTGCATGCCAGTGCCGCAACCCGCACTGCAGCGTTACAATTGGCCGACTTCGAGGTGGCGCACGATCTGCGCCGAGCTTTGTTACGTGTTTCAGAGGGGCGATGAGCAGATGAAGACAGCGATCAAGCCCCCCGGTGATGACCATGACTTTTAACCACGTGGGCCTGCTAGGGCGGCGAGAGCACCCCGGCGTTGAGGAGGTTGTTTCTGGGCTCCTTAACCTACTGGATGATCGCGGGCTGCAGGTCACTATTGAAGACCGTCTGGCCACGCTGTCTCACTTTGAAAAGCGGGAAATGGAGTCCCGCGATCAAATCGGCGCGATGGTGGATCTGGCCATCGTAATCGGAGGTGATGGCAGTTTGCTGAGTGCGGCGCGGACACTGGTCAAACACGACACGCCAGTAATAGGGGTCAATCGCGGACGCCTCGGCTTCCTGACGGATGTCAGCCCCGATGAATTGATTGAGCAAGTCAGTGCGGTACTCGACGGCGATTTTATCAGCGAGCGGCGGTTTTTATTAGATACTGAGGTTTGGCGGGGCGAGCAGGTGATTGGACGCGGCGAGGCTTTGAATGACATTGTCGTGAACTCTGGTGCGTCCGCGCAGATGGTCGAATTTGAGCTCAGTATCGATGGCGAGTTTGTGTATCGTCTCAATGCTGATGGGCTGTTGGTGGCGACGCCGACCGGTTCGACCGCCTATTCATTGTCAGCGGGTGGCCCGATCATGTACCCCGGCCTCGATGCCTTGGTCCTGGTACCCATGTTCCCGCATTCGCTAACCAGTCGCCCGATTGTGGTGAGTGGCCAGAGCGAAATTCGCATTGATGTGGTGTCCCGCAATGACATCCACCCACCCATCACCTGCGACGGGCAGATATCGATTACCGCGCTCCCGGGTGACTCGGTCAGCATTCGTAAAAAGGCCCGCGAACTGACCTTGCTGCACCCTCCTGGGTACAGCTTTTATGCCAGCTGCCGAGACAAACTTCGCTGGTCAGATGCCCTCGTTAAATAGCGCGCCTTTGGCGATTCAGCGCGCGCCTGCCACCTTCGCTCTGGTAGTAGTGACCGGTGTTTGCTTTCTGCTTTTCTACCCACTCCAGTGGGTGGGGATGTTGGAGTTATTTAATTTTGTGCCGTTTCGTGCCGCTGGAGGCTACGTTGCATTTGGAGAGTGGGGAGACTGGTGGCGTCTGGTGACCCCCACGTTGATTCACTTTGGCTGGTTGCATGTGGTCTTCAATTGCCTGTGGTTGTGGGAATTTGGCCAGCGTATTGAGCACCGGCTGGGATCAGTCAACCTGCTGGGCCTGTATGTGGTGAGTGCGATGCTGAGCAATTACGGCCAGTACTGGTGGGAGGGCCCGTCCGTTTTTGGCGGCATGTCGGGTGTGGTCTACGCCTTTATGGGCCTGATCATGGCGACCCAGTGGCGCAAGCCCGGTTGGATCACGCCGCCGCCCATGGCCATTTTCGCTTTCATGATGATCTGGCTGCTGATTGGGCTGGTAGGAAGCATGGAATTTATTGGTGCGGGCGCGATTGCCAATGGCGCCCATCTGGGCGGGCTACTGACCGGCTGGGTTCTGGGTGTCGTGATCAGTGGGTTGCCCACACTATTCGGGAGTCGGTAAGCGTGGCGGATGACTATCGACAATCGGTTCAGCAAATGGATCGAAAGGTCTATGACCAGTTGGTGACCTCGCTGTCGACTGGCCGATGGCCGGATGGTAGAGCATTGACCGAAGAGCAGCGTCAGCATGCCATGCAGGCGGTGATCACCTGGGGTGAAATCCACCTGCCGCCAGACGAACGGGTGGGCTTTATCGACAAGGGAGCCAAAGCGGGGGACAGCTGTGATGATCCCCAGCCGTTGGCATGGAAGGAGTCGAGTCATGACTGACTGGCAGGGTTGCCTGAGAAAGATGCAAACCGAGTTGACAGAAACGGTCCGGTACACCGTGTTTCCCGAGCAGGGGGCGCTCTGCCTGAACGATCAGCTCGGGCAGCCTCTGCGCCTTGAATTCACCGGCAGGATTGAGTGTGTAGCCTGCGACCGACTCACTAAAAAAAGTTTCAATCAGGGCTACTGCTTTCCGTGCTTTCGCAAACTGGCGGCGTGCGATAGCTGTATTGTCAGCCCGGAGAAGTGTCATCTGTCGGAGGGAACCTGTCGGGAGCCCGACTGGGCCGAAAATCACTGTCAGGTGCCCCATATTGTGTATCTGGCCAATACCTCCAGCGTGAAAGTGGGTATCACTCGTGAAACCCAGTTGCCGACCCGCTGGATTGATCAGGGCGCTACGCAAGCCAAACCCATTGCGCGGGTGCAGACGCGATATTTCTCGGGGCTATTGGAAGTACTGCTAGCCAAGGAAGTGGGGGACCGCACGGCGTGGCAGACTATGCTGAAAGGCAACGGTGCGGATCAGGATCTGGAGCAAATACGCCAGCAACTGATGACAACTTGTGCGCAGGGGATAGCCGATCTGCAGCTGCAGCATGGCGAGGCAGCATTTCAGATTTTGGAGGACGCCCCAGAGACCAAAATCAGCTATCCGGTGATGAGCTGGCCAGAGAAGGTGAAGGCACACAATTTCGATAAACAGGCGGTGGTTGAAGGCACACTGATGGGGATTAAAGGGCAGTATCTCATGCTCGATACGGGCGTGTTAAACATGCGCAAGTTTGGTGGCTACGAAGTCGAAATCAAGGTGGCAGCATGATGGCGTTAAGAGAAGGGTTGCCCGGCACAATCTATCGCAAGGACTATGCCGCGCCGGAGTTCACGGTGACCACGGTTGATTTGCTGGTGCAGATTTCGCCGGGGCGCACTGAGGTCACGGCAACCCTCGATGTGGTGAGGCAGGGCAATGGGCAAGGCGGTCTCAGGCTTGATGGAGAGCAACTGTCACTGCAATGGATTGAGCTTGACGGTGAGCGCCTGACGGAGCATCAGTTCATTGCGGGCGATAGCGAACTGAGGGTGCCCACGGTACCGGATCGGTTCTCTCTGCGCACCTGTGTGACGATATGCCCCGAGGAAAATACCTCACTGGAGGGCTTTTACCGCTCCCAGAGCGCCTATTGCACCCAGTGTGAGGCGGAGGGGTTCAGGAAAATCACCTACTTCCCAGACCGCCCCGATGTGCTTTCGGTTTACACCGTCACTCTCGAGGCGGATAGAGCGGAGTGCCCGGTGTTGCTCAGTAACGGCAACAAAATCAGTGAGGAAGATTTGGATAACGGTCGGCACCGTGTGGTGTGGCACGACCCTTTTCCCAAACCTTCGTATCTGTTCGCCATGGTCGCCGGAGACCTTAAACCCGTGAGTGACGTCTTTACCACCTGCTCTGGACGGGTGGTGGATCTGAATATCTGGGTGGAAGAGAAAGATGTCGGATACTGCGATTACGCCATGAGCGCACTCAAGGCGGCGATGCGTTGGGACGAGCAG
>QOPK01000037.1 GCA_003331685.1 Halieaceae bacterium | reverse complement strand
ACGCCGATGTCAGCGCTATCGTCAACGTACCTTGTTCGATATTTTCCTGTGACTCGCGAAATAGTGACCTCAGGCAACCCGCCGCCGCCCGCAAAATAGAGTGTGAATACACCTGCTTCTAATGCGACCTTGCTTGCGGGTAGTGTGTAGCCGTAGCTGTAATGCACTGATGCCGTGCCTCTAGATGTGTCGATAACGTATACCCGATTGTCCGCAAGAGGATTTTCGGTGACGCAATCTAGTTGTAATACCTCAGACATTGCCCGATTTGATGCAACCAATAGCAGCATCGTAATCATGAATCTCATAAGCCTCTCCAAATAAGGCACTGAATGTCGTGTGGCTTCCATAAGCTATCAGTGGGGTGAGTTTACACGCAGCCAAATGGCTTTGGCGATGCGCCACCGCCGCAAAGATGAGCGGGTAACAGCGGCGATTTTGTAACAGTCTTTATTTTTAGAGGGCATTTATCTTCGTTGGTGAGCAATAAGCCTTGAGTTCTGCCAAAAGGCATCAGGGCTCTTTCGTGAGTTCGCCTTGTTCTCCTGGATTAGGCGGTTCAGCAGCAATGCTTCAGCGAGACTTTACGCGCTTGGACAGTCGGCAACCTGATCGGGATGGCGAATGATAGTGAGCAGGATTTCACCGACCCCAAAACCAAACTTGCGCATCTTCGACTCATTTATCACTACGTTGTCGCTGACCCGGTACATCCTGTCGTCGATCTTCACATCGATCGGGCCGTCTTCCAGTTCGATGCGCAGGGTGTAGTCAAGGAACATTGCGTTACCTTGCCAGCGCGCGAGACCCTCGCCGACCACGTCACCGGCAGTGCCAATGTAGGTTTGGCTACCGTTGGGTGTTAGTGTCCAGATCCGTTTCTGTTGCTCACCGTTGTCAAAGACAAAATCTTCATCCAGCGTGCCCACCCCGTCTGACCAACAGCCCTCGATATCCGCGCTGAAATGACGGATCGCCGTACCAGAAAAATCCTTCACCACGCCGTGTGCTGTCAACGCACCTTTGAAAAAATCCTCAGGCGCGAAGGCCGGCTCTCGTCCCTGATAGTCATCTACCGAAGTGCTGCCGCAGGCGGTTAATAAGCCGAGCATGCTGAGCAGCGCAAATTCGCGACCCACCACCCAAAAGCGCTTGGAGTTGCGGTGAGCAGATGATCGGCGCTGTGCGGAACGGCTCGCAGCTTCGGGGCGATGACGGTTATTGGGAAGGGTTAGCCGCATGACAAGGCACACCTATTGGCAAAGGGTGTAACCGGTACGAATTGGGGTCAGTGTCGGATCTTCTGCGCTTGCGCCTGGGGCCTGCTGCCCCCAAAGATCCGCTCAGTCAGCGTCGAGTTCCCCGGCGCCAAAAAGATCAGTGACCGGCGAAGACCAGCATCTGCACGGGCATCAGTAGCGCCTGCATTCTCAGGATGATGGCGTGAATCACGCCTACGGTGTCGACCATGTGCAGAAATAGCGTTTCACCGAACCCAAGGTCACCCTCTTCGAGCAACTCGTGGTTACTGGTGTAGGCATTGGCAATACATTTGCTGCCCGGCATGACTTCGCTCAGCCCCCCCTCATACAAGGGTTCCATGACAACGGTGAGCGTGCCTGGTCGCGCGCGCTGCTGCGCATCCAGCAGGACATCGGCTGGCTTTAACTGCCCCGCGGCCACCACCGGCTGCACTCGGGTGACTACCATGGGAATTACCGTGAACGGCTTCGACATGCAGACCACTTCGGTAATGGTGCCGGCCTTGATCACCTGCGCGGAGAGCTGATTAAAGCCCGCCGCGATCTGGTATCGCCCTGACTCCGGACCGTCAGAGGGAATCAGTACGCCTGCTGGCCGCAGAATGGGATTCACGTAATCACCGCGCTGCAGGAAGAACTGTGCGACCTGACCGTCCACGCCCGCGTACACCACAGTTTTGTCCAGCGCCACCTGCGCCTGCTCCAACTGCCGCTGCGCACTTTCAAGTTGCGCGGGGAGTACGTCAGAGATCTGGGTTTCTGCCGCAGTGATATTGGCTTTTGCGGCCTGCACGCCGCCGCGACGCTGGGCAACGGTGTTCTCCAGCCGCTCGATTTCAATTTTGCTGACTAACTGTTGGCCGCGAGCCGACAATTCGGTCTTTTTGGCTAGCTCGTTTTCAGCCTGCGCCAGTGCGCTCTCCGCCTGCGTCAGAGTGGCTTTGGCGCCTTCGAGCTGCACCTCGGCTTGCGCAAACGCTGATGCAATCTGGGTAAGTTGGCTTTCAGCGACGTTCACGCCGGCGACCTGTGCACTGTCGAGCAGGCTAAACAGCGGATCCCCTGCTAAGACCGCCTCACCATTACTGACAAAGACCTCCTCGACTCGACCGCCGCCCTCTGGTAAGAGCGGGATAGTGCGGAAGTAGGGTCCCGCGTTGGTGGTAGAGGGGTGGTAGTAAAACACCACCGTAATGAAGCTGACGGTCAGAATCAGGCAGGCAGTGATCCCCCAGCGCAACTCGTACCACATGGTGAAAAAGGTGATCTGATCACCCCAGCGCTTGCCTTGCCGGTAACGGCGAAAGAGGTAGTCGGGCAGTACGGTGACCAATGAGCAGAGAATCAGTTCCAACATGGTTACTGTTGCTCCTCTGATCGCTCAACCACAGCGGTCGGTTCTCCATCTTCCTCCGGGGTCAGTTTTTTCAGTGATTCCGAAATACTGATGATGGGCGTCAAAAAATCAGGGAGTTTCAATAGCGCCAAGATCAGCGCTGCCACCCAGAAAATATTGTTGTGCGTAAACAGCGCTAACAGCGCCAGCACCATGATCAGCTGAGACTGGGTGTTGCCATGCTTGTGTGCCAGCTGCTCGGGTATGGCATGCAGCTTAAGGTAGAAGACGCCGATACCCAGCACCGCGAGTATCACGATGAAGACGATCGCGGAAAACAAGGGATCACTGCCGTCAGCCCCGCCAACAAAGGGTGGCAAGGAATGGGGCGCCAGCGGATGAATGTCTCCAGACATGGGTATCAACCTCAGTTAAGTCGCTGTGTTAGGCGGCTGCCTGCTGCTTGTCGAAAAAGTGTCGGAGCTGATTGGTTGTCAGGGTGCGCAGTGTGTTGCCGTCCTTGTCTAACTGCTCGGTCAATTGGCCGTCGGGCGCATACAGCTCAAAGAGCACCAGCGCGCCGTCAGGCCCGCCTTGCTCCATGTGCACGTCGCCCGGGGGCTTCTTGGCATAATCTCCGACGCGCCTGATAGTGGTGTCGACCAGTTCGCCATTTTCGAAGGTTTTCACGTGCAGTTCTCCCTCGAGCACGAGAGAGGTGGTGGCGCAGAGGTGCCGATGAAAATGGCAAAATTGCTCGGGATCCCAGCGGTACAACACACTGAGATGACCCGCGTCATCAATATCCAAAATGGCGCCCCAGTAGCTGACGGGGAAAGCATAATCCGCGTCCTCTGAGTAATGTGTCCAAGTTAGATTTTCTTGCTGAAGAAGGTTCTCTTTCATGCCGATGCGCTCTATCCCCTTGGAAAGTCATGACAAGGCATGATGACGCGATTTGCCCTTCAGTCAACCGGCCATATGTCGCTTGTCAGCTTTTGCGCGGTGTAGCGAGGAGGGCGTTCAGGGATATGCCCGGGCTGCAGACGTGACAACTGGCTGTGCAGGTTGTCGGTCAGCGCGATGCCGCGCGGCGCTCGGTTAATCCGTCGGTGATAAAGGGTCCATCCACGCAGATCCTGCGGCCGTCGGGTGAGGCACATGCGCCACAGATACCGACACCGCATTTGGTCAAATAGTCGATTGCGCTGAAGATACGATCCGAGGAGACATACTCTTTTTGGACCGCTTCACTCGCATGAATCATGGGGGCAGGTCCGCAGTTATAAAATACCATCTTGGCCAACGCCTCAGCGGGTTGGTCAGCGAGAAAGTCCGCCAAAGCGTCGCTCACCCGGCCCTCGAATCCGGCACTGCCATCATCGGTCGCGATGGTGACGCGGGCGACGCGCTCGCATTCGTCGCGGAAGTAAAGTCGATTTGCCGACCGGGCGCCCACAAAAATATCGACCGGCTTGTCGTCGCGACCAAAGTCCTCGGCGATCTGATACACGGCCGCCAGACCCGTGCCGCCTGCGACGCACACAATGTGCGCATCTTCCGGCGGTGTGACAGCCACGCCGTGTGGGCCACGCAGATACACCGCGTCACTCGGTGAGAGCTGGTAGCAGTGATCCGTGAATTGCCCGACATTGATCACCGCCAAACGCACCGGGTCATGAGTTAGGCACGAGAAGGGCTTTTCACCTACGCCCGGCACCCAAACAAAAACATATTCTCCGGCCTGAATATCCAAATCGCCATCTAACGTGACCACGGTAATGTCATCACAGACGATATCGTTAGCGACAACCTGGTAGGGCTTGAAGCCCATGTCCACATCGAAGCGAACCTGTTCACCTGCTGCATCGCCGCCCTCAGCGAGATCGCAGGCGAGGTTGGCAAAGTAGTGCTGAACTTCCTCGGTATTCATGCCGGTCAGTCCTGAGCCAATGCCCAGAATGGTGGCTCCGCAATGGATGGCATCCCGACAGTCTGCCGCGGAAGACAGGCCGCCGCAGCCAATGAGCGGTAAGTCCGTCTCGGCGCGTAGCGCTTTCAGCGCCTTCAGTGTGGTGGGTAGCACGCCTTTGCCTGACATGCCGCCCATGCCGTTGCTTAGCACCGGGTGACCGTGGCTCTCTGTGTAGCCAGGCCCCGCCGTATTGATGGCGCACAGCGCTGACGCGCCCCCTTCTAGTGCAGCGCGGCCAATGACCGCAATGTCATCGACGTTCGGCGTCAGCTTGGGGATGATGGGTATATCGACGGCGCCGCATACCGCAGCGACGACCTCACGGACCATCTCGGGGTCTTGACCCATGGCCATGCCGTAGCCCTTTGCATGAGGGCAGGAGAGATTCAGCTCCAGACCATCTGCGACGGGGGCGAGTTGTTTTGCCACGGCGACAAACTCTTCCACGGAACCGCCGAAAATCGACACCAACAAAAAGCGATCAGTCGGCACGGTGAGCTGCTGTAAACCCTGCAGCGCTTTTTCGACCCCGGGGTTGGTCAGTCCGACAGCATTCACGAAGCAGCCGGGCGCGTACTGACTGTATACAGGCTCCCGGTTACCGAGCCGCGGCTCAAACCCAATGCTTTTGGTGGTGATGACGCCGATTTCGGGCATGGTGTCCATGACCCGCTGAATAATGGCAGGAGCTGTCGTCACTATGCCCGAAGGGATGGTGAAGGGGCCTGACAGTTGCTTGCCGACAAACTCGGTGGTCAATGGGGTGTCTCCGTATCGGATGCTGAATTATACGGTGACCGATCCGGCCCCGTCATGAACACGCACAGATTTCCCTCTTCGGGACGTCTCAGGTGCCACAAAAAGTGCGGGTCACGCGCTCCTCGGGCTCGGGTGATCTGGCCCATTCCACATCCTCGTCCCGCCATTCGAAGGGTCGCAGGCCGCGATCGACCAGCGCCTTTACCCACGCCAGTTCGCCGGCCTCAGTAAGGTCGATGGCTTTTTGCACAAGGTGATTGCGAGGAAGGATAGTCGGATTTACGGAGCACATGGCGGCCGTGATAGCCGAGGTGTCGCCTTTGTTGGCTTTGCGTCGGGTTCGCCAGTCGTCTGCCCAGCTCAGCAGCGCTGGCGGGGCGCTAAAGAGCTCGGGTAAAGGTGTGTGCTCGAGCGAGTCGTTGGCCAATTCCGCGAGCCACCTGAACGCCAAGGTCAAGTCCAGGCCTTCTGCAGCCAGCAGTTCGTGAAAGGATTGAATTAAAGCGCCGTCTGCTTCGGTCACCGCATCGAGGCCAAGCTTGGCGGCGAGCCACCGCTGATGGTGGACATGAAAATGCGCCGGATAGCGATCGACGATCTCCTGCGCGACCTGCTGCGCCGCCTCGGCATTCTCGTTTATGAGGGGCAGCAGGCACTCAGCCAGCACTGCCAAGTTCCAGTGCATGATGCCCGGCTGGTTGGGCCAGGCGTAGCGCCCCTGTCGGTCGATGGAACTGAAGCAGGCCTTGGGATCGAAGTGGTCCATGAAGGCGCAGGGACCATAATCGATGGTTTGTCCACAAAGGAGCGCGTTGTCGGTATTCAGCACGCCGTGCACAAAGCCGAGCACCTGCCAATGTGCGACCAGCCGCGCAAAGTGTTCACATACGCCTTCGAGCAAGGTCACGGCTGCGGGTTGAACACTTGCCTTTGCTGCGGCGCTGAAATGACGGTCGACCACGTAATCCACCAGCGCCGCCACGTCATCACCGCCGCGGGTCATGGCGAAGTACTGCACGGTACCGACGCGCAGATGACTGCTGGCTACCCGGGTCAGAATGGCGCCAGGTTCGATCTGGTTTCTCACCACGGGTTCGCCGGTGCCGACGGCGGCGAGCGCCCGGGTCGTAGGGACACCGAGCGCATGCATGGCCTCGGACACGAGATACTCTCGGATTACAGGGCCGATCGGGGATCGTCCGTCACCACCTCGGGAATAAGCGGTCGGCCCCGCGCCCTTGAGCTGAATATCGAATCGCGCGCCTGCAGGCGTCAGCCACTCTCCTAACAAGGTGGCGCGGCCGTCACCGAGTTGAGGGTTGTACTGCCCGAACTGATGACCAGCGTAGACGGTGGCAACTGGATGACTGTCGGGCAACGGCATGTTGCCTGCCAGTGCGGCGAGTTGCTCCGGATCAGATTGCGGGTCGCCTGACCAGCCCAAGGAGTCGGCCAAGGCCTGATTCCACAACAGCAGCTTGGGTTCAGACACCGGGTCGGGCGCCTGAGGCGTGCTGAAAGCTGGTCCCAGGCGCGCGTAGGTGTGATCAAAGCCTGGGGGCATGGGCACCCCCGGTCGGAGTCAGCGGGTCAGTCACCGAAGAGCTTCTTGATGAAGGACCCTGCCTTTTCTTCGATGGTGTCCTGCAACTGCTGTTGAGCGTCGTTCCTCAGGATCTGCTCGGCGATGCTCGCCACATCGACCTGACAGGTTGCACCACTCTCCGAAGCCAGATTGCCGGTGCAGTCCACTGGCCAGTCAACGCCCGCATAGCGTTGATCAATCACGCAGAGGGGGCTCACCTCCATGATCTCGTTGTTGACCTGCCCTTCCATGCGGAAACCAAAATCCATCGAGCTAAGGTTAATATCACCCGAGCCCTTTAGCTCGACGCCCGGTGTGGAGAAGCGAAGCTTCTCGATGTCGCCCATGCCTTCATCAAAATCGACAGCTAGCGAGAGATCTGTTATCGGCGTATTGGTCGGCAAGCCAGCGATTGGCGGTATCTTGTTAACGAGAGCAACTGCGGTGCAAATCAATCCTTGTACTGAGACTTTCTGCAGGATTAAATCCTGACCGCTCGCGGATACGTCACCGTCCAGCGCAGCCATGAGGTCATCTGCGCTGATGCCCTCGGTCTCGAGATCCCAGCCCATCTCAATGCGGCCGGACGCAGCGTCGGTATTGCCCATACTGGCGAGCAAGAGGTCCATATTCACGCCCTTGAGACCGCCTTCGACTTCAGCCTCTACCACTGGGCGCCGCGCATTCAGTATCACACGCGTATCAAGCTGTCCCTGGTGCAGTACGCCGCGAATGTAGTCGATGTTGGCCACCCCATCGAGAACGCGCATAAAGACCTGAGCGTCGCTGATGATCTGTCCGCCCGCGATGAGTTTGTCTGCCGCGACACGCAGCTCGAGATCGAGATCGCGCAGTGGTCCCACCGGCAAGGGCACAGGGGCAATGTTTCCTGCTTCACCGGCGGCTGACGTGGGAGCGGGGGGCGCCTCAGTTGGTGGAGCGCTCCCAGTAGTCGCCGATGCGGGCGGCGGCGCAGGTTGAATTTGATCTGCGTCCAGTCGCGCCGTGTTGATATCCAGCTTGATCTCGGGGCTCTCCAGTGCTGACCAGACTAGCTGTCCGGTGACATCACCTCCGGGCAGGCTCGCACTCAACGTGAAGTCGGCTTTCGCTGGGCTCACTACAAACGTACCGTCCAGTGCGCTTTCCAACGGTTTGGTCAGCGCGCCGATCACCTCGGTCTGCAGATCTTGGATTTCAATCTTGCTGAAATCCGACGCAACCCGGATAGCGCCGTCCAGCGCAATATCGAGCGGTGCTGTTGAGCCATCACCGAGAACCGTCAGTGCCCCCTCGAGTTGCATGGGCTCGTTCCGTGTATTGACGTCGGTCAGGGTCAGCGCCGCAATGCGAATTTCATTGCTCAGCTCGCCGTCGCGGGTGCGCTGGATGACGGTAATGTCTTCGATCTGTATGGCCTCTGCCAGAATGGCGATGCCCGAAACCCCGCCGCCCTCATTTAACTGTCTTTGGCGCTCCTGTTCCTTGGTCTGTCGAATGATTTCGCCGCGCTTCTCCCACTCCCGATCACTCATAACGGGGCGGGGTTCGGGCGCAGGCGGTAGCGCTTGAGGTTCGGTGATGTCGGCGGTGACACCTGCGATCACGATAGTGCCGATATCGATGTTGCCACCGAGCAGCGGTAGCAGAGAGAGCCCGACGTCGAGCTCTGTGATAGTGGCGTTAATGTCCGGATCATATTCCGTTTGGGCAGGGAGATTGAGCGTCGTCTCCTCAAGTCTGAGCCCGAAACGTGGAAAGAAGCTGAGCTCGGCATCGCCCTCGACAATCAGTTCGCCGCCTGCCTGGGTTTGCACCTGCTCCTGCGCCATGTCGAGCAACGCCTGCTCGTCAATAACCATGGGCACCAAAAATATCGCCAGAACGGCGATTGCCACCAGCGTGCCCACGACCCAAAGAATCACCAGCATCATCCCTTCCCCCGATGGTTCGTTACCCCGCCAGCATAGCAAAGCGGCTGAACAGGAAAACCTTTATCGCGCGCGGCGTCGTTCCACATGCTGCTCGAGGATACGCGCTTTTTCACGCCGTACGTCGTGATCCGATTTGAGCTGCCACAGAGCGTCCCGTGCAAAGGGATAGGACTCTTTAAGGTCAATGATGGGCTCGGGGTAATCGATAGGGTGAAGCTGTCGTTCCATAGGAGACAAAAGCCAGGGTTGGTGAATGAGGGGCGTGGGTAAGCCTGCCAGCTCGGGGACCCATTCGAGAATGAAGGCGCCTTCCGGGTCATGGTCCAGCGACTGCTTGACCGGGTTATAGATGCGAATGGTGTTAATGCCGGTGACCCCCGCCTGCATCTGCATTTGCGGATAGTGGATCCCCGGCTCGAAGTCGAGGAACAGTGAGCCCAGCCAGGCGGCACCCAGACGCCAGTCCTGCCAAAGGTGATGCGTGAGAAACGATACGACCATGGCGCGTGCGCGGAAGTTGAGATACCCGGTCTGCATCAGACAGCGCATGCACGCATCAATCAGCGGATAGCCTGTGCGGCCCTCACGCCACGCATCGAGCCGGTCAGGGTCATGACGACGGGGATGCGCGAGGTAGCCTCGATTGAGATCTTCAAACTCCATGCGACACTCCATCTCGAATTTTTGGACGAAATGACAGTGCCAGTGCAGTCGGGATTCAAAAGCAGCCAGCGCACGCGTCCAGCCGCCCCGGTCCTGTCGCTTTTTCAGCGCGTGGTACGCCTGGCGCAGACTCAGATTGCCCCACGCCAGATAGGGTGATAGCCGTGAGCAGTGAACCCGGCTACTGGCGGGCTTTGAGATATGGCGTTGATAGCCGTGTCCTCGCACTTCCAAAAAGCTGTGCAGCACCTCGGCACCTGCGACGGCACCGCCGCGCTGAAAGGCCGCATTGTGCTGCTGCCAGCCCTCGATGCGCTCGCTGCGTGCGCCCTCCAAAGGAGAAGGCAAAGGTTGGTGGAGCCGCGACAGCACCCTTAGGTCTACCGGTATCTCGGCATCGCTCATGACACCTTGCCAGGCCCGGTTCCACCCGCGCCGGTTGCTTCGACCACGTTGTATACCGTTGGTTTGGTACTCGTGCCACGCGATACCCTGTGCAGCACAAAAAGCCGCCACCTGCCGGTCCCGCTCAAAGGTCACCCCCAACCCCGTTTCTTCGTGGCTGTATAAGTGGCCAATAGGCTGAGACTGATGAAGCGTGTTCAACAGCGTAACGGGCTCGCCCTCTAGGACTTGAATCTGGGCCCCTAGCTCTGCCAGCTCGTGGTTCATCGCTTGCAGAGACTGGGCGATAAAGTGCCAGTGCCTGCCGCGATAGTGGGGGTCTCTCAGCAGCGTGGGCTCAACGATGTAGAGGAGCAGCAACGGCTCACCGCGATCGATGGCGGCGGCCAGCGGGGCATGATCAGCCAGCCTGAGGTCGCGCTTGAACCACACGACGTTCATGACGCAGCCTCTCGTTGTGCCAAGAGCGGGTTAAGCAGCGGTTGCCAGGTCAGGGCGTCCTGCAGCGCGACGCGGCCACGATAGATAGCGCTATAAACCAAACGGTAAGCGTCCCGGTCGAAGGCGGTTGTGACGGGGTTCTCCAGTGCGTTTTGGGCTTCCTGCTGCGAATTGAAGCAGCCGTGCCAGGCCCACTGATCCACCAGATGGAATTGCTGTGCGGGTTGATGCTCGAGAGGACGTATCGTTTGCTCCGCCAGCAGCAGTGGTCCATCGAATGGCCAGGCGGCGATCCGTTGCCGCTCCAATTGATCCAGCAGCCGTGCGTTGTGGGAGTCGGCGCTTTCCTGACCGTCGCAGGCGCCGTCGCAGCGCCCCAACTGATGCTGAAAGCACGCGCCTTTCCCTTTGTCCAAACCCATGACCCGGAGGCACAACGCGTGATCTCTGGCGAGGTTTTGTATCGTCGTGGTGATGCGGTGCTTGTTGGCAAACAGTCCGTAGGTGTCGGTTTCACGCACCCCGGTGGGCGCAAAGTCGATTGCAAGGGGTTTTAGAAACCCGTCGGTGGCAGGCTGAAGCTGAATGGTCCAGAGGCGACGCAGTTGGCGTTGGCGTCGGTTGAAAAGTGGCACCTCTGACTTGATCGCGGCATTCTCTATCAGCAACGCGCCGATCTCGCCTGCTGTGAGCTGACAGTCGATGCGGGCAACCTGC
The DNA here is from genome assembly GCA_003331685.1 of Halieaceae bacterium. The sequence goes on along the minus strand of QOPK01000037.1, from coordinate 3,981 downwards.
GACATGAGCCGTTGATGCCGGCCCGATTTGCGGCCTTCATTGAGATGTTGCGTGACCCGGCTGCGGATATCGACGCTTTTGCCCACGTATAGCAGTGAGCCGTCCGCAGCGAAAAACCGGTAGACGCCGCTGCAGCGTGGCAGTGCGTCGAGCGGCTCACCTGCGCGAGAGAAAGCGATGTGCTGGCTTGTCTCGGTCATTTTGGCATCGTCTACGATCCGCGGCGCAAGCCGGGCGGCTGTCCGGATTTTGTCGCTTTTAATCGGCGCGGTCTCGCTCGGAAGCAAACCGCTGAAAAGCACGAATCGTAGCTTTTATAAAGGGCTTGCCAAAGTACCGAACGCAGACACGAGGTCTGCGCCACATAAATAAAGAACGGGTGAAAAAGCACATGAAGGTTTCGGTGAGCGATCTGGGCAGCATGGGCGTGACAGGGGTGGTTATTGAGTCCGTTGATTTGAGCCTTTACATCGCCCACGCGCGCATCGGTGGTGAGGAGCACGTCATTGCTGATCGTCAGGGAAAAGTGCTCAAAACCCGTAACTTGCTCGAAATGCAGCGCATGCTGCGTAAAGCGGTGACCTGCGAGTTTTTTCTGCGACAGCGAAGCGCCTACGATGAAATGGTGGGGCATGCACACCAGGCGGCCGATAACAGCATGGAGCTGCCGCTGGGGCGTGAGCCCCTGCCCGAGTGGTTGAATTAGAGAGCCCTGAACACAGTCAGCTAACGGTGAAGGAAGCGACTTATCCCCTCAGGTCGACGTCGCATTACTCCTCGGTGGAGAGATCGTCCTCGCCGAGTTTGTGTCCCCAGTCCCGTTTGGCCTTCAAATACTGAAGGTTGTGGTCATCGACGCCACACACGTGCTTCACCTGTACGATATGAGGCACGCCCAATGCAGTCAGGTCTTCCTGCTTTTTTGGGTTGTTCGTTAACAGTCGCAGCGTGCGGCCGCGCCCGAAATATTTGAGTAGCAGTGCGGCATCGGAGAAGTCCCGGGAGTCGTCAGGTAGACCCAGCGACCGGTTCGCCTGATAGGTGTTCTCCCCGGCGTCCTGCAGGAGGTAGGTAGCGGCTTTGGCCCACAGGCCAATACCACGGCCCTCATGGCCCGCCATATAGATGAGATAACCGCCCTCGGAATCGTCCGCGATTCGATCCAGCGCTGACTCCAGCTGGGGTCCGCACTCACATCTTCGCGACCCCAGTACGTCGCCAGTCAGGCAGCTCGAATGCACTCTGACTAGAGGGTTGTCGCTCTTTTCAGGTTCCCCAATCACCAACACACTGTTGACCGCCATGCTGGAAGCCAGGTGCGAGAAAAGGTGTTGGCCGCCCTGTTCCCTGAGGGTACTGGCGAGGTGCTCGACTTCGCTGAGCTCGGTGCTTCTGACGCTCGCATACCACTGAACGGTCGGGTGTCGTTGACCGCGGGCCAGCGGCAGGGGAATCGGGCCCATCAGATTGAGGTGCAGGCCTGGGCCAGGCGCCTCAGTCATCTCCACCTCCGCGCCATCGGCGTCGATACGGAATAATTTGCCGTCTCGAATCAGTCGCTCGCGGATGTCTGGATTGATGTAAGTGAACATGGCTGGCCGTGGCTTGGCGTCTGACCGCTGATAAAAAGGAGCGCGGAGTATAGAGGGATTTAGCCGACTCCGCTCGGTTGTTGCTGGGTGATGCAGTGGATGCCGCCGCCCATGGCAAACAGCGCTCTGGCGTCCAGCATCCGAACATCCCGACCGGGATAGGCATCCTGTAGCAGCTCGCGGGCTGCATCGTCACGGCGGTCATCGAAGCTCGGGCAAATAACGGCACCATTACAGACGTAGTGATTGATGTAGCTGTAGTCGACCCAATCACGGCTGTCTTTCAGCGTGAGAGGCGCCTCGAGCGGCAATACTTTAAGACCTTCGTCACTGAATTGTTCAGCAAGGGTCTCCCACAAGGGGAAGTCCGGATGATCCGCATTGGTTTGTCGGTGAACCAGCAGACGGCCATCCGGAGCGAAACAGGCCACGATGTCCACGTGGCCCTTGGTGCCGTTCAAGAAGTTGTCCCGCCACAACCCCTTCGATAGCCAGATGGCGCGGTGAGTGCCCAGCGCATTGTGAATGTGTGCTGCGATGCTGTCACGGTCGTGGCCCGGGTTGCGCGTCGGGTCCAGCTGAACCGTCTCAGTGAGGAGCACCGTGCCCTGACCATCCACATGAATGCCGCCCCCCTCGTTGACGATCTCGGTGCGCACAGTCGGTACCGCCAAGTTCTCGGCAACCTGAGCCGCGATGGCGTCGTCATCGCTCCACTCGAACTCGGTATTTTGGCCCCAGCCGTTGAACTGCCAGTCGATGGCGATGAGTGCGTCATCTTCCATTACAAAAGTTGGTCCGATATCTCTCAGCCAGGCATCGTTCAGCGTGAGGGGGATGACGTCGATGGATTCTGACAGCTTTCGTTCCGCCGCGGAAAAATCCTCCGGGTGACATAGCATCCGCACCGGTTCGTATTCGCTGATGGCATTGGCCACCGCCGACCAGGCGTCTTGCGCCTCTTCACGGCTCAGACCGGATTCAGCGTAGCTGTCTCGCGGAAATCCCATCCAGGTGGCAGCATGCGGCGCCCACTCTGGTGGCATATGACGGGCGCGCGTCATTGTTTGATGCCGGGAATGCCCCCGTCCTGTGCATCACCATTGGGTTGCCGGGGGTTCACCTTGTCATCGGTCAGTGCCCCGTAGGTGTCGGGCCTCCGGGTGGCGAAGAAGGGGAACAGCGTCAGCCAATCGTCTCGTTGCCCGAGATCAATTTCTGCCACCAGCGCAGCCGCCTCGTCCCGCGGCGCTTCTACCAGCACACGCCCAAAGGGGTCGATGATGCAGCTGGTGCCGTAAAAGTTGAGAAGCCCCTCTGCGCCAAAGCGATTGGGCAGGGCGATAAATAGCCCATTGGCCGCCGCATGACCGGTCACAACGCGCCTCAGCAGCGGCGCGGTATCGAAGTCCGGGTAGTCGGGTTCGGAGCCTATGGCAGTGGGGTAACACAGCACATCGGCGCCGGCCAGGGCGTAGCAACGTGCTACTTCGGGGAACCACTCATCCCAGCAGGTTGGGTTGCCCACTTTGAGATCCACGCCGTCCAGTTCAAGCCTGTGAACTGGGTAGGGGTCATCGGCTGGACCCTCCGCAAAGTAGTCATCCTCAAAGTATCCCTCGGTGACGGGAATATGAAGTTTGCGGGTGCGTCCGACGCACTCACCATTTGGCGCAACAATGATGGAGGTATTGAGACCGCGTTGGTCGGCAGCCCCGGAGCGCTCAAAGAGCGAGATTTGCACGTGCACATCACTGTCGCGGGCGAGCTCACGCGCGAGCGAGAGACTCGGTCCGCTATCCATATCTTCAGCGGAGGCGTCCGCGGGGCCCTCGGGCCGCCTATCCGCCGGGTAGCGACTTAAGGTCAGTTCGGGCAAGAACACCACGTTGGCACCGGCCCCGGCACAAGCGCTCACGCCCTCCCGTAACTGTTCGGTATGGGCATCTACGGAGTCGTACCAACGCGTCTGGACCAGCCCAATACTGGTCGTTCGGGGCTCGCGTCCAGGAATCGGGCACGGACTACGTAGCGCCGCGATGCTGATAACTTTCATAATTGCCGCCTCATCATGAGGCAACCAGAGTAGGGGGCGACGCGCTGTGTCTCAAGTGCCCCCGTAGGGGTAGTCGTCAGCCTTGGTTGAGGCCCACTGACCGATGCACTGAACGAATTGCCCAGTGCGTCTTATCGCGTTACTGAGAGGCGGGCAATGCGCCCGGCGGGAAGCCTGCCAGCACCCGCATTGCAGCGCTGTCGAGTGCAGCCTGATCGCGGATGGTTTCCTCTTTCAGCTTTGACTGGGTCACGCTACGCCAGACCGAGGCGTTTGCGTCGGGGTCAATCATATCGATGATGAAGGTGCCCTGGGTGTACTCCGTGACGCGGA
>QOPK01000036.1 GCA_003331685.1 Halieaceae bacterium | reverse complement strand
GATGAGTAGGCCGCCATGGCCTGTTTGCCCATCTGGTTATTGAGCCCGCAACTTTCTGCGACCTCACAGGCCAAGCCCAAATCCTTGACCATTAAATCGACCATAAAACCCGGCTGATAGTTATTGCTGGAGGGCACGCCTTCCATCACATCGGGCCAAGGGTTATAGACCTGCAGTGACCAGTTGTTACCGGAGCTGGCCTTCATGATCTCTGACAGCACCGCCGGGTCCAGCCCGTGCGCTTCGCCCATGGCCAGCGCCTCGGAGGTGCCGATCATATGTACTGCCAGCAACATGTTGTTGGCCGCCTTGGCCACTTGGCCTGCGCCGGCAGGTCCGGCGTGAAAGATTTTTTCTGCGCTCCCCATGCCTTCAAGAACCGGCTTGGCCCGGGCGAATGCACCTGCACTCCCGCCGCACATAAAGGCGAGCGTGCCGCCTGCGGCCGCCGCCACGCCCCCGGATACAGGGGTATCCATGAAATCGATACCGAGCTCAGCGGCCGCCTCGCCGACCTGACGCGCGGTCGCCGCGTCGATGGTGCTGGCGTCGAGAATGAGTGTGTCAGTCGACACCTTGGCCAAGAGTCCATCCTCACCGAGGAACGTGCCCGCGACATGCTTGCCTGCAGGCAGCATGCTGATGATCACATCGGCGCCCTCAGCCGCTTCGGCTGCAGATGCAGCGATAGCAGCGCCCTCAGCCTCCAGCGCCGCACAGGCCGCCTCGACCAAATCAAATACCGTGAGGGAATGACCCGCGGCCAGCAGATTTTTGGCCATCGGGCCACCCATATTGCCCAAACCCAGAAATGCGATAGCGGCCATCTGTTACTCCGGTAATCCGAGTGCCGGCATATCTGCCGGCGCGTTGAAGAATGAATCGACGACGTCAGCAGGAACCGAAGCAAGATCCGGATAGGTCCACGCAGGAGAGCGATCTTTGTCTACCAGCAGCGCCCGCACACCCTCGGCGAACTCGGGGTGACGCATAATGTTGCACCCCAATATCAGCTCTGACTCAAAAACCGCCTCCAGGCTCGCTGCCCTGGTTTGATTCAGCTGGCGGTAAATCCAGTTAGCGGCCAGCGGCGAGCCGTGGGCAAAGCCATCACGCGCCTTCACCAGCCAGCTGTCCTCACCCTGCCAGTTCATCACTCGGGTGTGAATCGCTGCGAGGTCATCACCTGCCATCCATTCGTTAATCGTGTCGATATGGGGCTCAATTTGTGCATGGGGTTGTTCAATGCCAGGTGCGCTATCGGCAAGCACAACGCAGACCAATTCATGATTCGCGCCCGCGTCACCAGACCACGCCTGCGTGGTGAGGTCTGCGAGCACATTGGCCTTCTGCTCGTTGGCAAGGAAGTGCGTGCCCAACCCACAGTAGAGCGCATCCGTGGCGTTGATGTGCGATGAGGTCAGCGCCAGAAAGCGGCCCACCTGCCCTGGCATACGATTCAGGAACCAGCTGCCGCCGACATCGGGGAACAACGCAATCGTGATTTCCGGCATGCCGATGCGCGTGCGCTCGCTGACCACGCGATACCGGCACCCGGCAAGAATACCGAGCCCCCCACCCATCACCACGCCATGACCCCAGCAAATCAACGGCTTGGCGTAGGTATGAAGCAGGTAATTCATGCGGTATTCACGTGCGAAAAAGTGCTCCGCGTACTCGCAAGGGCCACCGGGGGTTTCGATACAGGAGTTACGCAACGCCTGTACATCACCGCCGGCACAAAAGGCTTTTTCCCCGGCGCCATCAATGAGCACCGCAGCGACCCTGTCATCGTCAAGCCAGGCTTCGAGGCGGTCGGTGATGATCTCCACCATCTCCCGGGTCAGCGAGTTCAGCGTCTTTTCAACATTGAGGGTGAGCTGTCCAATCACCCGGTCTCCGGCCGGATGCTCGACAACCAACACGCTATCGGTCATCGATTTTTCCACGCGGGCTCACGCTTCTCGAGGAACGCGTTAGTGCCCTCCTGTTGGTCCTCGGTTGAGAAGAGGGCGACAAACTCATCGCGCTCCGCGACGAGGCCATCGGCGATCGCGATATTCCGAGCCGAATGAATAAGACGTTTGCAGGCCGCTACCGAGGTGGGTGACTGATTACCCACTTTGGCAGCCAGCGCCGTTGCCGTTGTCAGTGCCTCGCCCGTTGGCACGACTTCCTCTACTAGTCCGAGCGTTTGCGCTTGCTGGGCGCCAATGCGCTCACCACAGAGAATCATGCGCTTGGCCCAACCCTCGCCCACTAACTGAGTCAGCCGCTGGGTACCACCGGCGCAGGGCAGCAAGCCGACACGCGCCTCGGGCAGCGCCAACGCCGCCTGCTCTTCGGCAATGCGGATATCACAAGCCAGCGCCACTTCCAGGCCACCGCCCATCGCAAACCCATTGATGGCGGCAATCGACACACCACGGTAATCAGCCAGCGTCTCAAACGCCTCGCCAAAGGCCTCGCCCACGGCCCGGGCCACATCCGCATCACCGGAGGCAAACTGGTTCAAATCAGCACCCGCGGAGAAAAACTTCTCACCCGCGCCCGTCAGCACCAAGGCATAAACGGTTGGCTCGGCATTCAAGGCCTCGACGACGGCCTTCAACGCCGGCAAGCTCTCGCGATCCCAGGTATTGGCAGACGGATTGTCGATGATGACCGTCGCGATGTTGCCCTCGATCGAGACTTTGATTTTTTCGGATGGGCTGATGCTCATTGAATAACCTCCAGAGCGCCGTCCATCAGCAACTTCCGGCCGACGATAACGCGCATAATTTCATTGGTTCCTTCGAGAATTTGATGCACCCGGGTGTCGCGCACGTAGCGCTCCATCGGATACTCCTTGATATAGCCATAACCCCCCAGCAACTGCAGGGCGTCATTGCAGACTGTAAAGCCCACGTCGGTCGCAAAGCGCTTGGCCATGGCGCAATACGTGGTTGCCTGTGGATCATTGTTGTCCAGTTTGCTGGCGGCGAGTCGAATCATCTGCCTAGCTGCAACCAGCTCCGTCAACATGTCCGCGAGCCTGAATTGGGTGTTCTGAAACTCTGCGATCGCGGTATCGAACTGCTTGCGCTCCTGCACGTATGCTGTCGCGTCCTGAATAGCGCGCTGTGCCGTCCCCACCGAACAAGTCGCGATGTTAATGCGACCACCGTCCAGCCCTTCCATCGCGATGGCAAAACCCTGGCCTTCTTCACCCAAACGGTTCGAGACGGGGACGCGCACATTGTCAAAAGTGATCATGCGTGTGGGCTGGGCATTCCAGCCCATCTTGTGTTCTTTCTTACCGTACTCAACGCCCTCTGCATCCGCCGGTATCAGTAGCGCCGTGACCCCTTTTGGCCCTGCATCAGAAGTGCGTGTCATCACCACCAGTACGTCGGTTTCGCCCGCACCTGAGATAAAGACTTTGCTGCCGTTGACGACATAGGCGTCGCCATCGAGCGCTGCACTGGTGCGCAAACTGCCTGCATCGGAGCCCGCGCCCGGCTCGGTGAGGCAATAAGACGCGAGCTTCTCGCCCATCACCAATTCGGGACACCACTCGTCAACCATCGTTTGCTGGCAATACTTGCCGATCATGGCGGTGGCCATGTTGTGGATGGTCAGAAACGCGGCTGTAGTGGTGCAACCCTTCGCGAGCTCTTCAACGATCAGGCTGGCATCCAGACGTCCCATACCCAGCCCACCCGCGGCTTCAGGGGTATACATACCCATAAAGCCCAAATCACCGGCGGCCTTCAGCGCTTCTTTGGCAAAGACCGACTCTGCATCCCAATACGCGGCATGGGGCGCGAGCTCTTTCTCGGAGAAAGCCTTGGCGCTGGCGATATAAGCCTGCTGATCGTCGTTCAGTTCAAAATTCACTCGGGGTGCTCCAACCGCTAAGGGCTATCGACATCGTGCGACGCGGAGCCAAAAGACCTCGCTTCACGGAACGCATAGTATAGACCGATTATGGCTCAACCCGACGCTTCGATACACAAGTGAAATTGATTGCAAGCCGCATCAACCCTCAGTATTTGGGGCCAGCTCACTGGTATGAAGCGGCCGGTCGGTTTACCCTTAGCCCTCGATTTTTGGTGATTGGGGGACAGACCGTCATGTCGCAGGATAATGATGACGCCAGGACATTTATCGCGGGTCTAGTCGCGCGATCGCGCGCCGCGCAGAAACAGATCGAACACTATTCGCAGGAGCAGGTCGATGCCCTGATCCGGGCCATGGTGTGGTCCGTGGCGCGGCCCGGTATGGCGGAAGAGATTGCCCAATTCACCGTTGATGAAACCCAGCTAGGTAACTACGACGGTAAATTCCTGAAGATCCAGCGTAAAACCCGCGCGACACTCCTCGACATCATTCATGACAAGTCCGTAGGCATCATTGAGGAATATCCCGAACGGAATATCCGTGTTATCGCCAAGCCACTGGGCGTAATCGGCGCCCTAGCACCCTCGACCAATCCTGAAGCCACCCCTGTTATTAAAGGCATTCACGCCGTCAAAGGCCGGAATTCGATTATCGTCGCACCCCACCCGCGGGCCAAGCTGACCAACAAGAAAATCTGTGACTTGATGCGCGGCGCACTGAAGCAAATGGGAGCACCCGAGGATCTGGTTATAGGCATCGAAACGCCTAGCCTCGAGACCACTAACGAATTAATGCGCCAGTGCGACCTGGTGCTCGCTACCGGGGGCGGTGCCATGGTGCACGCTGCCTACTCGAGCGGATCACCTGCGCTGGGCGTCGGTGTTGGTAACGCCGTCATCACGGTAGATGACACGGCTGATCTCGATGCCGCAGCAGAGAAAATTCGCCTCTCAAAGACATTGGATCTGGCGGCATCATGCTCATCGGACAACTCAGTGGTGCTGCTTGATGGCATCTATGAGCCGATGCTGGAAAAGCTGAAAGCGCAGGGCGGTTATCTCTGCAACGTGGAAGAAAAAGCCGCGCTTCGCAACACACTGTGGGACGAGGAGCTCCATCTGAATACGGCCATCGTGGCCCAGCCCCCGGAAAAAATCGCCCAGATGGCGGGTTTGTCGATTCCCGAGGAGACAAAATTTTTCATTGTGCCGGAAGACGGTTGGGGTCCTGAGCATCCCTTCTCCGGTGAAAAGCTGTCGGTGATCATGGCGCTTTACCGTGCACGTGATATCGATCACGCCATCGAGCTAACCCAGAATATTCAGGCCTATCAGGGTCAGGGGCATAGCTGCGGTATTTACTCGAACAATGATGAAAACATCATGAAGCTGGCCGAGAACACCTACACCTCTCGCGTCATGGTGAACCAACCGCAGGCTGCCTCTAACAGCGGTAATGTCTGGAACGGTATGCGGCAGACGTTCTCCCTGGGGTGCGGTTCTTGGGGCGGTAACGGCACCAACAATAATATTTCCTGGCGTGATCTCATCAACGAAACCTGGGTCTCGATGCCGTTGGCGGAAGATAAGGTGATCCCATCAGACGAAGAGCTGTTTGGCGACGTCATCAATCAGCTAGGGTAGAGCAAGCCGGTGTCGGATCAGGGTGGGCGAGTAGCGGATTCGGAGCTACCCGATCTGATGGATCCAGAGGTCCAGCAGTGCCCCTACGCGCTGTATAAAGCGCTTCGGCATAACACACCCCTGTATCGCATGCCGTCCACCGGCTTCCATCTGGTCACCAGCTATGAGTTGGCGCGTGAGGTCATCAGGGCGCCGGACCAGTATGTGAGCAGCGTGAGCCCGATGGCGTTAGCCGACGAAGGCATCCCTCAGGAAATCATCGATATCTATGAAAATGACGGCTGGTTGCCGCTGGCTTCCTGCTCTACATCAGACCCGCCGCAGCACACGCGGGTGCGCGGCTTTCTGGAGAAACTCTTCACTGCAGAGCGGGTCCGCGCCGCGACACCCGCCATCGACGCCATCGCTGAATCACTGCTCGACGAGCTTGAAGGGCACACGGAGGTTGAATTTATTCAGGACTTCGCGCACCCCCTCCCAATGATGGTCATTGCCGACTTGCTAGGCGTACCGCGCGCTGACATTGGGCAGTTCAAAATCTGGTCAGACGCCATTGTTGAACCGTTCAGCATGATGGCCAGCAAAGAGCGACGCATAGAATGCGCCCGGCTGGTAGTTGAGATGCAGGCCTACTTTGCTGACATGGTGGCAGAGCGGCGCAAAAAACCGCGTAAAGATCTGATCAGCGAGGCCATAGCCTACCGTGATAAGGACGGGGAAGCCTTCACCATGCAGGAGTTGATGACCGTCATCACCATTGATCTGCTGGCCTCCGGCAACGAGACCACAACCGCGGCGATTGGTTCGGGTCTGAAACTACTGATTGAAGACCGCGACGCACTCAACAATGTGCTCGCCGAACCAGCGCTGATCCCGACATTGGCGGAAGAAATTCTACGGCTGGAATCGCCGGCGCAAGGCATGTTCAGGCGCTGCGCTAACAGTGGCAACCTCGCGGGGGTCGCCCTTGAGGAAGGCGAACTGCTGAATATTCGCTTTGGCGCAGCCAACCGCGATGAAGCGCAATTCTCAGAACCGGATCGCATCGACCTTCAGCGAAAAAAAGCGGGCAGTCATCTCGCATTTGGTATGGGTCGGCATGTCTGTGTGGGCGCAGCGCTGGCCCGTCAAGAAATTATCAGTGCATTTCAGGCGCTCACCCGCCGTTATGACCGCTTCTGGTTGCTATCGGGTCGTCCTGAACCGGTCTACCAACCCAGTCTCTTTGGGCGTAATTTGCTATCACTACACGTTGGGTGGTCGCCGCGCCGATAGCTTCGTAAGCGCACTGTTTCTGCGCGGCGATCGTGCGCTGAAAACCCTCTGCTATCCATTGTTGGCACCCGTGGGGCACCTCAATCTGTCAGCGTGTTAACACCTCAATCAATTTAAACCACGAACCAGTCTCTGGAACGAGTGGTCAGGGTGCGAGCGCCCCTCTAGAATGCCTATTCAGGCACTCACATGACATAAGAAGAGGAACCCATGAGTCGCATCAGCTTTGTACCGACCTCCGAGTGGAGTGAAGAACTCCGAACATTTGTCGCCGCCGACAGTGCGACGGAGCTAGAACTGGGTATCACAAGGATGCTCGCCCACTCACCAGAACTCGCGATGGGTTTGCTTGGCTTTGGCGGAGCCATGGCGACTAAAAGGACGCTGTCCGAGCGTTTGATCGAGCTATTACGGTTGCGTGTGGCCTTTCACAACCAATGCCGAAGCTGCATGGCAATCCGATACCGCGCGGCCGATGCCGATATTTCCGAAGCGGATGTCTGCAGTCTGGAGCAGCCTCAGGACGCCGAGTCACTGGACGACCGTGAACGCCTGGCAGTTGAGCTGGGCGACCGATTCGCCTGTGACCATCTGTCCATTGACGGGGCATTTTTTGAGCAGCTTAAAGCGCTCTTTTCAGAAGCCGAAATCGTGGAGCTACTGATGCATTGCGCGCTCTATGTCGGGGTTGGCCGCCTCGCCGCGGTGCTCGATATGACTGAGGACCTCCCAGAGGGTTTCAATTTGCCCTTCGGCCGCGGTAATCACGTCACGCCGACATCGGGTGAACCCGTGGTGGTGAGGTAAGCAGGATGGCGATGGATTTCTCTGAGTATCGCGTCACTGAAAACGATTATCGCTCTGATCTCCCGGCCAGAACACATGACCGCCCGTGGGGCATTCTGCCCCTCCTCGGTCTGCTATCCACACTGCTGGTCCCACCCCATGCCTTAGCGGCGGCCCCTTATCAAGGATGGTCTCTGCCCGGCGCGGATGAGGGCGGTGGGCATTTCAGCCATGCGACGCAAATTACGCCAGACAATGTCACTGATCTCGAGATTGCGTGGACGCATCGCTCGGGTGACTTCAGGGAGGGCGAAAACTTCATCGGCGGATTAAGCGGCGAGGCGCCGCTGCAGTCTTCTTGGCAAGCCACACCGGTACTCATCGAAGATCATTTGTATCTCTGCACCCCCTTTAATCGGATTCTCGCCATCCACGCCGAGACCGGCGCCGAGCGCTGGTCCTACTCCCCCGACATCGATCTGGAGAGCTTCCCCATGCCGCGATGTCGCGGCGTGACCCAATGGACTGACGAGCGCGTCCCGCCGACTGAGCCCTGCCATCGTGTGGTCATTGCACCGTTAATGGATGCGCGAGTTGTTGGTCTGGATGCGACCACGGGCCAGACCTGCCCGTTTGGTGAGGTGGCGGAACTCGACCTTAGTAAAGGCCTTGGGCCCTTTGAGGCCGGGTTCTACATGTTGAATACCCCGCCGGCGATTACCGGCAATACTCTGATTACGGGCGGCTCGGTCGCAGACAACATCACTACCGCCGTCCCCAGTGGCGTGGTGCGTGCTTACGATTTGACCGCAGGCAGCCTGTTGTGGGCCTGGGAGCCCGTTGTCGCCGTTGAACCCTCAGACGCCGCCGTAGCTGACGATGACAGCGAAAGCTCCTCAGCGGCTGAGGGCGCCGCAGATCAGCGCTATCAGCAGGGTACGACCAATTCCTGGTCCTACCTGTCGGTCGATCCTGAACTGGGTCTGGTCTATGTCCCCACCGGCAATACGTCGCCCGACTATTACGGGGGGCACCGCGGCAATCTCGATCACTACTCAAGCTCGGTGGTTGCCTTGTCGATCGCCACAGGAGAAGTGGTGTGGCACTTCCAAACCGTACATCACGATATCTGGGATTTTGACGTGCCCTCCCAGCCGACGCTGTTTGAAGCAGAGATCGAGGGTCGCATAGTCAAGGGCCTGGCCCAAACCACCAAGCAGGGCTACATCTTTCTGCTGGACAGGGTGACGGGCGAACCACTGTTCCCCGTCGAAGAGGTGCCGATGCCACAGGGGACCGTGCCCGGTGACTACACGTCCCCCACCCAGCCAGTACCCACCAAGCCTCGCTCCTTATTCGATTTGCCGGGCGAGAGAGATCCCGTCTGGGGCTTGGTCCCCTGGGACAAGTGGGCCTGTGAAGATACCCTTACCAAATTACGATATGAAGGGCCCTTTACCCCCGCTGCGCTGGAGGGTGCGCTGCACATGCCCAGCGCCTTCGGCGGACAAAACTGGGGGGGGCCGTCGATTGATCCCGGTCGCCAGAAATTAGTGGTCAATACGCTCCACATGGGGACAGTGTTGCAACTGATTCCCCGGGACCAGTGTGACGGCGAAGGGCCGGAGCCGGTGGCGGACGGCCCGTTTTTGCTCGAACCCTCCGAGGGCACTCCCTACTGCAATCGGCGTTGGCTCGGTTTTGTCTCACCACTCGGCGTGCCCTGTACACCTCCACCCTGGGGGACCCTCGCGGGCATTGATCTGCAAACCGGCGCTGTGGATTGGCAGGTGCCGCTGGGCACCACGCGCGACATGGCACCCTGGCCGTTTTGGTACATACAGGGGTCACCTAATCTCGGTGGCCCGGTGAGCACGGCCAGCGGCCTCACCTTCATTGGCGCGACCACCGATCATTTCCTGCGCGCCTTTGATACGGATACCGGGAAAGAACTCTGGAAAGGCCGACTGCCGACTTCGGGGCATGGCCTGCCCATTACCTACCAGCTCAGCGAGAACGGTAAACAGTACGTGGTGATCGCCGCAGGCGGGCACGCCGCCATGGGCACGCCCCCGGGCGATTACCTGATTGCGTTCACGCTACCCGATAAATCTTGAGGCGAATCTCATGAATGCACCCATGATCACGACACCTGCAGGCGACCTCCTTGCCAACATTCACGAGCTTGAGTGGTTGGATGTGGGTGGCGGTACCCAGTTCAAAATTCTCCGGATCTGCGAAAACACAGGCCAGTGGGCGCTCTATGTGCACATGGATCCCGGGGCACGATTTCAGGCGCATCGGCACGAGGGTACCGGCCAGTTTTTTATTCTGAGTGGCGAGTTGATCTACGACGTGGGTACCGCCCCGGCGGGGACCTATGGCTTTGAACCGGTGTTTGCCGAGCATAGTGATGCGCATTGCGTGGTGGAAACTGAGATGTTGTTTCTAGGTGAAGGCGCTGTCACCTATTTCACCCCGGAAGGCGAAGTTGACTACGTGTTCAATGCGATGACGTTAAAAGCGGTTCAAGACGGTGCCGCGCAGCTAGACATTGGCAGCGACGCCTGAAGGCATCACCGCCTCAAATCAATTTTGCTCGAGTCCGGCGACCACTGCTTTAAGAAACCTTGCCGCCTGAGCGCCATTTACCACGCGATGGTCACTCCCCAATGTGAGCGTGATGACAGATCGCGCCACGACTTCGTTAGCCTCATTGAAAACGGGTATTCGCTGCATCGTGCCCACTGACAGCACCATGACTTGTGGCGGTGTCACCATGGCGGTAAATGCCGTCACTCCATACATACCCAAATTGCTCACGGTAATGGCAGCAGGTACCTGATCGGAAACTGCCATCTGCCCCCCGCGAGCGCGACCAATCAGTTCACGAGAATGACTGGCCAACTCCTCGAGGCCTGCATCCGCAGCCGTTTGCACCACCGGTGCCAACACCACATTGGCATCGGTTGCTACGGCAATGCCCACGGGCTGCCCTTGAACTGCGGTCAATCGCACGCCGTCAAAGGTCTGGTTAAGCTCTGGATGGGACACTAGCGCCTGCTGAACCGCGGCAACAATCAGATCGTTTACCGATGAACCACCGGGCAACGTGGCCAGCGCCTCATCTACCTGCGCGTCCATACTGACGTGGTATAGCGGCAGCGTGGACTGCGCTTGAGACAGCTTACGCGCAACGGTCGCTTGCTGTGAGGACAGCGGCTGGCCACCAGAGGTTGCAGATGCGGCAGGGGCTGCGCCAGCCGCGCCTTGCTCGATCACAAGATCCACGTCGGCTTTCACAATGCGACCCTGGGGCCCGGTGCCGGCGACCTGTGCCGGGTCGATACCGGCGGCATCGAGCTTGCGCCGTAAAGCGGGCGCGATGCGCACGGGCGCGGCGTCAGTTTCGCTGGATGCTGTGGGCTCAGCGGGGGTAGACGTTTTGTCCGCTGCAGGCGCAGCATCCTCATCACGGCTTTGCGCAGCAACAAATGCATCAACGGCATCTTCTGTCACAGCGTCAGACGCGATGACGCCGATCAGATGACCCACCGGCAGCTCGTCTCCCACCTCAGCCAGGATTCGCACCAACGTGCCGGAGCTGCGCGCCTCAAAACTGTTCACAATTTTGTCGGTTTCGATGTCAACGATATCGTCGCCCGCCTTGATGGCGTCGCCCACCGATTTGTGCCAGGCGACGATCGTGCCATGGGTCATCTCGATGCCCCACTTGGGAATCGTTACGGCATCCAGTACCTCACTCATTGCCGCCGCTCTGTGCAAGATCACCTGTCGGCTGCAGTGAGAACACCATCAGGGCATTGCCCGGCATACGCGCCCCGAACTGGTAACCGGAATTGATCAACACGTGCCCCTGGTACAGCACCGGGCCATCAGACTCGATGGATCCCCCCAATGCGGTATCACCGGATACTGATTCGAAGTCACCGAAGGTGTCGAACGACCAAAGGATCTTGCCAGAGAGGCTATCGTAGACATTAAGGTTGCCGTCGAGGCTGCCGGCAAATACCAGCTGGTCGGTGCTGGTAATTGCAGCAGACATGCCCTGATCACAGACGGGGATCGGCGACTTGCCGTCGCAGTCAGCAACGGCGGGCGTATACCAGTGAACCTCACCCGAGGTCGGGTCCAACGCATGGATACCGGGAGAAACCGGTCCGGTGAAGCGCCCGGTGATCGTCGTATCAGCGATCGGCACAAACAAAGAGTCGCTATTTGCTGACATGCCCCAGTGGACACCTCCAAGGAACCCACCGCGACCGACCTTGTTATGCCAGACAATAGCGCCACCTTGATCAGGGTCGAGGGCGTAAACGTCGCCACTCTTCTGACCCACCAGCAAGTAATCGCGATCGGCGCCGGACCACAGTACTGTCGAGGCACCAATGTCGAGATCAGGGCCGTCTTCTTCCGGGCAGTTGGCTGCCTCGCCAATGAAACACGCCATATTCCAGGCATCTCCCCCCAGCAGTTGCTTCGCCCACTGACGCTCGCCGGTGGCCAAAGAAAACGCCAATACCGCATCACTCGTATCCGCTGCGGGTGAGGTGTAGGCCTCTCCCGTTCCGACATAGAGCACGCCGCGTTCGGCATCGATGGTCGGGCTGTTCCAGACCGGGGCACCCGCAGGGCCTTTTCTTGCAGCACCAAAGGGATTCGTCTCACCCGTTTCCATCGCAGGGTCTTCGATCACATGGGCGCGCCAATTCAACTCGCCCGACGCCGCATCGACAGATACGACGCCACCGCGGAAGGTACAACAGGCATAACCGGGATCGGCTGCGGTTGCCCACTCTGAGGAGGACATAGGTACGTAGAGGCTCCCCTCATGAAGCTTGGGAGATCCGGTAATCGTCGCGTCGGGGTGATCCCCCACTGACGAACGCCACACTAAGGAGCCATCACTCGCATCGATAGCATGAACGGTAGCGCTGAAGTCACCCATGTAGAGCACCGGGGCGTCGCGGCCCGGCACCTGACCAAGCGACAGACTACTGCGGACCTCGGCCCCCGCCGAGTAGGTCCAGTGCGCGCACCCTGACTCGAGATCGAGGGCATAAATATTGCCCGACTGCGAACCGACAAAGATCACGCCATCGTGCACAAGGGGCTGTGAGCGTGCTCGTAGAGCGCCCGGATAAGCAAACACCCATTTGAGTGCGAGCTGATCAACGTTGTTACGGTCTAGCCCTGCGCCATCGCTATGCCGGTGGTTTTCGGCATTACCACCCCAGCCCTGCATGGCTGCTGCATCAATGCTGGCGAGTTCGCTCATCGGGTCCGAGCAGGCCAGAATCGGTTTCGGCGGCGCCATGGCTTCTCCGGCCAGAAAAGCCGCCAGCACCTCGCGCTCCGTCGCCGACAACGCCGAGGCCTGCGCGCGCATCACACCGTTATTCATGGCATTTAATAGGGTGTCAGCACCCATCGTAGAAAACGTGATCATGTGCGGCGCGCGCGGGACCTGTCCGTCGTGACAGGCAGCACAATGCTCCTGATACAGCGCCATCCCATCGGCCGCCTCTGTCGTCGCCCCGTCGGTGGGCACCCCCGTACCGTAAGGCGCCGCGTTAGCGGGTAGCACAAACACCGCGGCGGCCATCATCAGGACTATTTGCCAAGTCAGATCTTTCAATGTGATCATCTCTGAGTCGCTTCTTCTATTCTCATTAATAAGACAGTGTTTCCTCTACCGCCGCCATCACCCGCTCCACGCTGGGCACATAGTTGGCCTCGAGGCAGGGCGTCGCTGGCACCGGCGTGTGGGGTGAAGTCACCCGCTTAACGGGCGCATCAAGCGTATCGAAACCACGCTCCACCGCCAGCCCCGCGATCTCTGAGGCCATGCTGCAGTAGGGGTTTGATTCATCCACCACCACCAGACGCCCGGTTTTGGCTAGGCTCTCAAGCACCGAGCCCTCATCCAGCGGCGACAGCGTGCGCAGGTCAATGACCTCAGCGCTGATACCTTTTTGCGCCAGCTGGGCAGCGGCTTGTTCAGCAATCACTGCCGTGCGAGACATACCCACGATTGTGATGTCCGAGCCTTCAACGGCGGTGCGCGCCTGACCAAAAGGTAGCAGGTACTCGCCCTCGGGCACCTCACACTCATCCATATAGAGCGCCTTGTGTTCGCAGAAGATCACGGGATCATCATCGCGGATTGCCGTCGTCAGCAGGCCCTTGGCATCGGCCGCGTTGGCCGGCGTCACCACTTTGATGCCCGGTATGGCAGCCAGCAGCGGGTATAGGATCTGCGAGTGCTGCGGGCCTGTGCCAGTGCCGGCACCGATCATGGTGCGTATCACCA
Source organism: Halieaceae bacterium (assembly GCA_003331685.1). Next base: position 1,431 of record QOPK01000036.1, on the reverse strand, counting down.
CCGGTGTGCGCGCCTGACCGCCAAACATGTAGCGGAACTTGGCGATCTGATTGAGGATCTGGTCAAGACACACGCCCAGAAAGTCGACAAACATGAGCTCGGCAACCGGGCGCAACCCGGTCAGCGCGGCACCGCCTGCCGCCCCCACAATGGCAGACTCGGTAATCGGTGTATCAATCACCCTGTGCAGACCAAATTTGGCGGGCAGCCCATCGGTAATGCCGTACACGCCACCTTGATCACTGGCTACGTCTTCCCCAAGCACGATCACCCGCTCGTCGCGTTCCATTTCTTGGTGGAGGGTCTGGTTAATCGCTTCACGAATCGACATTTTCATCACTGAAGCCTCCCCTCGTAGTGGATATACACATCGGTATATAGCTTATCTGGCGTTGGATCGGCGGCGGCATAGGTGACCTCAAAGCCGCGGTCAATTTCCGCGAGAATGGCGGCATCGATCTCGGTGATCTTTTCTTCAGTCAGCGCCGCGGCACGCGGATCCGCAAGGAAGCGAGGCAAAGGGTCGCTGACCGCGCGCTCCGCGTCGAGCTCCGCCTGATCGCGGTAAGCCTGGGCGTCGCCCTCGAAGTGGCCGTAGTACCGGTTGCACACCGCTTCGATGGCGGTCGGGCCGCCGCCTTCACGTCCGCGCGTGATGGCCCGCTGGCAGGCGTCATACATGGCGAAGAAATCACTGCCATCAACCACCTCGGCCGGCATGCCAAACGCGCCGGCGCGCTCGGCAATGCGGCCGTCAGGCTTGGGGCTTTTGGTGAATTCCGCGTAGCGGTTGTTCTCGTACATGAAGATCATTGGTAGCTGCAGCACCACCGCGAGGTTCAACGATTCGGCTACGGTGCCCTGATCCGACGCGCCATCACCAATAAAGGCCATGGATACAGCGCCGTTGCCCAGCGTTTTGGCTGTCAGCGCAGCGCCCGCAGCAATGGGCGGGCCGCCGCCCACAATGGCGTTGGCGCCCAGCATGCCCTTTGACATATCGGCAATGTGCATCGAGCCACCTTTGCCATTGCAAAGACCGTCTTCTTTGCACGCGAGCTCCAGCAACATAGCCTCGATTTCGCAGCCCTTGGCGATGCAGTGGCCGTGGCCCCGATGGGTGCTGGCGATGTAATCCTCGTTAGTCATATCGAGACAGGCGGCGACCGCGATTGCTTCCTGATTCCGATAAATATGAATAAATCCGGGCAACTTGCCCTGTTGGTATTCAGAGCGCATGCGCTCTTCAAACTCGCGGATGGTTTTCATCAGCCGATAGGCGTCGGCCAGTTTTTCAGGTGACATGTCCATGAGACCTCCCCCGACAGTGTTTCAAAGACTGGACAAAGAAAGGGCCCCAGAGGGGCCCCAAGAATATTGCCATGGATCGATCAGAAGCTGTATCCGATCTGGATGCCGTACTCACGCGGT
>QOPK01000035.1 GCA_003331685.1 Halieaceae bacterium | reverse complement strand
CTGCGGGGTACCGGTACGCCGATGATTCTCGGCGATAACGCCATCGCCGGATTCGCCGATGGCAAGGTGGTCGCCATCAATCTGCGCTCTGGCAATGTGGCTTGGGAGTCCCGGGTGGCGATTCCGCAGGGCCGATCTGAAATCGAACGCATTGTTGATATCGATGGTTCCATGGCGCTTCAGGGCAGCGAACTGTATGTCGCGAGCTATCAAGGTCGCTTGGCAGCTATCGACACGCGTTCCGGTCGGCGGCTATGGCAGCGCAACGTATCGTCGGTATCGGGAGTGGGTGTGGGCTTCGGCAACGTGTACGTCGCTGACGACGATGGCACCGTGAGTGCCTTCCTGCGCAATGGGCAAGGAGTTCGCTGGCAGAATATCGATCTGGGTTTCCGCGAGTTGTCGCGACCGACGCCGGTCAACAGCTATGTGGCAACGGTTGATTTCGAGGGGTATCTGCATCTGCTATCGCAGGTCGATGGAGAAATTGTTGGCCGTACTAAGGTCGATTCAAAGGGCGCGCGAGCCGACATGATCGCGCGGGGCAACCGGCTGTTTATCTACACCAACGACGGTACCTTAAAAGCCTACGACGTCGAAGCGCGAAACTGACGTCATGCTGCCTGTGCTCGCCTTGGTGGGCCGTCCCAACGTCGGCAAATCCACGCTCTTTAACCAGCTGACCCGCAGTCGGGACGCTTTGGTTGCCAATTTGTCGGGTCTGACCCGCGATCGACAGTACGGCCAAGGGCAACTGGACGACACGGCCTTTATTGTCATCGACACTGGTGGCATTTCGGGTGAGGAGGAGGGCATCGATGCGGCAATGGCGGGCCAGTCGATGGCGGCCATCTCCGAGGCGGACGTGGTCTTGCTGTTGGTGGATGGCCGCGCGGGTCTCCACCCGGGCGACGAGGCACTCGTGACGCATCTGCGCACTGAGGGCAAGCCCTTCCATTTGGTGGTAAATAAAATCGATGGCGTGGGTGATGACATCGCTGCCAGTGATTTTTATCAGCTTGGGGTTGATCACCTGCATACGATTGCGGCCTCCCACAATCGGGGCGTGCGCAAGCTCATTGCCACCGTCCTGACACCCTGGTTAGAACAAGCCAATGAGGAGGCGCCTCCAACAATCGAGGGCGCCATCCGCGTCGCAATTGTCGGCCGTCCCAACGTGGGCAAATCGACGCTCGTTAATCGACTCCTAGGTGAGGAGCGGGTCGTGGTCTTCGACCAGCCCGGCACCACCCGGGACAGCGTCTATATCGATTACGAGCGCCGGGGTAGGCACTACACGCTGATTGATACTGCCGGAGTGCGCAAGCGCAAGAACGTCCGCGAGGCCGTGGAAAAGTTTTCTATCGTGAAAACCCTGAAGGCCATCGCCGATGCTCAAGTGGTGATCCTCACAATGGATGCCCACGAAGGCCTGGTGGAGCAGGATCTGCATTTGTTGGGCCAATGTATCGACGCAGGTAGAGCGCTCGTGATTGCCCTGAACAAATGGGATGGTATTGAGTCCGACGAGCGGGATTGGATTCGCTCAGAGCTGCGCCGCCGACTGCAGTTTATTGATTATGCCGATATTCATTTCATCTCAGCTCTGCACGGGTCTGGAGTAGGTAAGCTTTACGGTTCGGTTCATGCGGCCCATGACGCAGCGACCCGAACCTTGAGCACGCCGCGCCTCACCCGAATTCTCGAGGACGCGGTGGCGAGCCATCCGCCACCGATGGTGAACGGACGACGGATCAAGCTCCGCTATGCCCACGCCGGCGGCCAGAATCCACCCGTTGTAGTGGTTCACGGCAGCCAGACGGACGCGCTGCCGGCGAGTTATCAGCGCTATCTGGAAAAGATCTTTCGCCGGGAGCTGGCGCTCCATGGCACACCCATTCGTATCGAACTGCGATCCGGCGATAACCCTTATGCAGGGAAGCGCAACAAGTTGACCCAACGCCAGGTGCAACGACGCAGACGTATGATGAGCCACATCAAAAAATCAGAGAAGAAAACGCGCAATAAAAAGCGCGATAGATGAGAGTGCGCTACAGCGGCTCTCCCTCGGGATACAGGGCCGCTTCCAGTTCAGCAAGGCGCTGTTGTAGCCGAGCACGATCCTTAGCCTGCACATTAATGTGTCCCACTTTTCGGCGGCTGCGGACAGACTTCGTGTACCAATGCAGGTTCACATCCTCCGCCTGTAAAAGCGTCGCGTCGGGTTCTCGGCCCAAAAGGTTCACCATGCCCGCGTAGAGCGCAGGTCGCGTGTTGCCAGGACGCGTGTCGGTAATGGCGCGAATGTGGTTGCTGAACTGGGAGGTGACGCCTGCATCCTGAGACCAATGGCCACTGTTGTGGACGCGGGGTGCCAGTTCGTTCACGCGAAGCCTGCCTCCCTCATCAAAGAGCTCAATAGAGAGGACGCCCACATACGACCACTGCTCGAGCAATGTGCGAGCAATGTGGTTGGCCTGTGCCTGAGTCTCCTCACTGATATTGGCCGCGGGTACTTCCGAAGTGAGCAGAATCCCCTCACGGTGGCGATTTTCGGCCAGCGGGTAGAGCGCGGTCTCGCCACTCACGGAGCGCGCTGCAATCATCGACAGCTCTCGGTCAAAGTGAACGGCGCCTTCAACGACCAACGGAGGCAGAGAATCCATTTCTGCCGCCAGCGCTTCCAGCGACGCGGAGTCACGCAGTAACCATTGGTTCTGGCCGTCATAGCCCTGCTCACAGGATTTCACGAATGCGGGGTAGCCTAGTGCTTCCACTGCGGTAATTAATGACGGGCCATCCTCCACCAACTGGAAAGGGGCAGTACTGATCCCAAGGTTCTGCAGTGCGGTTTTTTCTCGGCCGCGATGTTGGCAGATGCGAATGGCTTCGGGGGAGGGCGCGACCAAACAGTGCTCGGCGAGTCCCTCGAGCACGGCCAGGCTCACATGCTCTTTCTCGACGGTGACGACGTCGGGACGCCCCAGCGCCTCAAAGAGCGCCGCCGGCTCGGGGTAGTCATCCCCGGCTACGACCGGTCCCAGACCGGCAACACAATCCGTGCCCTCCCCCGGGTCCGCGATGAAGGAGAAGTAGTGGCCCATTTCCCAGCCCGCAAGGGCCAGCATTCTCGCCAATTGGCCGCATCCGGCGATGGCAATCCGCATCAGTCTACGGCGTGGGGAACGTTGTCGGTTTGCCTGGCTCTCCAGTCTTGGATCGCTTGTGACAGCGCAGGATCGGAGGTGGCCAGAATCTGTGCCGCCATCAAACCCGCGTTGAAAGCGCCAGCTTCGCCAATCGCCTGACAGGCTACGGCCACGCCTTTGGGCATTTGCACCATCGAGAGCAGGCTGTCCATGCCTTTGAGCTGCATGCTGGAGACAGGCACGGCGATTACCGGCAGGTGGGTCATCGACGCTGCCATGCCGGCCAGATGTGCGGCACCACCGGCGCCCGCGATGATGACCTTCAGGCCACGCGATGCAGCGCCTTCGGCAAATTCCATCAGCCGCGCGGGTGTTCGGTGCGCTGACACAACCCGTGTCTCAAAGGGCACGCCTAGCTCGGTGAGCACGGTGGTGGCAGCTTGCATGGTTTCCCAGTCTGATTGGGATCCCATGATGATGCTGACCAGCGGTTCGCTCATGCTGTTTTCTCCTAACCTATAGTGCAGAGGCGTGGGCAAGGGCCGGAGTCTAGGGGCAAACGCAGCGACTTTAAAGGGAAGCCTTTCACGGCCAGACAATTCACGGCAGAGCGAGATATTTAGGCCATGAATGGTAAGTATGAGATCTATTTGGTTTGAAAATAATGAGCCGGCACCTAGACTGCCGCCGTGTTGAAGATGCTGCTTCGGCGGTGCGAATGAATAGGAGAGACACCATGTCGACATACGCAGAGGCCATCAAGGCGATGGAAACCAGTTGCGGACAATCCCATAACTGGTCAGATATCAGCCCTGAGTACGCTGCCCGGATGCGCTTGCAGAACCGCTTTAGGACCGGACTTGATATCGCTCGGTACACCGCAGCGATCATGCGCAAAGATATGGCGGATTACGACAGCGACCCGGGCCACTACACCCAGTCTCTGGGCTGCTGGCACGGCTTTATTGGACAGCAGAAGCTGATCTCGATCAAAAAGCACTTCGGTACTACCGACAAGCGCTACCTGTACCTGTCAGGCTGGATGATCGCCGCGCTGCGCTCAGAGTTTGGTCCTCTACCCGATCAATCGATGCACGAGAAAACCTCAGTCTCCGGGCTGATTGAAGAGCTTTACACCTTCCTGCGACAGGCCGACGCCCGCGAGCTCGGTGGCTTGTTCCGCGCTCTCGACAAAGCCCGTGAGAATGGCAACGACGTCGAGGTGCAAAGCATTACCAAGCAAATTGATGAGTTTCAGACCCACGTGGTACCGATTATCGCTGACATCGATGCCGGATTCGGCAACGAGGAGGCCACCTACCTGCTGGCTCGACGCATGATCGAGGCGGGCGCCTGCGCTATCCAGATTGAGAACCAGGTCTCCGACGAGAAGCAGTGCGGACACCAGGACGGCAAGGTAACGGTCCCCCACGCCGACTTTATCGCCAAGATTCGCGCGATTCGCTATGCCTTTCTGGAGCTGGGCGTGGAAGACGGCATTATCGTGGCGCGCACCGATTCGCTCGGCGCAGGCCTTACCAAGCAGATTGCGGTGACGCAAGAGCCGGGTGATCTGGGTGATCTCTACAACGGGTTCCTCGATGGTGATTACATCGACAGCGCTGATGACATTGCAAATGGTGACGTGGTGGTCAAGGCCAACGGCAAGTTGTTGAAGCCGGCCCGTTTGGCATCCGGGTTGTTCCAGTTCCGCAAGGGCTCGGGCGAGGATCGTGTGGTACTCGACTGCATCACCTCTTTGCAGAACGGTGCTGATCTACTGTGGATCGAGACCGAGAAGCCCCACGTCGGCCAGATTGCCTCGGTGGTGAATCGTATCCGCGAGGTCGTGCCGGACGCGAAGCTGGTCTACAACAATAGCCCATCGTTTAACTGGACACTCAGCTTCCGGCAGCAGGTTTTCGACGCCTGGTCCGAGGCGGGTCAGGACGTATCGGCGTACGATCGTGAGGCATTGATGGACGCAAGCTATGACGAAACGGATCTGGCGGCAGAGGCAGATCGTCGCATTCAGTCCTTCCAGCGCGACGGATCGCGCGAGGCAGGCATCTTCCATCACCTGATCACATTACCTACCTACCATACGGCGGCGCTGTCCACCGATAACCTCGCCAAGGAGTACTTCGGTGAGGCGGGTATGCTGGGGTATGTAGCGGGTGTGCAGCGCAAGGAGATCCGTCAGGGCATCGCCTGTGTGAAGCACCAGAACATGGCGGGTTCCGACATGGGCGATGATCACAAGGAGTACTTCTCCGGTGATGCGGCGCTGAAAGCCGCCGGTGATGACAACACCATGAACCAGTTTGGCTGAATCACAGGCCGGGTAAAGGCGAATCGGCGCGGGCACTTCGGTGCCCGCGCTTGCGTTTGGCGTCGGTCGCGCGCACTCTTTCAAGCATGAAGTGGGACGACATTGATCAACAGGCCTGTTCAGTGGCGCGAGCACTCTCGGTGCTGGGTGAGCGCTGGACCCTGTTGATCATTCGCGACGCCTTTCGTGGCACCCGCCGGTTCGACGATTTTCAGCGCAGCCTGGGTGTGACGCGGCATCGCCTCTCGGAGCGACTTGGCAAATTGGTTGATGAAGGGGTGCTGACTCGAGTGGCCTACATGGAGCGGCCTACGCGCTATGAGTACCGATTAACCCGAAAGGGTTTGGCGTTGTACCCGGTGCTGATGACGCTGAGTCAGTGGGGTGATGATTGGATGGACGACGGCAACGGCCCGCCCCAGCTATACCGCCACAGCTTGTGTGGCAAGCACACCCGGGCGGTATTATCTTGTGGCGATTGCGGCGACCCGCTGCGCCCGGAAGAAGTCTCGGCGCAGCCCGGGGAGATGGTGAGTGCCTATGTTGCGCACTTGAATGCGCAGGGACGGCCGCTCCCCTCGGAGGGTGAGCTGGCGCGCGAGGCGGCACAGTATTGGCGCGAGAATAGGAGCGATCAGGCATGAACGAGCAAGTGAACCAGTTGGTGATGAACGCGGATCTGGCAGCGATGCCCGGTGACGGGCTGGATCCGGCAGCGGAGCAGCTGCAGCGCAAGCAACGCCTCGCCGCGGCATTGAGAATCTTCGGTAAGTTTGGTTTTGATGAGGGGGTAGCCGGACACATTACCGTTCGTGACCCAATCGATACAGAGACTTTTTGGGTCAATCCCATGGGTCGTTCGTTCAAACTCATGCGGGTCTCCGATCTCATCAGGGTCAGTCATGATGGGGAGATCGTTGAGGGTGAGGGGCTTCTGAATGGCGCAGCGTTCACGATTCACAGCCGCATACATCAGGCCCGACCCGAAGTCACCGCGGCGGCCCACGCCCACTCGATTTACGGCAAGACCTGGTCTGCACTGGGGCGCTTGCTAGACCCCATTACACAGGACGCTTGCGCGTTTTATGACGATCTCGCTTTATTGGACGACTACACCGGTGTGGTGGTGTCGATGAGTGAAGGGAAGCGTTTGGCTGAGGCACTCGGCGATAAAAAAGCGATAGTGTTGAAGAATCATGGTCACCTGACGGTGGGTGAGTCAGTTGATGAGGCGCTGTGGTGGTACGTGACCTTTGAGCGCAGCTGTCAGGCTCAGCTGATGGCCGAGGCGGCGGGCACAACCCAGCCCATTCCTCACGACATGGCGCTCCATACGGCGGGGCAGGTGGGCAGCACGCTGGCTGGATGGTTCAGTGCCCAGCCGCTGTTCGATGTCATTCTGAATGAGCAGCCGGATCTCTTGGATTAATCGGCCGCGAGAGCTGTTTCGTCGCCTACCAGCAGGGCGCTGTTGGCTAGCTGATCTCGATTAAAGGCCCGCCACAGGGAGGCCACTACCAAGACTTCGGTAACCGCCAGCAACCAGTGCAGGGAGATCACCTGCTCGAACCGTCCATCGATCGCGGCAAATTGCTCAAGGCCTGCATACACCGCCCACGCACCTCCCATGCCGAGTAAATAGCCAGCCTGTTTCGCCACGTCGAGTTTGCGCAGCTGTTCCACCGAGACCATCAGCAGGGTCTCGCAGCGCACCAGGTAATTCCCCAGCGAGAAGGTGACCTGGTAGCCGATGTAGATAAACAACGCGAGGGCCAACTCCAGGGGGAACAGGAGCACCGCTAACACGCCACTTAGTGTCACCAGCTCTACCCCGAGCGACAGCCGAAAAAACCAGCTCGGTGCCAGAATCCGTCGGTACTGGGAGGCGACTATCAGGGTACCTAACGCGAGTCCGATGCCGCCTGCGGAGAACACCGCGGGGGACAAGGGTGTGTACAGCACAAACACCGCGCCGACAGACAGCCCGAGAAAGAGCGAGTTGAGGAATTTGTAGCGGATGAAGGCGGCGGGGCGGATCGCCGGATGCGCGCCCATGTTAATAGTCCACACCCTGTCGGGCGCGAATGCCGGCGCGATAGGCGTGCTTGACTTCTTTGACCTCAGACACGGTGTCCATGGCCTCGCGCAGGGCCTGACCGCCCCCACGACCGGTGACTACCACGCTTTGTGACTCGGGTCGCCCGGTGAGCGCACTGATCACCTCGTCTTCTGGGAGATAGTCGAACGCCAACATGTATGTGAGCTCATCGAGCACCACCAGGTTGTAGCTGGCATCGCCCAGCATCGCCAAGGCGCGTTCCCAGGTCCGTTTGGCTGCGGCGATATCGCTCTCCCGGTCCTGCGTGTCCCAGGTAAACCCCGTACCCATCTGGTAGAGGTCCACGCCGGGCAAATGATCTCTGACAAAATTTTCTTCACCCGAGGCCTGCACGCCTTTAATGAATTGCACGACGCCTACCTTTTGGCCGTAGCCCAGCGCCCGCATCACCATGCCGAAGGCGGAACTGGTTTTGCCTTTGCCATCACCGGTGAGTAAAACCGACACCCCGCGTTCGACATCCGCCTTGGCGATGCCTTCATCCACAGCGACCTTCTGTTTAGCCATGGCTTTGTTGTGTTTAGTGTTACGGTCCATGGAGTGTTCCTATAGTTTCACTCGCACGCCGGCGTAGGCCGTCATGCCCGGCACATAATAACCGGGTAGCAGCCGGTCATTGTGGTCTGTGACGTTGAGAACCCTTGCTTCTAGCGCCCAACGGCCCGAAAGATCCCACTGAGCGCTCAGGTCGATAGTAAAGGTGTCATCAATTGAAGTCATGAAAGGGTCGGTTGCTTCTCCGGTATAGCGGCCGGTGACTCGGGCTCGCAAATCATTGCGCGTCCATACGATGCTCATCCGGCCCGTTTGATCTGGTCGATAGGCGCGATCGTCACCGTTTTGCTGTGTGGCATCGAGTGAGGTGAAATTACCCTCAATGCGCCATTGCTCGGACAGGGGCAAGCTGGCGATGATTTCCAGGCCCTCGGATTGACTGGTCCCGGTGGTTTGCAGGTAGCCACTGTAACCTGCAAGGTCAAAGGTGATCTCGTTGTCAATTTCCTGATCAAACCAGATTAGCTCGAGATCGAGATTTCCCATCGAGCCCAAGACGGCGATTTCCCAGCCCTCGGATTGTTCCTCTAAGAGCGGCGTGCTGCTCGCAGGAGGGTAAGCAAACGGCCCACTGTTATAGGCGATCTCGTAGAGACTCGGGGCGCGGAACCCGGTGCCGATCGCGGCGCGCAGCGACCAGCCCTTGGCCATGCCGTCCAGATCGTAGCGCCCGCTCACACGCCAGCTGTCGAACTCACCAAAATCGGCGTTGTCATCGTGACGCCAGCCAAAGGTCACAACGCCGCGGCCATAGCGCTGCTGGGCTTCTAAATAGATGCCGGTGTTGTCTCTGGACCAATCGGTGCTGGCATCAGAGAGCGTCTGCTCCTCGTGATCGACACCATACGTGAGCCGAGTGTTGTCCGTGAGCCGCCACGCGCCGATGAGGGACGTCGTATCCGTCTCACCCTCGGTTTCGTAGGACACAATGCCAGCAGAGAAAAAAGCGCGCTCGGTGTCGCTCGAGGCGTAGCTGATTTCGACGGTATGTTGCTCAGCCACAAAACGCAGCGCGCTGCGCCAGGCTTGTTGGCCATACTTATCGTCACAGTCGTGAATCAATGCAAATGTTGCGGTGTCGTAACAGCCATCGTATTGGTTGTCGCCGGAAATATCGGTTGCCGTAACCTCCACAGAGATGACGTTGTTGATAGCCCAGGAGAGAGCGCCATGAGCCGTTGTGTTCTCGTAACCGTCTCGGTCAGGATCGGCACTGTCGATCTCCCGCGCGTTGAAGCCGTCGGTTTCCAGCTGTGAGAGAGACACCGACGCTTTCAGCTGGTCAGTGTTCAAGACGCCATTGATCGCACCCTGATAAAAGTCGTCGCTGCCGGCCTCTAAATGGCCTTCCACACCCGACTCGGTTACCGCGTCGGTAGTAGACATGAGAATCACGCCACCGGCATCTGCGCCCCAGAGTAATCCCTGAGGACCGCGCAGGATTTCCACGCGGGTCAACCCACTGCTCACCAAATGCTCGATACGCGGGCTGACCTGCGGGGAAGAGGGGTCCGCGATATTGATGCCGTCCAGCACAATGCGCGTGCGGTAGCCTTCCTCACCTCGGATCCGAACTGCCGCCGCTTTCCCGTAACCACCATCCATGGTCGCGGTGACGCCCGGTTGGGCATCGAGCAATGAGGCCAGGTCGGGATAGCCTAACGATTGCATCATGTCCTTATCGAGCACGCTGACCGAGACCCCGATCTGATCAATTAGGTCGGGTGTTCGCGAGGAGACCACCACTTCCTCTAATTCTGCGGCATCAGTCGACCCGTCAGACGATGTGTTCTGCGCTGTGGTGAAGCACGAACCAGTTAGGGCCCAAACCAACAATGAAGTGGACCGAAAAATAGTGCCAAAAGACCGCATGGCAAGCGGTATGGTGGTATCGCCGATAGCCGAATATCGCTGCAGATTCCGATTCGCAAACCAAGATGCTGGCCGCACCTGTGTCTGATTCGCTGTTAAGGCTATCGAGTGATTGCCATGAGAATGTGAAACTGTCATCCCTTCCCCTTTTGGTGTCGAAGCCGTCGATACGACATTCGGGGCGAGGGGCAGGGGATGCACGACCAGTCGTGACAGCTGATGTCACGGGTATCGAGCGCATCCTGTAGGAGCCCTCCGCTCCACATGATGTGTGTTGATCAGGCAGGTATCGGGCTCTCACCTTAGTGATGACCGTTGCGGGGGCAGCGCCGGACTTGCTAAAGCTCACCGGACTTCCCTTTTAACCTGCCCAGATCGTGAGACCGGCAGGCACCTGATTTGCAGCACTCTACTCGCACTCGAGACCAGGATCAATCGATCCCGGTGTTAACATTTGCGCATGCAGCCTGAACATGAAGAAACGCCTCTCACTGGCGATCAACGCGCCCGTGTCGCCAAGCTGCTGGGCCGAGAGCCCCGCGGGCTGCGCGCGATCGCTGTGGCGGATGAATGCGGTGAGCCGCTGGTTATTCGTGTGGCCTCAGTCGTCGATAACAAGCCTTTTCCAACACTGTACTGGTTGGTAGGGGCGGAGCTGAGTCTGCGGATTGATCGGCTTGAAGCCGCCGGATGGATTGCGCGATTGCAGGGTCGAGTGGATGCCTCGACCGAAATGCAGCAGGCAATGAGCGATGATCACACGCGGCATCGGACGGAGCGATCGCGTTTCTTGTCCGATGCTGAACGGCAGCTACTGAACGAAAAAGGGATGCAGGCGGCGCTCGATGAGCGTGGCATTGGTGGAATCAGTGAGCCTACCCGTATTCGCTGTCTGCACACCTGGTATGCCGCACATCTGGTCACGCCCAATGTCATCGGTCAATTAGTCGATGAGCTCCTTGCAGAAAGTGAATACTTGGCCACAGATTAACCGGCCGGCGGTGGTATCCTCCTGAGTTTACTCGTTTTGGTTAAAGCGGCGATCGATGATGTCTACCAACACTGACGACCTTCGCATTCAGAATCTGCGCGAGCTGGTGGTGCCCGAGGCGCTCATTGCGGAGCTGCCGGCAGAAGGGCCATTAGCTCAGCACGTGAATGTGTCTCGCGGGGTGATTCAGTCGATTCTGGAACAGGCCGACGACCGTCTGGTTGTCGTGGTGGGGCCGTGCTCGATCCATGACCCGGACGCCGCCATGGACTATGCCGCGCGACTCAAAACGCTGGCAGACGATGTATCAGAAGACATCTTTGTGGTGATGCGGGTGTATTTTGAAAAGCCTCGGACCACGGTTGGCTGGAAAGGCCTCATCAACGACCCTCACCTCGATAACTCGTTCGATGTCAACGAGGGCCTGCGTCGCGCGCGCCAATTGCTGCTGGACATCAATGGCGTGGGCCTCCCCACCGCCACGGAGTATCTGGATCTGATTTCGCCTCAGTACATCGCCGATCTAGTGAGCTGGGGGGCCATCGGCGCCCGCACGACCGAGAGTCAGAGCCATCGCGAGCTTGCCAGCGGCCTCTCTTGTCCGGTGGGCTTTAAAAACGGCACGGGTGGGAACGTGCAGATCGCGGTTGATGCCATCGGTGCCGCGCAGCACTCGCATCATTTTTTGTCGGTGACCAAGGGCGGCCAGTCGGCGATTTTTGAGACTGCTGGTAATCCATATTGCCATCTTATTCTGCGCGGCGGCCCGCAGCCTAACTACGATATGTTCTCGGTAGATGATGCCTGCGCCATGCTTGCCAAGGCCAAGCTAGCCGAGAGCGTCATGATTGACGCCAGCCACGCCAACAGCCGAAAGCAGCCGGCGCGGCAGGTGTCAGTGGCCGAGGATATCGCCACCCAGGTAGCCCGTGGTGATCGCCGTATTATCGGGTTGATGTTGGAGAGCTTTATCGAGGCGGGTCGGCAGGACGTGGTCGACAAGAACAATCTGGTCTACGGCCAGAGCATTACCGACCCGTGCATGGACTGGGCGCAGACGGTCTCCACCTTGTACGCCCTCGCAGGCGCCGTACAACAGAGACGCAAAGCGGCCTGAGTCTATGACGCGACAATCTACGATAAGCATACTGAGTAGATGGATGCGATTCACTATCGCCGCTGTGATGCTCTTATGGGCTGCCGTTGTTGTCGCGCAGGAGATAGACGTTGCAGGACCGCCTGCCGCCAGTGAGTTGACCATTGCTCAGCTGTCAGAGAAGGTCTCGAAAGAGCTCGCCTCCCTGCGCACATTCGAGAGCTACCCCATGCCCGAGTCCTCTGAGCGGAGACGCACGCTTGAGATTCGTCGCGATGAAAAAACGATCCACGTGCTGCGCCGCATTATGTCGCTGGCGGATAGGGTGTTGGCGCTTCCTGAGGATGCCCCCGAGCGCGACACGTTAGATCAACTGATGCGCGCTCGCGGTGACTTGATCGAGCAGGCGCTAGTGGACCGCTTTATCAGCCTAACCACGCGCCTGAACGAGTCGCTGGAGCTTCAGGCTGATCTCTCAGGGCCGGCTTTGTTGGCGGAGGAGTCCTTTGCTGAATTGGTGGACGGTCAGCGCCTGCAGTACTTGGAGCTGTCGACAGAGCAGGTGCTCCTCCTCGTCGCATTGGACATTGATGACACCAGCCTGCGCGAGAAAGTGGTGCGGACCCTGACGTGGTTTGGTGAGGAAATGATGGGCCTGATTCATCTCCACCAGTACGGCCTCAAAATGCTGGCGGAGCGACAGGCGACGGATGGCACCGACTCGGATCTGATTCAGGCGGCGCGGCATGAGTCAGAGCGTTTGCAGCTGTCGGTGATGCGCCTGAGAGGTGTGGTGGCGCAGCTCGACCGCTTGGGGGGCGATACTCTGGAAATGCGGCGTACGCTGATCGAGGAGCGCGGAAGTCTGGCCCTGTCGCTGGTCGATACGGACATCGTTAGTGTGCTCTACGCCGAGGCGACCGCCAAGTTCAAAGATTGGCTCGCCAATCGTGGTGCCAGCACATTGCTTTCAGCATGTCTCTTCGTCGCCATTCTGATCTTGGCACGGTGGCTAGCGCGCATGACACGACGCGTGACCGAACGGGCGCTGCGGCACTCCGACCAGTCCGTTTCGCAGCTGTTGAAAGAAATGCTGATCTCCATTTCCGGTACCATCGTGTTCCTGGTGGGAGCATTGGTCGCTTTGTCGCAGGTGGGTGTGTCGGTCACGCCAATGATCGCCGGTCTGGGCGTGGTGGGCTTTATTGTCGGCTTTGCGCTGCAGGATACCCTGAGTAACTTTGCGGCAGGCGCCATGATTCTTGCCTATCGACCTTTTGATACCGGTGATTTCATCTCTGCGGCCGATGTGGAAGGTGAAGTCCGCAAGATGAATTTGGTCAACACCACGATCGTCACCATTGATAACCGCGTGTTGATCATCCCCAATAGCAAGATTTGGGGCGGTGTGATCATGAATTTCACAGGGCAGCATTTGCGACGCACCGATGTGACTTACAGCGTGAGCTACAGCGACGATCTTGATCATGTGCAGCGCGTGCTGGAAGAACTCGTTGCCTCAGATGAGCGTTTCTTGACCGAGCCGGCGCCCATCGTCCGGGTCAAGCAATTCAGTGATTCCTCAATCGACTTCCTGGTCCGCGCCTATGCGAGAACCGGGGAGTTCTGGGAGACATTGTGGGCGCTCAATAAAGCGGTCAAACAGCGCTTCGACGCCGAGGGCATTACCATCCCGTTCCCGCAGCGCGACGTGCATATGGCACAGCAGACTGAGTCGACGCCCGCCAGATAAACCGGTGAGCCGATTTTTGAGTGGTCCTATCCCTCGGTACTGCCGACCTCAATACCGCCAGGTCACTCCCGTCGAGATCGTATAGTCACTGTTGCTCAACGAGTTATCGTCCCGGTCGCCCGCACTGTCGATAATGGTTTGCGCATCGACCGTCCAGTAAAAACTTTCGAATAGCTCCCAATTGATCAATAGCTTCAGATCGCCGCGCACGCGCCCCCAGTCAGATAATGACGGATAGGTGTTGCCATTGAGCGAGATGTCCATATCGAGATTTTGAAAGCTGTACAGGTGCCACTTAACGTTCAGAAATAGCTCGGCGTCGTTGCACGTTTCCCTCACATCATCGCCGCTGAAGGTTGTGCGTCCTGAGCCCCCTTGATCTTCGCAGGTTTTTCTCCGCTCCTGCACGCCTTGGAGCCCTGCCGAAATCGCCAATTCATTACCGAGATCGTTGATCAGGTAGCGCCCTAAACCGAAGCCCAGTGAGCCGCGATGCGCAATGCCTAGCTCGTCGTTCGTTTCGTAGCGAGCGTTCAAAACACGATAAGACTGGGCAGTGCCGCGCTCCCGCCAAAATTCTCTCGAAATTTCGAAGCTCGAAGCGTTACTGCTGTTGGTCTGATTATTCGAAGGGGCTTGAACCGTGTCGACACTGCCTCCGTCCAAATTCTCGGGGCAATCACAGGGAGATTCTTCCTCAGTTTCTATGCTGGTGCGGGTATCATTGATGCTGGCCTGAAAGGTGGTCCGACCGCCGCGCACGTCATATTGCCCCCGCGCATTCAGCACCAGCGTTTGGGTATTGGGGTCAGCATAAACAGTAGCGCCTAGTGCCAAATCGAGTTTGTCTGCCAGGTCATTCTCAATCGATCGGACCTCGACGATGTCATCAATGTCGACCTGTCGATTGACGCTGCCAGAACGAAAAGTCAGCTGATTCGGTATGTCGTTGCCGACAAAACGCCCGTACATCCGCTCGCCGTTATCAAGCCTCACCTCGTAAATATATCGACTATCGATCTGCCTGACCTCACGCCATTTGATATTAACGATGCCTGCGTAGTCGGTGCTCAAGGACAGTTTTCCCGACGACATGGCGCTTACGGCCCCCGTAATTTGATCGCCATTAGCCACCGTGACGATGTCCGTCTTGGCGTGAGGCCAAACTTCCGCGCTGCTGAAACTGATGCAGAGCGCAGCCAACTGTGTCAGTAGGGGTGAGAGACGCATTTCCGGCCTCCAATAATGGAAGTGAATCAGTGCAAGAAAAGCATTGGTTTGTGCATTACTGCGGACCAATCTGGCAGAAACATAGCTTGTTACCGTCGGGGTCGCGCACATAAGCACCATAGAAAAAGCCGGGCATACGCTCCCCGGGTGGGCCGTCACAGGTCGCACCCAGCTCGATGGCTTTCTCGTACATGGCGTCACATTCGGCAGGGCCGCCTGCGCGAATGGCGACCATCGTGCCATTACCCGCGCTGGGTTCTCCCTCGTCGTAGGGAATACACACGGCCAGCATGGGGCTAGCCACGTCATGGCCATAGAGCGCGATCCGCTCAGTGCCCACCACTTCCTTTGCGCCAATAACACCGAGCAGCGCCTCGTAAAAAGATTTGGCGCGCTCAAAATCTGAGACGCC